>JBCCZI010000011.1:0-60570 GCA_039187815.1 Pseudomonadota bacterium | reverse complement strand
TGGCGCCCAGGTCTCGTCGATGACGTCGCGCAGCGACGCGCGCGCCGTTTCCGCGTGATCCCAGGCCGGCGGAAGACCCGCTGCCGGGTGGCGTAGCCGAAGGCGTGGCCCGGATCGGCAAGGGCCCTGCGCAGCTCCCCGGCGGTGATGTCCGGCGTCGCCGCGAGCATGGCCCGGATCAGCCCGCCCTGCGCCTCGATGCGACCTGAGCGCCTGTCGCCGCCGAGCGAGCCAGCCAGCGGCGCGCCCCAAGAGAACCCGAACCCGACCCAATCAGCTCAGACCTCGCTCTAGCCGCGCTCGCGACGCTGGCATGCCGGCCCCTCGTCCAAGTATCGCCTGAGAAGGTGCTGAAAAACAGTGCCTTGGGCATCAACGCGCCCCCAGAGCCGCTTGTACTCCGATAAACTGGGCGACCGTCATCTCTTAGGGTACCGGATCAACGCCACGGGACGGTCCCGGATCACATTGGAGCGGCTGATTTGATACTTGGAAGCATAGGCAGCGAGGAAGCGCCGCAGAAACAAATGCTGTATCGGAAGGTCAAGCCGAGGGTGACCGTCGATGTTCGCTCCGGGAACACCACCGAAAGCCCCGTGACGAATTCGAGAAGACGCTCGGCATGGCAGTTCCATCGGATGGCCCGCTGCAAACCGCTTTGAAGACTGAGGCAAAACCAATCACGTGCACGGTTCGCGGCATGAAGTGACCGCTGCTGGATCAGGCGAAACAGCGCAAGCTTCTGTCGGACAAACCGATCGAGATCATGACCTTGGCACGCAGGTGTGCCGGCCTGATCGTGGCGTCTGGAGGCGCCTTGCGCTCAGCGCTCAGGGTTTGGGGGGGGATGCGGGCTCGGCGGTCTCGGCCGGGGTGTCGCCCGGGTCGGCCGCCTCGACGGTCTCTGCCGGAGCCGGTCCCCGATCGGCCGGGCGCTCTGGCCGGGCGCTCTGGGCCCAGCCGCTCGTGGTGTCCCCGAGCTCGCTGGGCCCCGCCTCATCGCCGACCAACAAGGGCAGCATGGCAGCCTGGGCGATTTCGTCCTGGCCTTCGTCCCTGGGCGCGCCCAGAGCACGGGCCAGCCAAGCGCGCACAACGGCCTCGGGCGCACCCTCGCCGCGGGTGATCGCGGCCATCAGCGCGCAGCTGCGGGTTGAGGGCTCGGCCTCGTCGATGGCCGACAGCGCGGCCCTTGCGCCAGGCCAATCGCGCGCCAACAGCGCCAACTCGGCGCGGACAAAAGCCGTCTCGCGGTGCTCGGGATTGGCCTCGAACAGGCGCGAGAAGCGGGCGCGGCGGGCCTCAGGGCTCTCCTCCGGTTCGATCTCGGCGAACAAGCGGGCCAGTGCCGGTGTCGGGGCGGTCCGCCAGGCGCCGCTGAGAAGCCGGGTCGCCGTGCGCTTTTGCCCATCGGAGATCAAGAGCCGGGCCGCCATCCCGACCGCCTCCGGGTTCGCGGGATCGAGCTTGGCCGCATCGGTGGCATTGCGCCGCGCCGCCTCGGCCTGACCGCCGGTGTCGGCCTCCTCGGCCATCGCCAGGGCAAGCGCCGCCTCGCGCCGATTGGCCTCGGCCAGCTCGACCGCGCCAATTTTGCGCTGCGTTGCCAGAGTCTTGCGCGCCCCGGCCCAGTCATAGCCCCGGCTTTGCAAGTCGTAGAGCGTCTGGAGGATCGCCGGGTCTTTTGGGCGCAGCTGTGCCGCCCGTTCGGCAAGCCCCCGGGCGCGGTCGGCATCGTCCTCGGTCATGGCCTGGGCCAACAGGCCCTTGACGCCGACCAGAGCGGTTTCGGGCCGCTCTGCCAGCGCATGCCAATACCGCCGCGCCCGTTGGGCGTCGCCCCCAAGTTCGGCCGCCTGCGCGTTCAACAGCCGCCCCAGCCCAGGCCGGCGGAGCAGCGCATCGGCTTCGGCCGCATGCTTCTTGGCCCGCTTGGCATCGCCCGTGGCCATGGCCATCAGCGCGCGGTCCAGGGTGTCGAGCCCCCGGCGCCGGCGCGCCCGGTCGGTAAAGCGCCGCACGGCGGTGGGATCGCCAAAGAGGAACAGGACCGTCGTGAGCACCAGGTCGCCGACCCAGATCGCCAACAGCAGGGCCGCTGCGGCGACGATCAGCAGCACTGTGGCGGCAAAGGGCGTCAGCAGATACTCGGTCTCGCCGAACGAGATCGTGATGCGCCCCTCGACCGCGAGGAGCTCGGTCACCCCCCAGGTCGCCAGCGCCACCAGAATGGCGAAGATCGAGAGCCGCATCAGCCCGCCGAGCATGGTCCGGTTCCTTTCAATCGCCGTCTCATTAGCCTTGTCGTTGGCCGTCTCGTTGCCGGTATCACGGGCCGCCTCACTTGCCGTCCTGGCGCACGAACTCGGCCAGCGCAGTCTCGGCCTCGACGCGGCGCGCCAAGGCAGCGCTCCAGTCCGCGAGCACGGCCGCAGCCCGCGGGGGCAGGCCCGCGGTCTCCGCCAGCGCCGCTTCCAGTGCATCCTCGGCTAGGCGAGCCTCGATCCGCGAGAGGCGGGCCGGCAGCCCCTCGCCCTCCTGTTCGGCAGTCGGACGCGTAAAGACCTGGGAGCGTAGCCAAGAGCTCACCCGTTGGCTCGGATCTTCGGCCACGGTGCCGGCGCGGACCTCGGCTTCGAGTGCGGCCCTGGCGAGCGGCGGGAAGCGCTCGGCCAAGTCCGCGGCCGGGGGAAGGCCAACCGCCGCATGGCGTGAGAGCGCCGCGCCGGCGGTGTGCCCGCTCAGGGTCTCGACCTCGGCCAGGGCGGCGGCATAAGGCTCACCGGCCGCGACCCGGGCCGAGAGCGCATCGCGCGCGCCCCGCAGCGCGGCGCGGGCCAAAGCGGCTTCGGCCTCCTCCAACGCATCGGCCTTGCTGAGGCTTGCGGTCTCTTCCGCCGCGCGGACCCGCGCCTCGAGCCGTGCCATCTCGGTCTCGAGATATCCGCGCTGGGCTGCCAGATCGGCGGCGAGCTGGGCATCGATGGCCGACCGTGCCTCGGCGATGCGCGCTTCAAGGCCGGTGGCTGCCGTGGAGATCGCCTGGCGCACGATGCCCTCGGCCTGGTCTGGTGTGACGCCCTCCGGTGCCGCCGCAAGCTCCGAGCGCAGGCCATCGACCCTGGCCTGAAGGGCTGACAGCGCCGCCGCCAGCTCGCCTGGCGCGGGCCTCTCGGCCCCGGCATCGGGCATCTCGGAAAGCGATCCGGAGAGAGTGCTCACCTCCTGCGCCAAACCAGCGAGCTGGGCATCGAAACTTGTCACTCGGCGTGCAAGATCCCCGGCGCCTGCCAGGGCGAGATCCAGATCCTCGCGGATCGCGGTCAGGCCCTTGCCCGTCACCCCGGCTTGCTCGGCGCTTTGCTCGCCGATGGTGCGGGCCCGGTCGGCCAGATCGGCGGCGTTGCGGGCGCGAAGCTCTGCCTGCTCGGCCGCGGCCAGGGCAGCGCGCGCCTCGGCCCGGGCGGCATCCGCCGCCGCATCGGCCGCCTCTACGCCCGTCGAGAGGGCGCCAAGCCCACCCTCAATCTTGCCGATGCGCAGCCGCTCAGCCTCGGTCAGCCCGGGCGACGGCTTGGCCGCTTGGGCCGCCAGCGCCTCGCGAAGCGCGGCGATCTCCGCATCGAGTTGCGCCTCTCGGGCCGCCGCCGCTCGCTTTAGGCCAGCGATTTCGGTTGTCAGCAGATCTGGAACGGGCGCGAGGAACTGGCCGACCGAGGCTGGCACATGGGGCGCAAGGCGCGGGGCGGCCCAAAGCGTCACCGCAATGACCCCCAGGGTGCCAACCAGCACCCATAGCGCCGTGTTGGCCAGGCTGCTGCTGGCATGATGATCGTCACCGTGGTCCTCGCCGTGATCTTCGTCGTGGTTATCCTCCGGGTCATAGGCGCCATGCGCCTCGGCCAGGCTGTCGACCCCGGCGAGGCTGTCCTGGCGGTCGTGCTCCGTGCGCCCGGGCACGTCCAGACCGTCAGATGTGCGTTGGCTCATAGGCTCACTCCCGTCACCCCCGCGGCGCCTGATCCCCTCTTTTGTCCGAGCCTAGTCCGCCAAGCCCTTGCAAACAATGACCGGCGTGTCGTCTTTACGCGTGCGGTGTCCCGGCGATAGCTCGGAGGGCGTCGAGCATGGCGCCTCCCTCCGGTTTCGCTGCTGTGACAACGCCGTCAAAGCCAGCGGCTGCCAACGGATCGGCGGCCCGGGGCGAAATGACGACGGCATGGATCGCGTGGGCCATGGCCAATCCGTCGGCCCGGTGACGCGCAAAGATGCGCGCATTGCGCGGCGACCAGAAGCCGATGGCCGCGATCCGGCCCGAGGCCAGCGCATGGGCGACCGGTGCCGGGGGTGGGCCGGTTTCCTCGGCCGCATAGACCACCGCCTCGCTGACCCGTTGGCCCGAGGTCTGGAGTTGCCCAGGCAGATCGCCCGTCGTGTCGCGGCCGCGCGGATGGAAGAAGTGGCGCAACCCGGACCCGACCGCCATTCGGGCCAACGCAGCGGCGTCGCCACCGCTCGGGACTGCGGCAAAGCCCAGTTGGCGCGCGATCTCGGCGGTCCGATGACCAACGCAGAGGGCCGGCAGATCGCGCCTCTGCGACAGTGCGGCAAAGGCCCGCGCGCCATGGGCCGACGTGAAGAGCAATCCGTCGACCAAGGGTGGCACCGCGATCGCTGTCGCGACCGGGCGGATCGCGGTCAGTGGCCAGATGAGCGTCTCAATGCCATCGGACTCGAGCTGCGCAGCGACGGCGCGGCTGTCCTCCAGCGGCCGGGTTATCAGCACGGCACCGGGTGTGGGGGCGGGCAGGGGCGGGCGTCCGGACGGGGGGGCTCGTCCGCCCGCTTCGGAGTTGCCCTCAGTGGGCAAAGAAATCCGTCCCGCCCGCCGCGCGGAGCTCCGCCGCCGCATCGCGACCCATTGCCGCAGCGTCTGTGATCGGGCCGCGCCGCTCGGCCATCAGGCGCTCCGAGCCATCGGGGCGCACGATCTCGCCGCGGAGCCAGAGCCCCTCGCCCTCAAGCACCGCCAGCCCGCCGATCGGGGTGCGGCAGGAGCCGTCGAGCCCGGCCAGAAACGCTCGCTCAGCCGCCAGCCGGTGCGCTGTTGCCGCGTCGTGGATCGGGGCGAGCAGGGCCGCAACCGTGGCATCCTCCGAGCGCGCCTCGATGCCGATCGCGCCTTGGGCGACCGCTGGCAGCATCTCTTCGGGCGCGATCGCGGCGCCCATCTCCTCGATGACATGGCCGAGCCGGCGCAGACCGGCCGCCGCCAAAAAGGTCGCCTGTGCGACCCCGTCCGCGAGCTTGCGCAGGCGTGTCTGCACATTGCCGCGGAACTCCACCACCTGCAAATCGGGCCTGCGGTGGAGGAGTTGCGCTCGCCGGCGCAGCGAGGACGAGCCTACAACCGCCCCCGCGGGCAGATCAGCGATGGCGCGGAGGGCCGGGCTGACAAAGACATCGCGCACATCCTCCCGGGGCAGCAGGCAGGCGATCTCGAGCCCCTCGGGGAGCACAGTCGGCATGTCCTTCATCGAGTGCACGGCGATGTCGAGCGTTCCGGCCAGCAAACCTTCTTCGATTTCCTGGGTGAACAGGCCTTTGCCGCCGATCTCGGACAGGGGGCGATCCTGCACTGCATCGCCGGTGGTCTTGACCACGACGATCTGGAATGCCTCGGCGGGCAGGCCATGCGCGCTGGCCAGCCGGTCGCGCGACTCATGGGCTTGGGCCAGCGCCAGCGGCGAGCCGCGGGTGCCGATGCGCAGCGGCGTCTCGGGGCTGGGCAGATCCATCGGGGCTCCGGCGTTGTCAGACTGGCGTGACACCAGTACTAGGGGCCTCGACCGGGTCACGCAATCCGCCCCGGCGAATTGGGAGGCCGTGCTCGCCTTGCGCACCGTCCTTGGGGTTGAGACCAGTTGCGACGAAACCGCCGCTGCCGTGGTGCGCGGGGCGCCGGGAGCGCCGGGACAGATCCTCTCGAACCAAGTGATGGGGCAGGCGACGCTCCATGCGGCCTTTGGCGGCGTGGTGCCCGAGATCGCCGCCCGTGCCCATGCCGAGCGGTGCGATTTGGCGATCGAGGCGGCGCTGGCCGACGCAAGCGTGAGCCCTCACGCCCTAGACGCGGTCGCCGTGACCGCGGGGCCCGGGCTGATCGGAGGCGTGCTCTCTGGCGTCATGACCGCCGAGGGGGTTGCCCGCGGGGCCGGCCTGCGACTGCTCGGGGTCAATCATCTGGAAGGCCATGCCCTGACGCCGCGTCTGACGGACGGGGTGCGCTTTCCCTATCTGCTATTGCTGGTCTCGGGCGGGCATTGCCAGATCCTGGCCATCGAGGGGCTTGGCCGTTATCGCCGGCTCGGCGGGACGATCGACGACGCGCCCGGCGAGGCCTTCGACAAGGTGGCCAAACTGATCGGTCTGGGGTTCCCGGGCGGCCCCGCGGTCGAGCGTGCGGCCATGGGCGGAGATCCCGACCGCTTCGCCTTCCCGCGTTCAATGATCGGCCGGCCCGGTGGGCAGATGTCGTTCTCGGGGCTGAAGACGGCGGTGGCCCGGACGGTGGCGCAGTTGGCCGAGACCCAAGGGGGCCTGCGCGAGTGCGATATCGCGGATCTCTGCGCGGGCTTCCAGCAGGCGGTGCGCGATGTGCTGGTGGCCAAGACCGCCGAGGCGATGGCGGCATTGGCGGAGGACGCTGGGTGGAGCGGTGCCGCATTGGCGGTTGCGGGTGGGGTCGCCGCCAACACGGCGCTCCGCCAGGGTCTCGAGGCGGCGGCGGCCGAGCACGGGTTCCACGCCGTCGCGCCGCCGCTTGCGCTTTGCACAGACAATGGCGCCATGATCGCCTGGGCTGGAATCGAACATTTGGCGGCCGGCACGCTGCCTGAGCCGGTGCGGGCCCGCCCCCGCTGGCCGCTCGATGCGGCGGCAGCCCCTATGCTTGGGTCGGGCCGCAAAGGCGCCAAGGCCTGAGTCCGCCGCATGCCCCCTTGCCATCGCGGCGCCGGCTGTGGCTGATGGGGCGAGGCCGCTTTCGAGGAGGACCCATGCTCTACGCCATTCACTGCATCGACAAGCCGGGCCATCTCGAGACCCGCAAGGCCAATCGCGACGCCCATCTGGCGCACATCCAGGGCGCGGAGGGCGCGATCGTGCAGGCGGGCCCGCTCTTGGATGCTGCGGGAGAGATGTGCGGATCCCTGCTGATCTATGAAGCTGAGTGCGTCGCCGCCGCCCAGGCCTGGGCCGACGCCGATCCCTATGCCAAGGCGGGGCTGTTCGAGCGCGTCGAGATCCGCCCCTGGAAACGGGTGATCGGCTGAGGCGGGTTCGGCGCGGGAGGACGTCCCATGGCCTATTGGCTCTTCAAATCCGAACCCAACACCTGGAGTTGGCAGCAGCAGGTCGCCCGCGGCGAGGCGGGCGAGGAATGGGACGGCGTGCGCAACTACCAGGCGCGCAACAACATGCGGGCCATGGTGCTGGGCGATCGCGGGTTTTTCTATCACTCGGTGAACGAGAAGCAGATCGTTGGGCTGGTCGAGGTCTGCCGCGAGATCCATCCCGACAGCACGACCGATGATCCGCGCTGGGAGTGTGTGGACATCAAGGCTCTGGCACCCTTGCCGCACCCCGTGACCCTGGCCGAGATCAAGGCGGACCCGCGGTTGGCCGAGTTCGCACTGGTCAAGCAATCCCGCTTGTCGGTCGTCCCGGTAACGGATGCGGAATGGGCCATTCTCTGCGAAATGGGCGAATACCGGGGGTGACCGCCAGCGCTGAGCGCAAAGACCTACGAAATAGGGTGACTCGGCTGCCTCAGCTTTAATCTCGCATAAACATCGTTCGGGCTATTCGCTGCGCCAAGGTCCTTTAGGAGGCTTGGCATGCGAAACTTGAAGATCTCGCACCGGATATCGATCGGGTTCGGTACCATCTTGCTGCTATTGATCGGGCTCTCGAGCTTTGCGGTCTACAGCATCGGCAGCGTCGCGGACGTGTTCAGGGAGTACCGCGGCGCGGCGCTCCAGACGGTCGCGGCATCGGAATTGTCCACTGGGCTCTACGAGTCGCGTGGCGCTGCGCTGAAATACCGGCTGACGCCGTCAGAGCAGGCCGCGGCGGCGACGGATGCCGAGCTCGAGCAGCTGCTCGCCCTCGCACAAGAGCGGGCCGCCAGCACCAAGACGCCCGTTTTGGCTGAGCGGATTGCGCCCTTGGTGGCAGACATTGGCGCCTACAAAGCCCGGTTTGACGAGTATGCGGGCAAGCAAGGAACGGTCGATACCACCACAGCCGAGATCCGCGACACCGGAGCCGCGACGCGCCGCACCCTGTCGGATCTGCGCGAGTCTGCCTTCAACGATGGCGATCTCGAAGCGGCTTATGTGGCTGGCAAGGTCACCGAGAAGCTGCTGCTCGGCAGAATCTACATGGAAAAATACATGGTTGACCATGATGAGGCCAACTATGGCACCTCGAGCGGTCATCTGAACGACGCGCGCGCACTGATCGCAGAGCTCGATGCGTCGTTGCAGAACCCGGGTCGGCGCGAGATGATGATGACCGTCGACACCGGTTTGGCCAGCTATATGGGTTTGGCCGAGCGCATCGTCTCCGAGATGGAAGAGCGCGACGCCATCGCCAAAGATGAGCTCGACGTGATCGGCCCGAGGGTGCAGGCGTCCCTCGACGGTCTGATGGCGAACAACATTGCGACTCAGAACCGTCTCGGGCCGGAAGCGGCGGCAACCTTCACCGAGCTCGCTTGGATCGTGAAGATCGCGGCGGGTGTCGTGGTGGTGCTCGGAATCATCCTGGCCTTCCTCATCGGTCGCTCGATCTCCCGGCCCGTTGGCGAGATGGTCGTGAACATCCGTCGCTATGCGGCTGGCGATATATCTGAGGGCGAGGGACGCTCGGCCGAAGAGCTCGCCGCCCGCCGAGACGAGATCAGTCAGGCCGAAGTGGCGATGCGGGACATGGGGGCCTCGCTGCGCGAGAGCGCCCGCCAGATCGACCGGATCTCGAACGGCGATCTGGATGCCTATGTGGATGTGCGCAACCAGAACGACCAGCTCTCGGTCGCCATCCAGGTCATGGCCGAGAAACTGCGTCGCGCCATGAGCCAGGTCCGCCAGATCAGCGGCACCGTCTCGGAGCGCACCGGCGGGCTGCAGGAGGCCTCCTCGGGCATCGACGGCAACGCGCAGCGTCAGGCCTCGGCGGCCAGCGAGGCGGCGGCGGCCATCGAAGAGATGACGGCCAACATCCGTCAGGCCACCGACAACGCGACGCAGACCGAGAAGATCGCCAGCGATGCGGCGGCCGATGCTCGGAAGTCGTATGAGGCGGTCCAGAGTGCGCTCAAAGCCATGCAGACCATCGCCGAGCGCATCAACATCGTCCGTGAGATCGCGCGTCAAACCGATCTGCTGGCCTTGAACGCGGCCGTCGAGGCGGCCCGCGCCGGCGAGAACGGCAAAGGCTTTGCGGTCGTGGCCTCGGAGGTGCGCAAGCTCGCCGAGCGCAGTGCGGCCGCCGCGACCGAGATCGGTGAGCTGTCGGGTGAGACCATGCAGCTGTCCGAATCGGCCAATGGCATGCTCGGCACGCTGGTCTCGGGCATCGACAAAACCGCGGATCTCATCAAGGAGATCTCAAGCGCTGCCCAAGAACAGACCGTCGGTGCTGACCAGATCAATCAGGCGATTCGTGAGCTCGACCAGGTGATCCAGCGCAACGCGGCCGAATCGTCGCGTGTGTCTGAGACGGCGAACAACCTCAAGATGCAGACCGATGCGCTCGAGGAACTGATCGGCTTCTTCACCTTCACCGATACCGGCGGCGGGCTTGCTGATCTGGGGTCGTTGGAAGGCGACGAGTCCTACGCCTCTGCCGCCTGAATTCGAACAGATCTCTGAGAATAGGGAGCATAACGATGTCAATGGACCCCCAGCCAAGCCATGCCGGCGGTGCTGAATATCGGGTTGCGGCCCCGTCGCCGCGGCTCAACCTGGAGAACGCCGAAGACTTCAAGAACGACGTCCGCAGTCGCATGGGCTCGCAGTGCCGCAAGCTGACGATCGACCTGGCGCAAACCGAGTTCATCGACTCGAGCGGGATCGGTGCCCTGGTCGGTCTGCGCAAGGCCGTCGGCCCGGATGGAACGGTGGTGCTGCTGAACCCGGCCGACTTCGTCCAACGGGTGCTGAAACTGACCCGGATGGAAAGCGTCTTCCAGATCAGCCCGCCGCTCAACTAACGTGTTGAAAGCTCAGCATCCGGCCCGAGGGGACGTGCCCCTCGGGCCGATGCGCTTTTGAAGGCGCCGAGCTGTGTGACCACCGTCTCGATCGCCGCATGGCGCGAAATCAGGTCTGTCAGCTCATTGGCCTTGTTGGCCGCATCAGTCTGCTGCTCCAAGCGCACCCGCGCTGCCTCCACGGTCGACATCAGCTTCTCACGAGCGAGCTTGCCGAGCGCCAGGGTCGCATCCTCGGCCATCTTCTCGACGACCGTTTGATACGGCACCATCAGCCGGCGTTGCGCCTCATCCATGCGCAGCGTGCGATCAAGACTCGGCTCGTGCAGGCCGGCCTCTTCGATCGGCATCATCAACACGTTGAGATCGAGCGACAAAGCCACGGGCGTGATGAGCGCCTCTGGCAAATCCTCGGTCGCCTCCGCCTCGGCCAAAATTCCAAGCAGTGTTTCGCGTTCTTCGTCGAGCAAACGAATGATGTCGTCGCGATCCTCCTCCAGGCGATCCCGGAAACTCTCGGTCAGCGCCAGGGCCAGCGGGGCGCGGGCATTGCGCATGGCCGGCGAGGCGCCCGCTCCCGTCAGCTGACCGCTCGCAGCTTCTTCGGCCCGGCTTCGCAACACGCGCAACCCCGAGGTGCGGGCCTTGCCCCATAGGGCTGAGAGATGGGCCTCTATCCGGCTGGTGGCCTCTTGTTCGGTGTCCTCGATTGCGGTGCGCGCCCGTGCGCGCAGTTCGGCCTCGTCGGCATCTTGCTCACCGCTGCGGAACCGCCGGCGGCGGTCATGGATCAGGCCGATCTTGCGCGCCAGGGTGTCGAGTTCGCTCTCGGCCAGGACCAGCAGCCCATTGGTTGCCGCCTCGTTGACGCTGAGCCCCGGCCCCCAAAAGTAGGCCTCCTCGATCGCGCGCACCAAACCGCCCATATTGGCGGCATCCATCAGGGCGCGCGGATCGCCATGGGTTGCACCGGATTGTGCCAGAAGCCCCCGCTCGGCCAGGGCCGAGGAGACCAAGACCGTGCGGACCTCGCGCCCCTTGAGCTGGTCCGAGCAGAAGCCCGCAACCACATCGCGCAGGATCTCCCGGTCGACGCGCGCATCGCTTTCGGGCGCGGTGTCCAGCACCACCACCAGCCGGTCGTCGAGCCGGCCGATCAGCCGGGCGAGCATGGCGCGCGTCTCGGCATTCATCGGCTCGTCTGCGCTGATCACGACAATGGCGAGATCGCAGGCTTCGAGCGCTTCGGCGGTCCGCTCCTCGCGCACTTGGAAATTTGGATCGAAGCCCGGCGTGACGATCAGGCTGGCTGCGGCTGCAAAGGGCATCTGCGGCAGATAGACCTCGGCATCCCGGGTCATGTCGGCGAAGCGGGCACGCGCCGGCCTGCCCGAGCCTGGCACCTCGTCCGAGCCCAGATAGCGCGCGGCCACCGGCGCTGTCAGCTCGTCGACCCGGTGCTCGGTGCCCAGCATCTTATGGTACTCGTCGCCGAGGCGCATATAGGCTCGGGTGCGCATCTCCTCGACCTCGATATCCAACCGATCGAGCCAGATCGCCCGAGCCTTGTCGTCGAGGTCGCTGCGCAAGCGCCCACCGCCGGTGATGATTGCTTGCCAGGCCGGATGATCGAAGAACCGGAAGAGCGCGCTCGAGCCGCCATGATCGTCCTGGAAGCAGAGGCGCGCGACTGTCGCCGTCTTGGCCGGCGCGATCGGTGGCAACAGGTGCGGGCGCCCTGCGAGCGCATTGGCCAGCCGTGGAAAGCCGGTCTGCACGCTGCCGGTGACCCCGACCCGGATCCCCTTTGCCGCCAGCGAATGGGTGATGCTATCGAGACGGCTCACCGCTTTGGCGGTCAGGTGCGGACGCAGCCCGTCGGCGAGCGTCAGCAAGACCCGCCGGTGCTCGACTGTGGCCGAGCCAAGAGCGTTCGCCTGCTCTCGGTCGATTTGCGCTTTACGCGTGGTCCGCAAGGTCACCTGGGTCTCCTCACACCGTCGTGTCCTTTCGCCTCACCCCGGAAAAATACCGCCAAGGGTTGAAAGGATGGATCTATACACAACTTGAAATTGTATGCTCACACAAAACTGGCCCCTTATCAGAGACCATATAACATTGATCCCAATTGATTTTAGGATTGCAAACAAATCATCATGCCCTAGCGAAAGAGCCGAGCGCTGTGACGGCGCGGCGACGGGGCGATGACGGGTTGCCACGGGCATTTTAATAGAGTTTGCCGTCGGTTGGCTGTCTTCGGCCTTGCGCGGGATGCGATCCTGTCTCAGGGTGGCCGCGCCCAAGCCCAGCCCGGAGACGTTGAATGACGGACGAAACCGCATCGGAGGCGAGCCCGCCCGCCCCGGATCCGATCCCGATTCGCCTTGTTGAAAAGTCGAGTCTCGAAACTGTTCTCGGCAGTTTGCAGGCTGAAGAGGCCGCCTGGGCGCGCGCCAACGGGTTCAAAGGGCGACTCGGCCAAGCGCTCGCGATCCCAAGCGATACGGGTCAGGTGGCGGGGATCTTGCTCGGATGGGGCGATGCCGAGGGGCGCCGGCGCGAGCGGTTTCCAATCGGCAGCTTTGCCGGGCGCGCGCCGGCCGGGACCTACCGCCTCGACACACCCCTTGACGGGCCGGATGCGCAGCGCGCAACTCTCGGTTGGCTGCTCTCACGGTACCGGTTCGATCGATACAAATCCAAACCAGCGGGCACTGAGGAGGCCGACTTGTTGCCGCCTCCGGGGGTCGATGCGACGCGCCTCGCGATCCTGGTCCAGGGCAGCTATCTGGCCCGCGACCTGATCAACACGCCGGCCAACGATATGGGCCCGGACGAGCTCGAAGCGGCGGCGCGCAAGCTGGCCGACCGCCACAGCGCCGAGGTGCAGGTGATCCAAGGGGATGAGCTGCTCGAGCGCGATCTGCCACTGATCCACGCGGTTGGCCGCGCCTCGGCGCGGGCCCCGCGCCTGATTGACATGGTTTGGGGCGCGGAGGACGCGCCAAAGCTTTCCCTGGTCGGCAAGGGCGTGTGCTTTGACACCGGCGGGCTCGATATCAAATCCGCCTCCGGCATGGCGCTGATGAAGAAGGATATGGGCGGCGCGGCCAATGTGCTGGCGCTAGCACATATGATCATGGCGCGCCGGATTCCGGTGCGGCTGCGGGTTCTGATCCCGGCGGTCGAGAACGCCGTCTCGGGCTCGGCGTTCCGGCCGGGCGATGTGCTGCCCTCGCGCAAGGGGCTGTTCGTGGAGATCAACAACACAGATGCCGAAGGGCGCCTGGTGCTGGCCGATGCGCTGGCCGTGGCGGCTGAGGAGATGCCGGATCTGATCCTCGACATGGCGACGCTGACCGGGGCGGCGCGAGTGGCCCTCGGCCCCGAGGTTGTGCCCTACTACACAGACGACGCAGGCTTGGCGGCGGATCTGGAGGCGGCGGGCGAGGCCGAGGCCGATCCGCTGTGGCGCCTCCCGCTCTGGCCTGGCTATGAGCGCATGATCGAGCCGAAGGTTGGCGATCTCGACAATGCGCCCTCGGGCGGCATGGCCGGTTCGATCACCGCCGCGCTGTTCCTCAAACGCTTTGCCGGAGAGGGCGCTTGGGCGCATTTCGATCTCTATGGCTGGACGCCTTCGGATCGCCCGGGCCGGCCCAAAGGGGGCGAGTGCCAGGCGGCGCGGGCCTGTCTCGGCGCGCTCGAGCGGCGTTACGGCGCATGACCGCGGCGCTCGATCCCCGCACCACGCCCGCGCGCCCAGATCTGGCGGCTGCGCATCTGAAGGGCGTGGTGGAGGCCGAGCGCTTTGCCGACCCGGTGGCCTGCATGGCCTGTACGGCCGTCGCTCCGGTGACGGCCCGCCCCGATGGCACTGGCGAGATGACCAGCCAGTTGCTGTTCGGTGAGCCCTTCGCCGTCTATGAGGCCGATGGGCAATGGGCTTGGGGTCAGTGCGGCCTCGACGGCTATGTGGGCTATGTCCCGCACAGCTGTCTCGACGATCCAGCAGGCCTCGGCCTGCCCGCGCCGACGCACCGGGTCTCGGCGGTCTCGACCCATGTCTATGCCGGCCCGGACATCAAGGGCCGTCCCGGGGCGGCGCTGCCCATGGGCGCGCGTCTGGCGGTCGCCGAGACCGATGCCGGGTTTGCCCGGCTCGCTCAGGGCGGGTTCGTCCCGGCACAGCATCTGGCACCGCTGGCCATCCCGGCGGCGGACTGGGTGGGCGAGGCCGAGCGGCTGATGGGGGCCCCCTATCTCTGGGGCGGGCGCTCCTCGATGGGGCTCGATTGCTCGGGGTTGGTGCAGCTGGCCCTGCAGGCTGGCGGGCAGGATTGTCCGCGCGATAGCGATCAGCAGCAGGCAGGGCTCGGGCGCCCTCTGGCGGGCGGAGAGCGTCTGCGTCGCGGCGATCTGGTGTTCTGGAAGGGTCATGTCGGCTTGATGGCGAGCGGGACGCGGCTGCTCCATGCCAATGCGCATCACATGGCGGTGGCGGCAGAGCCGCTCAGCGAGGCACGGCGGCGCCTTCGCCTGGCCGGTGAGGGCGAGGTGACCGCGCGTCGGCGGCTCGACGCGGAAACGCCCGCCGACTAGGTTGGTGCGCCAAAACAGGATAACGGAGGATCGGGCATGGATCAGAGCCGGCTTGGTCACTGGGCGGCGCTTGTATCGATGCTGGCGCTGGCCGCTTGTGCCGGGACAGCGGCAGGGGATGCCGCCGATCGCGCGCCGGTTCCCCAATCGCGGCCTGCGCCCGTGCCCGAGCCGGCACAGGCCACAGAGGCCTCGGTGAGGCTCGGCTTTGCCGACTGGCGGGCACGGTTTCGCAACCGGGCCATAGCGCAGGGCATCGAGGCTTCGCTGTTCGACCGCGCCTTTGCCGGCGTCTCGCCGAACCCGACTGTGATCGAGCGAGATCGCTTCCAGCCTGAGTTCACGCGACCGATCTGGGCTTATCTCGACGGCGCGGTCTCGGAGGCGCGGATCGCTGAGGGCCGGCGCCGGGCGGCAGCGCAGGCAGGCGTGCTGGCCGGGCTCAAGCAACGCTACGGCGTCGAGCGGGGCATCGTCGCCGCCATCTGGGGGATCGAGAGCGCTTATGGCGAGATCCGCGGCGACATCCCGGTGATCGAGGCGCTGGCGACGCTCGCCCAAGACGGACGGCGGCAAAGCTTTGGCGAAGAGCAGCTGCTGGCCGCGCTCCGCATCCTGGCCGCCGGCGATGTCAGCAGCGCGGCGATGGTCGGCTCCTGGGCCGGCGCCATGGGGCACACCCAGTTTATCCCCACCAGCTATCTGGCCTATGCGGTCGATGCCACGGGCGATGGCAAGCGCAATATCTGGGGCGAGGATCCAACCGATGCCCTCGGCTCGACGGCCAACTATCTCGCCTCCTTTGGTTGGCAGCTTGGCGCGCCGACGGTGCGCCGCGTCCGTTTGCCGGCCGGGTTCGACTATACCCTAGCGGACCAGGCCATCCGGCGCCCCGTTGCCGATTGGCAAGCGATGGGCGTGGCCGGTGAGGGGACGTTGCCACCGGGCGAGGCGGCCGTGCTCTTGCCGGCCGGGGAAGAAGGCCCGGCCTGGCTCGCCTATCCCAACTTTCGGGTGATCAAGCGCTACAACAACGCGACATCCTATGCGCTGGCGGTTTCGCTGTTGGCCGAGGAGATCGCGGGCGAGGCTGGTGTCTCGCGCAACCTGCCCTGGCCGCGGGGCGATCGGGCGCTGTCGCGCGCCGAGCAAACCGCCTTCCAGCAGCGCCTTACCGCGCTTGGCTATGACACCGGCGGTGTCGACGGCATCTTTGGGCCCAAGACTCGGGCGGCGGTGCGGGCCTATCAGCGCGCCGAAGGCCTGACCCCGGACGGCTATGTCAACGACGCGTTGCTCCGCCGGGTCGGGGCCTTGGGCGGGTGACACCGATGGCGCTGGCCCGGCCCGGCCAGCGTGCTAAGGTCCCGAAGACGAACCCTAGCTGCGAGGCCTGAATGGCCGATACCTCACCGCCCAACCAGCCCGTCCCAAACCAGTTCGCCTTGCTGCGCACGCGCCGGTTCTTGCCGTTGTTCCTGGTGCAGTTTCTCGGCGCTTTCAACGACCAGGTTTATCAGAAAGCCTTTGTGGCGCTGGTGACCTATCGGCTGGCCGAGCAGGTGGACGTCTCGCTTGGGCTGCTGGGGGTGATCGCCTCGGCGCTCTTCATCCTGCCTTTTGCGATCGTGACGCCCACGGCGGGTCAGATCGCCGACCGGGTCGACAAGGCGCGCATGATGCGCTTCGTCAAGGGCTGGGAGATCGTGGTGATGGGCCTCGCCGTCATCGGCTACCACACCCAGAACATCTACTTCCTCTATTTCGTGCTGTTCCTGATGGGGGCGCAGTCGGCGGTGTTCGCGCCGATCAAATATGCCGTGCTGCCGCAATACCTCTCCAAGCGCGAGCTGGTGGGCGGCAATGGGCTTGTCCAGGGCTCGACCTTTCTGGCGATCATCTTTGGCACGATCCTCGGCAATGAGTTGATCCTGACCGAATACGGCGTGACCCTCGTCTCGATCTTGGTGGTCAGCATTGCGGTGATCGGCTTCGTGGCCAGCCTTTGTGCGCCCTCGGCCGGGCCCATCAGTAGCCATGGCCCGGTGGATTGGCTGTTCCCAAGGGCGATCTGGATGCTGATCACCATGTGCCGTGGAGTGCCGAAGGCCTTCCGGACCATCATGATGATCGCCTGGTTCTGGTTCCTGGGGGCGACCTTCCTGTCGCTGCTCCCGGCCTATGCCAAGGAGGCGCTGGGGGTCGACGAGGGCGTGCTGACGGTGCTGCTGGCCGGCTTTTCGATCGGCGTTGCGATCGGGGCCTTGCTGACCGAGGCTTTGTCGCGTGGGCAGGTGGGGCTGAGCCTGCCGCCAGTGGGCGCGCTCGGTTTGGCGGTGATGGCGGTCGAGCTCTATCTCGCGTCGCCGCCCTTGCCGGCTGAGGGGGCGGCGCTGATCGACCGCGCCACTTTTTTCTCCGATTTTGCGGGATGGCGCATCCTGGTCGATTTCGTTCTGTTGGCGGCCTTTGCAGGGATGTATGTGACGCCGCTGAACGCGGTCTTGCAGGCTGAGAGCCCGGAGGATCGCCGCGCGCAGTTCATCGCCTGCTCGAATGTGGTCGACGCATCGTTCATGGTGGGCTCGGCTGTGGCTGTGGCTCTGTTCCTGGCTCTGGGGCTAGGGGTGACCGAGATGCTGGCGCTGGTCACGCTGACGGGCTTGCCGATGGCGGTGGTGGTCGCGCGGTACACTCCCGAGAGCCGTTTGGGGCGGATTGCGCTCTGGCTCTGGCCTCGCGGGCCGGGTTGAGCGGGCGGGCCCGACGCGCGAGGCTCTTGCCAAGGCCGGGTCGAGCGGCGATGACGTAGCCATGAGCCACCCCTTGCCTTCACCCGTCCCCCAGGGAACCCGCCGCCGCTTTTGGGAGCGCGTGCCGCTTTCGGAGATGACCGAGGCGGAGTGGGAGGCGCTCTGTGACGGTTGCGGCAAATGCTGTCTCCTCAAGCTCGAAGATGCGGATACGGGCGAGGTGCACTACACTGATATCGCGTGCCGGCTGTTCGACGATCGATCCTGTCGGTGCGGGAACTATGCGCTGCGGAGGCAGTTGGTGGCGGGATGCATCGTGCTGAGTGTTGCGAGCTTGCCGGAGGTTGTCCCTTGGCTGCCGCGCTCGTGTGCCTATCGGCGGCTCTATGAGGGGCGCGGGCTGGCAGAGTGGCATCCGCTGAACTCTCAGGATCCGGAGAGCGTGCATGACGCCGGCATTTCGGTGCGCGCGCGGACGGTGCCGGAATGGGAGGTGGCGGAGGAGGACCAAGAGGAGCACATCATCGATGCGGATCTCTGACGGCGCCGCCCCCCCGCGCGCGCCGAGCGTCCCACCCACCCACTCACGCGCGACGCGCGCGAGGGGGCGGTGCCGGCTGGCCGGCGCGCTGCGGCATGGCCGGGGGCGGGCGCGATGATCTTCACGTCCGACAACGCGGCCGGGGTGGTTCCAGAGGTCTTGGAGGCCTTGGGGCAGGCTGCCGCCGGGACGGCGCCCGCCTATGGCACGGATCCTTGGTCGGAGGCGGTCGAGGCACGGGTGCGCACGCTGTTCGAGGCGCCGGAGGCCTGCGTCTATCTGGTGACGACGGGGACGGCGGCCAATGCCTTGGCCTTGGGGTGTCTCTGTCCGCCTTGGTCCGCCATCTATGCCCACCAGCTCGCCCATATCGAGCGGGATGAGTGCGGGGCGCCTGAGTTTTTCACCGGCGGGGCAAAGCTGACGCTGATCGAGGGTGAGCAGGCGCGCATGGCGCCCGACGGTCTGCGGCAACGGATCCGGATTGGCCGCTCGGGCGGCGTCCATCAGGTCGGCAATGGCGCGCTCTCGATCACCCAAGCGACAGAGTTTGGGACCGCCTATTCGCTGGCGGAGATCACGGCGCTCACGGCCATCGCGCGGGAGGCGGGCATCGGCGTGCATATGGACGGGACCCGCTTTGCCAATGCGCTCGCCCGCAGCAATGCCAGCCCCGCCGATATGAGTTGGCGCGCGGGGGTCGACATCCTGTGCCTTGGCGCGACCAAATGCGGGGCGATGGCGGCTGAGGCGGTTGTTTTGTTCGATCCGGCACTGGCGGAGCCCTTTGAGCTGCGGCGCAAACGCGGTGGGCATCTGCTCTCGAAGATGCGCTATGTCGCGGCCCAGATGGAGGCTTGGCTGGCGGACGGGTTGTGGCTGCGCCTTGCCTCGCGCGCCAATGGGCTGGCCGATCGGATGGCGGCCGGTCTGCAGGCGCATGGCATCCCTGTCCTGAACGAACTCGGCGCCAACATTGTCTTTGCGGAGTTCACCTATGGCCTGCATGCCCGGCTGGAGGCGGCGGGTGCCCAGTACTATATCGAGCCGCCCTGGCAGCCGGAGACGGGGCCCGCAGAGGCGCCGGTCTCTGTACGCCTCGTTTGCTCCTTTGCCACCGCCGAGGCGGAAATCGACGAGTTTCTAGAGCTGATCGGCCATGGCTGAGCGCACCGACATGCGCCTGTCTCGGGTGCTTGCAGAGTTCGATCCGGTGCCGCGGCCCCGGTTCGGGCTGGTCTCGTTGGCCTCGGACCCGGTTGCCTCGGATGAGATCCGGGCTGTGCTCGGCGGGCCATCGCGCGCCGTGCACGAGACGCGGATCGCCAATTCCGATCGCATCGATCTCGCCAGCCTAGGCGCCATGGAAGCGGGGTTGACCGCCGCCGCGCGCCTGTTGCCGGTTCCCGAGGCCTATGATGCGGTGGGGTATCTCTGCACGTCGGCCTCGATGGTGATCGGATCGGACCGGGTGGCCGAGCTGATCGAGCAATCAGTGCCGGGGGCAGCGGTCACGGATCCGATGCGGGCGACGATGCGGGCCTTGGTCCGGCTCGGCGCCCGGCGTATCGGCGTGGTGACGCCCTATGTGCCAGAGGTCACGCAAGGGATCATTGCGCGGCTCAAGCGCGACGGCGTGGCCGTGGCGGGGGCTGTCAGCTTCGAGGTGGGAGAGGACAGCCGGGTCGCGCGCATCTCGGCCGATGCGATCAGATCAGCCATTGAGGCCGTCTCTGGCGACGCTGAGGCGGTCTTTGTCTCCTGCACCGCGCTGAGGACGACCGCGCACATTGCGCGTTGGGAGGCGGAGATCGGCCTGCCCGTCGTCAGTTCGAACCAGGCCATCGCCTGGCATTTGCTCGATGCGACAAGCATTGCACCGGCCCCTGGCAGTTGGGGCCGGCTCCTGTCACCGGCGATCAGCCGATGAACTTCTTGACCGTCAGCTCGAGCTGAAGCTCGTTGAACGGCTTCACGATCCAGCCCGACGCGCCGGCCTTCTTGCCCGCACGCATGGTCTCGGCCTGGCCCTCGGTTGTCAGCATGACCATCGGCAGGCCGGCAAAGCGGTCCTCTTTGCGCACGGCCGAGATGAACTCGATGCCGTTCATATTGGGCATGTTGAGATCGGTGATGACCAGATCGACCTTGTTCTGGTCGAGTTTAGACATCCCGTCGACCCCGTCCTCGGCGTCGATGATGTCGTAGCCGAGCGGTTCGAGTGCAAAGCGCACCATGTCGCGAATGCTGCGCGAGTCGTCGACAGCGAGAATCGTCTTGCTCATTTTGCCTGTTGCTCCGTGGCGGAAGGGGTGGAAAGCCGGGCCCGTGCATCGGCCGCACGGGATCCGAGCTGGATCGGAACGCCCGACGCCTCGGCCGATTTCTCGGCGGCGACGACAAGCTGGAGGGCACATGTCAGCGCATCGCCCTCGTCGAGTTCGATGGCAAGCGGAGCGCCGCTTTCCTTGGCCTTGCCGAGCGCGGCGACAAGGTTGTCGCGAACCTCACCGGCATCCGCCGGGCGGAGCGAGGCTGCGAGCGTGAATTCAACGGGCTCGCCCGTCGGTTTGGTCGTTTGGTCAGTTGGCACTGCAGACCCCCCAAGTTAAGAAGCTGTGGTGACGCGTGACCTGGAACTAACAATATATTCGTGAATGCGGGGCTAACTCAGATGCACTCATGGCGCCTATCGGGGCCATGAGAACGGAATTAGCGATCTCGGGAACACGCCATGAACGACACCTCGCCGCAAACCGAGCCTATAGCCGGTTTTCTGACCCATCTGGAGCCGATCAAGGAGCGCGTTCGCGGGGCCTTGGATTGGGCCTCGGAGACCACCCGCGCCTTGCCGCGGATCGACCCTGCCATTGCTCGCAAGATGCGCTCGCAGATTGGGCGGCTGCTGACCGCGGCCCAGGTCCGCGACAATTTTGATCAGCGGATCTCGCATGTGGAGGCTGCGCTCGAGCGCAGCATGACCCTATCGCCTGCCGAAAGGGGAGCGGTCGAGACCGTGATCGCGCGCCAGCTGGTGGAGATCTCGGAGGTTCTTGGCAAGACGTCGACCGAGCTTGCCGCAGCGTTTCGGGCGATCTCCGATCTTGCGGCCAGCACCGATTTGGCGGTCGATCCGAGCAGCCTCGAAGAGGTGTCGACGCTCGCCGCCAATGGGCTCGGCGCTGCCAAAGATCTGGCTTCGGCCGGTGAGGTCCTCGGCGCAGAGGCAGCCGGGCATTTCGGGATGATCGACAGTTCGCTCGCGCCGCAGGAGATCCAAGAGGCCAATCTCGACTGGATGTTCGAGCTCTATACAATGGATGAGGAGCGCAACGTCCACCGCCTGGCCATTGCGCAGGCCGGCGCTGCGTGAAGAGCGCCCCCGGCACGCATGGTGCCGGGGGCGTTTACATCATTCTGATGTCAGACGGTCTCGGCGCCATGGCGCACGATCAGACCGGCGATCTTGTTCAGATCTACCTCTTCCGCGACAGCCCCAGCCTTCATTGCCTCCTTGGGCATGCCATAGACGATACAGGTCGCCTCGTTTTGCCCGATGGTGTGGGCCCCAGATTCGCGCATCTCCTTCATGCCGGCCGCGCCGTCGCTGCCCATGCCGGTCATGATGATGCCGACCGCGTTGGCCCCGGCGCTCTGCGCCGTTGAGCGGAACAGCACGTCGACCGAGGGTCTGTGCCGCGTCACCAGCGGGCCGTCCTTGATCGCGACATAGTAGTTCGCGCCCGAGCGTTGCAGCATCATGTGCTGGTTGCCGGGCGCAATCAGCGCCTGTCCGCGGATGACGCTGTCGCGATCCCGGGCCTCGCGCACGGTGATCTGCGTGGTCTGGTTCAGGCGGTCCGCAAAGGCTTTGGTGAACCCCGAAGGCATGTGTTGGACGATGAGGATCGGCGGGGCGAAGGGCGGCAACGCCTCGAGCACCTGCCGAAGCGCCTCGGTGCCTCCGGTCGAGGCCCCGATGGCCACAATCGTCTGTGTGGTCTTGGCCATGGCGCCTGGCGCTTTGCGCTTCGCCAGCATCGCATCGGCCGAGAGCTTAGGCTGAGGCGAGACGGGCGCGCGCTTTGACAAGCGCGCCCGCGCCGCCGCGCGCACCGCGTCCTGGATACGGATCGCGGACTCCTCTAGGAACTCCTTGGTCGCGACCGACGGTTTCTGAATGATCTCGACCGCGCCGGCTTCGAGCGCGTCGAGCATGGTCCGCGTCCCCTCGCCGACCAGCGACGAGCAGACGATCACCGGCACCGGGCGTTGAGACATCAGCTTGCGCAGGAAGGTAATGCCGTCCATGCGCGGCATCTCCACATCCAGCGTGATAACATCCGGCGCCTCGGTCCGCAGCTTCTGCGCGGCATGGAACGGATCCGCGGCGGTCCCCATGACCTCCATGTCCGGCGCGGCGTTGATGAGGTGCGCCAGGGTTTGGCGCACCACGGCACTGTCGTCGACGATCAGTACTCGGATTTTTCTTCCGGCCGTCATTCAGCGCTCCTTGTGGTAGATGGAGGGTCGGATCGCGACCAGCCCGAATTTCCGGGCATCAATGGTCTCGGAGTGTCCGGTCAGCAGGTAGCCACCGGGCGAGATGCGGCTGATCACATTGGTCAGCACCGTGTCCCGCGTTTTGGTGTCGAAGTAGATGAGGACATTGCGCAGGAAGGCGATATCCGCATTCACGCCGTTCAGGCTCGACGCCTTGGTCAGATTCGCCTGTTGCCAGCGCGCTCGCTTGCGGATGTCGGGCCCGATGCGGAACCGATCGGCCCCGTTTCGAGCGCTCAGCAAAAAGCGCCGGCGCATCTCGAGCGGAATGCCCTCGATCTCCTCGCGCGCATAGACCGCCAACCGGCCCCGCTTGAGGATGGCGGTGCTGAGATCCGTGCCCGTGCCACGCGACATCAGGGGCGGCTGGCCTTCCGGCCTTAGGCTGCCGACCAGCATTAGGGCCGAGTAGAGCTCGGGCCCGCTCGAGCAAGCCGCGCTCCAGACCTCGAGTTGCCGACGGGTGCCGGCGCCCTCTTCGAGCAAGGCCGGCAAGCCCTGAGCCTCGAGCCAGTCATATTGCGGCCGCTCCCGGAAGAAGCTGGTCGTGTGGGTCGTCAGCGCCTCGATGAAGGCACGGCGGTCCTCTTGGCTGCCGGGCCCCCGCAGATGGGCGGCGTACTCGGAAAAGTTCGCCAGCCCCAGTCGCGTGACCTGGCTGGAGAGCCGGGCCGACAGGAAATCCACCTTGTCCTTTGAGATCGACAGGCCGCCTTCTTCCGCCGCGATCGTGGCGAAGAAGTGAATGTCGGCCGGAGCGATGGGATTGCTGTTCTCGGCGGTAAGGGCCGCCCCCCCGAATCCCATGCCCATGTCAGAACCCCGGCAACGATCGGTCGCCAAAGACCTCGGCGATGTCGAGCATCACGACGAGCGCACCGTCGAGGCGTGTGAGGCCGCGCAAACCCTCGGAGGTGCCACCCGTCACCGCCGCACGGGGCGCGGGCTCGATGTCCGCGCTCGAGATTATGGTCACGTTCAGCACGCGGTCGGCGAGCACGCCGAGCGGGCGAGCCAAGCCGTCGATCTCGATCTCGAACACGATCACCCGCGTGTCGGGACCAGGATCGGAGGGCGGCATGCCCAACCGCGAGGCGAGATCGATCAGAGGGATGCTCTCCCCGCGCGTGTCGATCACGCCGGTGCAATCATGCGAGGCGTTCGGCAAACGGTTCACCCGTTGCTGATCGAGGATCTCGCGCACATGGGTCACTTCGACGCCGAAGGTCTGGTCGGACAGAACAAAGGTGACATAGGTACCGCTGAAACTGAGGTCCCGCGGGGGTGGAGCCCCCAAAGCCTCAGGTGTTGGTTGGTCTAGGAGCATGGGCGTTTCCTCTCACCCCTGATACGATTGGAACGCGTCGTCGGAGATGTCCTCGGCCTCGAGATCGAGGTCGAAACCCTCGAGATCCGGGTCCCCGCCTGCCGCAGCGGGCGTTGGAGCGGCTTTGGCCGGAACAGCCGCCTTTGCCTGTGCCTTGGCGGGCAAAGGCTTGGACGCAGCGCTGGCGGTCGGTTTCGGCCTGTTGGCCGGTGCGGCGGCTAGCGGTTTCGACGCCGCGGCGGCGGCGGCTTTGGCGGCAGCCGGAACCTTCGGCACCTGGAAGTAACCAATCACCCCGTTCAGCACGTCGGCGCGGCCGGCGAGCGTCTGCGAGGTGGCCGCTGCCTGGCGGGCGGTCGAGGCGTTCTGCTGAATGATGCGGTCCAGATCGCGGATCGCCTGGTTGATCTGGTCGGCGCCCACGTTTTGTTCGCGCATGGCGGCCGAGATCTCCTGCACCAAATCTGCGGTGCGTTGAATGTTGGGCACCAGCGAGTCGAGCATCTTGCCGGCCTCGGTCGAGACCGAAACGGTCTCGGAGGACAGTTGGCTGATCTCCGATGCGGCGGTTTGGCTGCGCTCGGCGAGCTTGCGCACCTCCGAGGCGACCACCGCAAAGCCTTTGCCGTGCTCGCCGGCGCGGGCGGCCTCGACCGCGGCGTTCAGGGCCAGCAGGTCGGTCTGGCGCGCGATCTCCTGGATGATCGTGATTTTCTCGGCGATCGTGCGCATGGCGTTGACGGCGTTGCCGACGGCCTCGCCCGACTGTTTGGCTTCGACCGCCGATTGGGTCGCGATCTTTTCGGTCTGTGAGGCATTGTCGGCGCTGTGACGGATGTTGCCGGTCATCTCCTCGACCGCGGCCGAGGCTTCCTGGGCCGCCGAGGCCTGGCGCTCGGCACCCGAGCTGATGCCCTCGGCGGCTCCGTTCAGCTCCGAGGAACTCTCGGCCACGCCGCCGGCGCTCTCAGCCGCTTTGTGCAGCACGTCCCGCAGCTTGCTCAGCATCTTCTGCAGCGCAACGCCCAAGCGGTCCTGCTCGCTGGTGGCAGCATAGTGCACCGTCAGATCGCCCTCTGCGATCATTTGGGCGACGTTTTCCTTGGAGCGCAAATTGGCGATCATCTCGGAGAACGAGCGACGCAGCTGGGCAATCTCGTCTTTGCCCGACTGGTCGATGTAGACGTCGAGGTTGCCGGCGGCCACGGCCTTGGAGGCATCGAGGACCGAGTTCAGCCCGCGCGCCACGCCACCTGCGATGGCAAGCGCCACGGTGATCCCGGCAACAAGGGCGAAGATCGAGGCTCCCACCAGCACCATCAGCGAGGTGTTCGTGGCGTCATGGCTTTCGTTTCGCTCGGCGGTTGCCTGGTCCTGCAAAGCCGACTTGAGCACGGTCAAGGCCTCGAGGCTGGCGGTGAGCAGCGTAGCGCCTTGACCCGAGGCCAGATTGAAGGCGTGGCTGTCATTGTTCACGAGCGTGACCTCGAGGATCTGCTCGTGCGCCTGGCGGAATGTGGCAAAGCTAGACTGCGCGGTGGCCAAAGCCTGGCGCGCGGCGCTGTCGCCGATCGTTTCGGCGAGGCCTTGCAGGCTCTGTTCGGCCTTGGCGATATGGTCGTGGAACAACTCCTCGAACATCGCCTTGTCTTCGTCGCTGACCGCGGCCATGGCGGCCTTGACACGGGCATGGGCTTTGTTGGCCCATTTCCCGGTCTCGAAGGTCTCTTCGTCGAACCCGCCGCCAAAGCCGAAGACCGCGACGCTAGTCTCGGCCACGGCGGTCAGGCTCTTGTCGAAGCCCGCCATCGATTCGCGGCCGGAGGAGAACATCATCTGGCGGGCCCGCTCGTCGGTGTTGCTCTCGGCGAGGAACATCACATTGTCGTTGGTGTCCAGATAGGCCTGAACATCGCGCTCGAAGTTGGCGATCCTGGCCTTGAACTGCGGTTGGGAATGCTCCCGCAAGCTCTTGAGGGCGGCTCCGAGTGCTTCGGAGACGGCCTTGATCTGGTCCATCACGCTCTGGCGTTCATCGCCGTTCGAGGTGAGCAGCATCTGGCGCTGCAAGGCCGAGATTTCGAGCAGCCGGGCCTGGACCGAACCGACCGACAACAGATCCTTCACCGAACCGTCGGCGATCCGGTCGATCTTCTTGTCGGAACTGTTGAGGGCCACCGCCGAGAAAGCGGCAATCGCCATGACAAGGACCATGAGCATGCCGAACCCGAAGGCGATTTTGGATCTTATCGAGAGTTTCATTGGCTCTGTCCTTTGTCACGCTGCGCGGCTGTTGCGCACTTGCGGAGGTTCGAAAACGGTCTCGACCCGCAACAGGATGATCAGATCGCCATCACGCTTTGCGACGCCTGCCAGGAAGCGCGGCGCAAAGCGCATGCCGATTTCGGGCACGGGCTCGATCTGGCTGCCTTCGACCTCGGACACCTGATCGACGCTGTCGGCCACAATGGCGACCTTGGTCGCGGTGTCTTCGATCAGTACGTCGAGCACCACCATGCGGCTGTGCTCGGTCGCCTCGGCGGGCGGCATCTCGAGGCGCTGACGCAGGTCCGCCACCGGCACGACCGAGCCGCGCACATTCACCAGGCCGGGCACGAAGGGATCGGTCCGCGGCACCAGCGTGACGGGCAGCGGATCGATGATCTCGTGCACCCGCTCGACGGCCAGGGCAAAGATCTCGCCCATAAGCCGGAAGGTGAGGATGGTCATGCGCCCCTGGCTGGGCAGATTGGTCTTGTTGCTGTCCGTGGTCATCACGCGGCCTCCGCGCTGAGGGTGCCGGTGCTCTTCACCAGAGCGACCGGATCGAGGATCAGGGCGACCGAGCCGTCGCCCAGGATCGTGCCGCCTGCCAATCCGTCGATATCGCGGTGGTAGGGGCTGAGCGATTTGATCACCGTCTGGTGCTGGCCGATAATGTCGTCGACCACCAAGCCGACGCGCCGGCCCTCGGCCCGGACGATGACGATCCGCCGGGTCGCCTCGCCATCGGTGGCAAAGCCGAACAGCATCTTCAGGTCGAGGAAGGGCACCAGCTCGTCGCGGATGGTCAGGATGCTGCGACCGCTCTCGCGCCGGGTCTGCTCGGCGGTGAGCTCGACGCATTCCTCGACGCTCGCCAGCGGCAGCACATAGGGTGCCGAGGCGACGCGGACGAGCAGGCCCTCGATGATGGCCAAGGTCAACGGCAGGCGGAGGGTGATGTCGGTGCCGACCCCCTTGGTCGACTCGACCTCGACCGAGCCGCCAAGATCGGTGATTACCGTGCGCACCGCGTCCATGCCGACGCCGCGGCCCGACACGCTCGACAAGGTCTCGGCGGTCGAGAAGCCCGGCGCGAAGATCAGCTGGTTGATCTGCTTGTCCGTGAGGTCGTTGTCCTCCGGGATCAGGCCTCGCTCAATGGCGCGGGCGCGGATCCTGTCGGTCTTGAGCCCGCCGCCGTCGTCCGAGACGGTGACCAGCACCTCGCCGCCCGACTGGAAGGCGCCCATCTTGACTGTGGCCAGATCGGGTTTGCCGGCCGCTTTGCGGGCCTCGAGCGGCTCGACACCGTGGTCGACCGAGTTGCGGATGATGTGGACCAGCGGCTCGGACAAGCTGTCGATGACGTTCTTGTCGAGCTCCGTGTCCTCGCCCTCGGTGACCAGTGTCACGTCCTTGCCGAGCTCCGAAGACAGGTCTCGCACAACACGCCGGAACTTGCCGAACACCGTGCCGATCGGCAGCATACGGATCGAGAGGGTCGCATCCCGTAGGCCGGTGATCAGGCGCTCGATCTCCTCGGCGGTGCCGACGAGGTTGGGATCGGCCAGCTCCTGCGCGATCCGGTTGAGGCGGGCCTGCGCGATCACCAGTTCACCGAGCTGGTCCATCAGGGCGTCGAGCCTGTGAGACTGCACGCGCACCGAGTCGCTGCGGCGTGCAGCAGTGGCGCGCTCGCCGCCATCATTGCCCTTTTGCGCCGGCGCCGCGGCCGGAGCGGCTGGGGCAGGGCTTGCCGCGCCACCGATGCTCTTGGCCTCAATCGACGTCGCCGGTGCCTCGACGGCATCAAGCGCCGATCCGGCCTCCTCGAGCTTCAGCGCGTCTTCGTCTGCGAACAGGAAGATGTCTTCGATCGCAGTGCGCCCGGCATCGGTCTCGATCGCAATCTCCCAGCGCAGATAGCATCCGGCCGGGTCGATCTCTTCCAGCGGCGGCACCGCATCGGCAAAGCACTCAACCGTTGCCGTGCCCAGATCTGCCAGTTCCTCGACCAGCAGATCGGGGCGCATGCCGGTGCGCAAGGAATCCACATCCGGCGTGAAGGTCGCGCGGAACCGCTGCGGACCTTGCTCGGTCTCGTCCTCGCCCTCCACAGGGTGGCTCGCCTCGGCCGGCGCATCGCTGGCCTTGCCAAGGATCGCATCGATCTCCTTCAACAACGCCAGGCCTTCCGGCGCTTCGGCCAGGCGGGCGTTCTCGGCCTCGTCCGTGCCGATGTCGATCAGGCGCTGAATGTGGTCGCGGGACCGCAGAGACACATCGATCAGCGCCTGGCTGACCTGGGCCTTGCCCGAGCGCACGGCGTCATACGCATTCTCGAACGAGTGCGTGAACCGGGCCAGGGCGGTAAACCCGAACATTTCCCCCGACCCCTTCAGCGTGTGAAGGTTCCGGAAGACGGCGTCGATGATTTCGCTGTTGGTAGGGTCGCCCTCCAGCTCGAGCAAACGGGTCTCGAGGGACTCGAGCACCTCATTGGCTTCCTGCATGAAGGTTTGGACCGGGAGCGGCGGTGTTGTCATGGCATTTCCGATCTCGCTGGTCGGGGAGGCTTGCAGGCCGGGCCCGCGGACATGGTTCGCGCGTCATTGTCGCTGGTAGCGGACCCTAGGGCGATGCCGGTTAATTGGCCGCTAAAGAAAACAGCCTCGCGCTGCGTAAAAAAGGGGCGGACCGTGTGGCCCACCCCATATATTTCGGCAAAATTACTCAGAATTAAGCCGATTGTGCAAAGTCGCCGGTCCAGGTGTTCAGATCCAGCCATTCGGCAAACGCATCGGGTGCCATGGGGCGTGCAATGGCAAAGCCCTGCTGCCCGTCACACCCCTTCTCGACCAAGATGTCGATCTGCGTCCGGGTCTCGACGCCTTTTGCGATGATCTTCAGACCCTCGCCCTGCGCTTGCTCGACCAGCTGGCCGAGGCGCTCGACCATGTCGGGATTGTCATCGAGGCTGCCGACGATGCCGCGGTCGACCTTGGTCCAGGCGAAATCGAGCTTGGCGATGTTCTTCGGGTCGCATTTGTCTGCGCCGAAATCGTCCAGCCAGAACGGCGTGCCGTTGGCGCGCATCTGCTTGGCGGTCTCGAGGCTCTGCTCCCACCCCTCTTCATGGAGGACTTTTTCCGGGATCTCGATGGCGAGCTGCTCGGGCTTCATCTCATATTTTTCGAGCGCCCAGCGGATCTGGTCGACCGAAGTTTTAGAGCGCAGCTCGGCGCCCGTGAAGTTGACGCTGACGCAGGTCGGGGCGATGCCGCGCTCGCGCCAGTCGGCGAAGTTCGCGCAAGAGCTGTCTAGAAGGATCTTGCTGATCTTCTCTAGCAGGCCGTGCTTGATCGCCGTGCTGATGAAGATGCCCGCAGGGATCACGCCTTTGACCGGGTCTTCCCAACGCGGCAGCGCCTCGGCCGAGAGCATGTTGACGCCGCCCGGGTCCATGACCGGCTGGAACCAGGGAACGATGTGTCCCTCGGCAATTGCGTTCTCCAGCCCCTCGCGCAGGGCACCGTCGCTCATCTGATCTGCCATTCGGAAAGTCTCCTATTGTTGCGTGCCGCCGGCGCGTGACCGGTTCCACGCGGACAGTGAGACCGCACCACTAAAAAATGCGTGAAGAGAGCGGCGACATGCGCGGTCACGCGGGATCGGGATTCTCGGCCGGCTTGTCTTCCTCGATGCGCAGGCGCAGGGCCTCGACAGCCGGCGGGCCAGCCTCGAGCACAGGGCGCGCGAGCTCTGCAATGGGCGCAAGAGGGTCGTTCCGTGCCGCCCGATTCAGCTCCACGGCCGACCGTGACAGGGCGCTCAGGCCGATATGCCCGGCTAGCCCTGCGATGTCGTGGGATGTCTGGAGGGCTGGGCGCCGCTTATCCGATCCGGCCTGCTCGGCCAGCCGCTCGAGCCTATCAGTGATCTCGATCAACCCATCCGCCAGCAGTTCGCGGACCAATTTCGCACCCAGATGGTCCGTCAACCGCTTGAGAAACCCGTGATCCAGCACGGGCGGTTCCCTTGTCGGCTTTTTTCGGCCCCAGTTCAGCATGATCAAGCTCCCCGAACTTCACGGGCAGGAGAATGCACGACCCAAGTTAATGGGACGTTCGAGAGCGCTCTACTTTCGCTTTAGGTGCTCTTCCAGGCGCGGCATGATCTCGACAAAGTTGCAGGGTCGGTGGCGATAATCGAGCTGAAACACCAGGATCTCGTCCCAGGCATCGCGGCAGGCCGAGGGCGAGCCAGGAAGGGCAAACATGTAAGTCCCGCCCGCCACGCCGCCGCAGGCCCGGCTCTGGATCGCCGAGGTGCCGATCTTGGCCACCGAGACCTGCGTGAACAGCACGCCGAACGCGTCGATCTCCTTCTCATAGACATCGCGGTGGGCCTCGACCGTCACGTCCCGGCCGGTCAGCCCCGTGCCGCCCGTCGAGACGATGGCATCGACATCCGGCTCGGCGATCCAGGCGTGCAGCTGTGCGGCGATATCCGCGCGATCGTCGCGCACGATGGTCCTGGCGGCCAAACGGTGCCCGGCGGCCTCGATGCGCCCGGCCAACAGATCGCCCGAGCGGTCATCTTGGGCGGAGCGGGTGTCCGAGACCGTCAGCACGGCAATGCCGATCGGCAGGAAGGCGCGGCTTTCATCGATCTGGGACATGGGGCCTCCTTCGTTGCCTCAGGTGGCCCCAATCAATGAGGATCGACGGCGCTGAGCGCAAGCGCTGACGGACCGAGATGGCCGGTACAATTGAAACCGCTCCGCGACATCGAGTTGAAACGGCCGCCCTCCATTTCGCTGGGGGTCGGGAGGGGCAGGGTTGGTCGCTCCATCCCCGGTGCCAAGGCGGGCAAGCGCGCGCCTCTGGCCCACGAAACCGAATGGCATTGGAGAATGACGATGGCAAATCTGAAAGTTGGCTCGAAGGGCAGTGCCGTGACCGCGCTGCAGAATGCTCTGAATAAGGCGGGTGCGAAACCGAAGCTAGTGGCGGATGGCGCCTTTGGCAAGAAGACCGCCGAGGCGGTCAAAGCCTTTCAGAAAAAGTCGGGCCTGAAGGCCGATGGCATCGCCGGCAAGGCGACCATGGCTGCGCTTGGCGGTGGCAGCGGGGGTGGCAGCGCGGTTGGCAGCTCCGGCGGTGGGTCCAAGACCGCGCCGATCAAGTGGACCATCGAAGAGCCCGACCGCCTGGTGCGCAATGTGCAGGACGAGTTGCGCAACACACGCGGCTATGACCGGCTCTATGACGAACTGTCCCGCGGCACCAGCAAGGCTGAGCGGGATCTGTTCGACGAGTATCACTACCACCGCTCGGTCCACAATCAGGTCGGCGAGCGGCTGCGCGATGCGGTGAAGTACCTCGTCCAACTGCGCCAGAAGTTCAGAAAGGTCGAAGGGTCGGACCCGAAGGCCGCAAAGCGGATCCTCGCAGATGCCAAGGCGGCGTATGACGAGTACAACGAGCTGATGACGCGGTGGGCTGAATGCATCACGGGCATGCAGTCCGTGAACAAGCGGTACCAGAAGCTGCCTGCTTGAGCCCGAAGATCCGACGCAGGCCGGTCTTGGCGCCGGCCTGTGCTCACAGGTTATGCCAGCTGGGCCTAGGATCCAGATTGTGCACCTGTGTCTGCCCGATCAGCCCGGATCGTCCCCAGCTCTCGTGGACATGGCCGCAGAGGCAGAGGCGCGGCTGATCCCGCTCGATGGCCTCCCGGACCGCGGTCGAGCCGACCGATTGCCCAGACCCGGTGCGATCGGCCACGCCCTTGGGCGGAGAGTGGGAGTTTTGGATATCGGCATTCGCCATCGGCGCGGGCAAGGCCTGGGCGGCGGTTTCCTCAAGATCGCAGGACCAGGCGCCAAAGGGGGTGACGGGCACCGCATAGCCGAGGCCAAAGAGCCTGAGCCCGGCGCACGTGACCGCCTCGCCATGCAGGACGGTGGCGGTGGTCGCGGCAGACAGTTCGTCGGCGCTCTCGGCATTGCCTGGCACATAGACAGCCTTGTCCTCGATCGGCCAAAGCAGGTCCATCGCCTCGGCAAGCCCGTGACGCCCGACGCAGAAATCGCCCGCACCGATCACGAGATCAGCCTCGGCGGCGGCTGCACGGATCTCGGCCGCCGCCGCTTGCGATAGGTGCAGATCCGAAAAGGCCAGAATGCGGGTCACGGAGCGGGGCCGTGGCCATCGAGCCGCGCCCGGAGGGCCAACAGATCGCGCCAGGCGAGCGCTTTGTCCGCCGGCTGGCGCAACAGATAGGCGGGGTGGAAGCTCGGCAGGACCGGCAGGCCGGATGGCGCGTGCACCGCCCAGGTCCCGCGCATGCGCTTGATGCCCGTTCCCGTGGCCATCAGGGCCTTGGTCGGCGTGTTGCCAAGCGAGAAGATCACCTCGGGTGCTGCGAGCGCGATATGGCGCTCGACAAAGGGGAGAAAGGCGCGGGCCTCGGCCTCGGAGGGTGTCCGGTTGCCCGGCGGGCGCCAGGGCAGGATGTTGGTGATGTAGGCGGCGTGCTCCGGGGCCTCGGCGCGGCGCGATAGGCCGATGGACGCGAGCATACGGTCGAGCAGCTGTCCGGCGCGCCCGACAAAGGGCTTGCCCGTCCGGTCCTCCTCGGCACCGGGGGCCTCGCCGATGATCATCACGCGGGCGCCGGGATGGCCGTCGGCGAAGACGAGGTTGCGGGCGCCAAGGCGGAGATCGGAGCCGGTCCAAACGGCCATGCTGTCTGCGAGATCGGTCAGGTTTGTGGCCGCGGTAGCAAGGTCTGCCGCGTCCGGTGCGGACGGCGGCGAGGGCCGCGCGTCAGGCGGCTCGGCAGCGGTGCGGTGGCGCCCGCGCGGCGCAGCGGCCGGTGTGCGGGCGTCGGCGGTCTCGGTCCGCAGGGTGGGTGCGCTTGGTCGGGCCTCGTTGAGGGTGGCGAAGCGGTCAATCGGCGTCTCTCCGATGGCCTCATCCGCCCCCAACGAGACCTGGAAGGCCAGGGTCGCCAGCAATGCTGCGCGATCCGGAGCCTCGGTCATGTCCTTGGCCGTGGGTCGATGGGGACAAGCGGCAGGCCCAACATCGCTTCGATTGCCGCCGCATGGGCGAGCAGCGGTGCCTCGCCGCGCAGGCGCCCGACGATCTGCAGGCCAACCGGAAGGCCACCCTGGGTGAAGCCGCAGGGGATCGACAGCGCCGGCGCCGAGGTCAGCGTGATCGCGTAGACGATGGCCAACCAGTCAATGTAGGTCTCGAACCGCTGGCCATCACATGCCTCGCAAGTGCGGGCATCGACGGCAAAGGGCGGCACGATGGTCGTGGGGCAGAGCAGGAGATCGAAGCGCTCGAGGAAGGCCACCATCGCCTCGACCATGCGCCCGCGCGCGAGATGGGCCGCGGCCACCTCGCCGCCCGTGAGCGCCAAACCCCGCTCGATGTTCCAGATCACGTCCGGTTTCAGCTGGTCGCGCTGGTGGGCATAGTGCTCGGCATGGCCGGCGGCAAAATCGATGGCGCGCAGGGTCTGGAAGGCGCTGTGCGCTTCACTGAAGTCGGGGTGGGCCTCCTCGACGGTCACGCCATGCGCCTCGAGCGACCGGGCGGCCGCCTCGCAGATCTCCGCGACCTCGGGATCGACGGGGGTGATGCCGAGATCCCGCGAGAACGCGACGCGCTGAGGCAGCACCGGCGCCTCAGCCGCGGCGCGGTATCCGTGTGGGCCGGCCTGCGAGAGCGGCAGGCGAGGATCGGCCCCGGCCATGGCGTCGAGCAGCAGGCCGAGATCGCCCACATTGCGGGCCATCGGTCCTTCGACTGACAGGACGGCGAAAGGGTTGCCGGACGGGCCCTTGGGCACGCGCCCCGGAGACGGGCGCAAGCCCACCACCCCGCAGAAGCTCGCGGGATTGCGGAGCGAGCCACCCATATCCGAGCCATGGGCGAGCCAGGCCTGCCCCGATGCCAGGGCGGCCGCCGCACCTCCGGACGAGCCGGCCACCGAGCGGGAGAGGTTCCACGGGTTCGCCGTGCGCCCGAACACCGGGTTGAAGGTGCTGGCGCCGGCCCCGAACTCCGGCGTGTTGGATTTGGCGTAGATCAGGCCGCCCTCGGCCTCGACGCGCTCGGCGATGTAGTCCGATTTCTCGGGCACCAGATCCGCGTAGATCGGCGAGCCGTTGGTCGAGCGCACGCCCGCCACCGCGACGAGATCCTTGATGGGCACCGGCAGGCCGCCGAGGGTGCCCCGCGCCTCCGCGGGCCGAGCCGTCAGCCGATCGGCATGGGCGCGCGCCCGGTCGAAACAGAGGGTGGGCAAGGCATTGATCGGCCCGTCGACCTCGCCAACCCGCGCCTCCAGCGCATCGAGCATCTCGCCATGGCTGACCGCACCAGCCGTGAGGTTGGCCAGCAGCTCTCGCGCCGTCCATCCGATCATCTCATGCATGGCGTGCTCCTTCCCCTTGCAGCCGGGCTCGCAGAATGCACACCCGATTGCCCTTGGGAAAGGGGGGTGAAGGGCCGGAGCAGCAACGCCGAAAAGGTCGCAGTGACATTGACGCGGCGGTTTTGAGACCGATAGTCCAGGCGGGATTGAGACGCGCGGATGAGGAGCAACGCGGATGACCGAGATCGAACGCGAAGCCATGGATGTGGATGTGGTGATCGTTGGGGCGGGGCCGGCCGGGCTCTCGGCAGCGATTCGCCTAAAGCAACTCGGAGGCGACGACATCTCTGTGGTGGTGCTCGAGAAGGGCTCTGAGGTCGGCGCGCACATCCTCTCTGGCGCTGTGCTCGACACATCGGGGCTCGACCGCCTGCTGCCAGATTGGAAGGACCAGGGCGCGCCCATACACACGCCAGTCACCGACGACCGCTTCTTGGTGTTGGGCGAGGCGGGGCAGCTGCGCATCCCGACCTCGCTGATGCCGCCGTTTATGTCGAACCACGGCGCCTATATCGTCTCGATGGGCAATGTTTGCCGTTGGATGGCCGAACAAGCCGAGGCGCTGGGCGTCGAGATTTTCCCCGGCATGGCGTGCTCCGAGCTTGTCCATGACGATGAGGGCCATGTGGTCGGCGTGGTTGCCGGCGAGATGGGCAAGGCCAAGGACGGCCAGCCGGGTCCGAGCTATGAGCCCGGCATGGAACTCCGCGGCCGCTACGTCTTTCTCGCCGAGGGCGTGCGCGGGTCGCTCTCAAAGCAAGCCATTGCGACCTTTGCCCTCGACAAGGGCCGCGAGCCGCAAAAGTACGGCCTCGGCATGAAGGAGCTGTGGGAGGTCAAGCCCGAGCATCACCGCCCCGGCCAAGTGACGCACACCATGGGCTGGCCGCTCGGCTCGAATGCGGGCGGCGGCTCGTTCATGTACCACCTCGAGAACAATCAAGTGTATGTCGGCTTCGTGGTGCACCTGAACTATGAGAACCCGCACCTCTATCCCTACATGGAGTTTCAGCGCTGGAAGCATCATCCCGAGGTTGCGGAGGTGCTCGAGGGAGGCAAGCGGGTCTCGTACGGTGCGCGGGCGATCTCGGAGGGCGGCTGGCAGTCCATGCCCAAGCTCACCTTCCCGGGCGGTGTATTGCTCGGCTGCTCGGCCGGCATGGTCAACGTGCCGCGCATCAAGGGCAACCACAACGCCATGCATTCGGGCCGTCTGGCGGCCGAGGCGGCGTGGGAGGCCATTCAAGAGGATCGCCGCCAGGACGAGTTGACGACCTATCAGACCGCCGTCGAGAGCGGTCCGATTGCCCGCGATCTCCGCCCGGTGCGCAATGTGAAACCGCTCTGGTCGCAATACGGGCTGACCACCTCGCTGATGGTGGGCGGGCTCGATATGTGGTTCGCCTCTATCTGCAACGGGTTCGGCTTCACGGGCGGCACGCTGATCGGCACGCTGCGCCACGGCAAGCCGGACCACGCGGCGCTCGGCAAGGCGGCCGAGTACAAGTCGATCGAGTACCCCAAGCCTGACGGGGTGATCAGCTTCGACCGCTCGACCAACATCGCGTTCAGCTTCACAAACCACGAGGACAGCCAACCGGCGCATCTGACGCTGAAGGAGGCCAATGTTCCCGTCGAGGTGAACTGGCCGGTCTACGGCGGCCCGTCCGAGCGCTATTGCCCGGCCGGGGTCTATGAGTTCGTGCACGAAGACAGTGGCCCGCGGTTCCAGATCAACTTCCAGAACTGTGTCCACTGCAAGACCTGCGATATCAAGGACCCGACCCAGAACATCGTCTGGACCACGCCGCAGGGCGGCGATGGTCCGAACTATCCGAACATGTGAGGGCGGCTAGCCACGCGAGACATCGACCTTGGCCAGCCCCTCCACGGCGGTCTCGCACTCGGCGCGCAGGGTGCCCGCCTGCTCGATCTTGCCATATGCCTTGGCGCTCAGGTCGTCGGATTTCTCCGCAAGCTCCTTGGCACGGGCCAGGATCTCCTTTTGCCGGGCGAGATCGTGGGACTTCTTGGCGACGTCAAACGCCTTCCTCTGTTTGACCAGATCGTCCAAAACCTTCATTTGGTCGGCATAGTGGGTGAGGCCGTCATTTGCCTTGGTCGCCAGGCTGGTCCCCTTGGTCTTCAGCACATCCGCGACCGAGCGGCAGGTTGCCTCGGCCTTGGCCACCTTCTCGTTCACGGTCGCCACGGTCTTTTTCAGCTGTGACACCGCTGACGAGATCGAGACTTTGTCGCTCGCCGGATCTCCATGCGACCATTCCAGCCCCTCGATATGGGTCTTCAGCGCCTTCATCGTGCCGCTGTCGGCCACGCCGCTGCCGGCCAGCCCGGCCTTTTTCTGGAACCGCTGCACGGCGATTTTGGTCGCGGCCTCAAAGGTGCCGCTGACCTTCAGCTTGGGTCCCGAGGCCAAAACCTTGTTCAGGTTGCCCTGGAGTTTTTTGACCGAGCTCCCGGTCGATCCTTCTGCGAGCGCTGCCATGATCTCTCTCCACCAATGCGCATACAAAATCTCTGCGGCCAAGTCTGGCGCAGGGATGTTTCGCCCATGCGTCGGCGGATGTTTCAGAGGTGTCAGTCGATGCGCCCGCCCTCGACCGCATGGCAGGCGACATGGGCGTCACCGGCGGGCAACAGCTGTGGTCGCTCGGCCCGGCATTGGGGGGTCGCATGGCTGCATCGGGGGGCAAAGGGGCAGCCGGTGGGCTTTCGAAGCGGGTTCGGCGGCTCGCTCGGTGGCCGCGGCTTGTCGAATGTGCCGCCGCTGATTTGCGGGATCGAGTCGAGCAGGAGCTGCGTGTAGGGGTGGCGCGGCCTGGCAAAGATCTCGGCGACGGGCGCAAGCTCCATCACCTGGCCAAGATACATCACCGCCACCCGGTCGCCGAAATGGCGCACGACGCCGAGATCATGGGTGATGAACAGATAGGTCAATCCCCGGACCCGGCGGAGCTCGGTCATCAGGTTCAGGATCTGCGCCTGGATCGAGACATCGAGCGCCGAGACCGGCTCGTCCGCCACGACGAAATCCGGCTCGGTCACCAAGGCCCGGGCGATCGCGATGCGCTGGCGCTGGCCGCCCGAGAACTCATGGGGCAGGCGCGGCAGCCAAGCGGGATCGCAGCCGGTCGCAGCCATCACCGTTTGCACGCGGTTGCGGCGCTGCTCGGCCGTCATCTCCGGGCAGAGCGCGCGCACCGGCTCGGCCAGCGTCTCGATCACCGTTCGCCGCGGGTTCAGCGAGGCATAGGGGTTCTGGAACACCATCTGCATGCGCGCGCGAAAGGGTTTGCGCTTGCTCTCAGACAGTTTGTTGATCTGGGTGCCGTCAAAGCTGATCTTGCCGCCAGAGGGCGTCAGCAAGCCCATGATGATCCGGCCGAGCGTGGTCTTGCCGCATCCGCTCTCGCCGACAACGCAGAACGCCTCGCCGCGATTGATGGTCAGATCGACGCCGTTCAGCGCGTGCAGCACCGGCTTGCTGCGCGCCAGGAAATGCGAGGGCAGGGTGAACCGCCGCGTGAGCCCCGCGACCTCGACCAAAGGCCCGCCGATCTTGGGGGCGGCTGCCTCGGGCGGCGAGAGATCGACCGTGATCGTCATGGGCCATCCTTCAGCGGGAGATAGCAGGCGTGGTTGCGGACCGGATCGGTCTCGTCCGGCCCGAGATCCGGCACCTCGATATAGCAGCGGGCATAGGCCCGTTCGCATCTGGGTCGGAAGGCGCAGCCTTCGGGCAGATCGCCGACACCCGGCATGCTGCCTGGGATCTGGTGCAGCGCCTCGCCCGGGTTCGCCCGCGCCGGCAAAGCCGCCAGCAGACCCGCCGAATATGGATGCCGAGGCCGGTCGATCAGCGCGCGCGTCGGGCCGGCCTCGACCACGCGGCCGGCATAGAGGATCATCAGCCGCTCGGTCACCTCGGCGACGACGCCGAGATCGTGGGTGATCAGGATCAGCCCCACCTGACGCTCGCGGCAAAGCCGGAGCAGCAGCGCCATGATCTCGGCCTGAATCGTCACGTCGAGCGCTGTCGTCGGCTCGTCGGCGATGACGATCTCGGGCTCGGTCAACAGCGCGATGGCGATGACGGCCCGCTGGCGCAGCCCGCCCGAGAGCTGGTGCGGATAGGCGTCAAAGCGTTTGTCCGGATTGGGCACCTGCACGGCCGCCAGCATGTCGATGGCACGCTTGCGCGCCGCCCGCGCCCCGATTCGCTCATGGGCCGCCAGCGTCTCGACCATCTGGGCGCCCACGGTCATGACCGGGTTCAGGGTTGCCATCGGATCCTGAAAGATCATCGAGATGCGCTTGCCTCGGATCGCGCGCATCGCCCGCCCGCGCAGCCGGAGCAGATTGGCCCCGTCGAACCGAATCGCGCCGCCGACCACCAGGCCGGGCGGGGGGAGGAGGTTCAGGATGGCAAAGCCCAACATGGACTTCCCGGCACCGGATTCGCCGACGATCCCTAACCGCTCGCCCCGCCCGAGCGTGAGGTCGACGCCGCGCAGCGCCAGCCGCGGTTTGCCCCGTGGTCCGGGAAAGCCGACCTCGAGACCTTGCACCTCCAGCAACGCGCTCATGTCCGGCTCCTCAGCCGCGGATTGAGCGCGTCGCGCAGGAAGTCTCCCAATAGGTTGATCGACAGGATCAGCGCGATCAGCACCAGCGCGGGGAAGAGCGTGATCCACCAGGCGCCCGAGAAGATGAACTCAAAACCTGAGCGGATCAGCGCGCCGAGCGACGGCTGATCCACCGGCATGCCGAGGCCCAGAAAGGACAGCGCCGCCTCGGTCATGATCGCCTCTGCCACCTGGATCGTCGAGATCACCAGCACCGGCGTCATCGTGTTCGGCAGGATGTGGCGCCGCATGATGGTGCCCGAGGAGAGCCCGATGGTGCGGGCGGCGTCCACGTAGTCTTTCTTGCGCTCGGCCAGGACCGAGGCCCGCACCGTTCGGGCATAGCGCGGCCACTCGGCGATCCCGATCACGATGATCAGCATGGGGATCGCGATCTGGCCATAGGTCTCGGCGCCGAAGGTAGCCGAGACGACCGCAAGCGCGATGATGGCCAGCATCAGCGTCGACAGCGAGAGCTGAATGTCCGCGACCCGCATCAGCAGGCTGTCGACCCATCCACCGCGATAGCCGGCAATCAGACCGATGCTGACACCCAGCACGCACTGGACCGCCACCGCCCCGATGCCGATCAACAACGAGATGCCCGTGCCATACATGATCGTTGACAGCACGCCACGTCCTTGGGCATCGGTGCCGAGCAGGAAACGCTCCTCGCCGCCGGGCAGCCAGGCGGGGGGCATCTCGCTGTCCATGATGTCCAGTTGGAGCGGATCATAGGGGTTTTGCGGTGCGATCAGTGGCGCAGCCAGGGCCATGGCCACCAGCGCCAGCAGGATCGTGCCGGCCACCAGGGCGCTCGGGTCCCGGACGAAGCGGCGGCGAAGCTCGGCCCGCGCGATCATGGGCGGAGTTCGGCCAGCAGCCGGCCGGCTGGCCAATGCACGGGGACAAGGCGGTCGATCAAGACCGCATAGCCGGCCACGGCGGCGGCACCGGCGGCGATCCAGGCAAGGGCAAAGACCCACAAGACTGCAGCCTGCGACCGTCGCGTCGGATTGGCGAACATGCGCCCCTGAGCACGCGCCTCGGCCAAAAAGCGCCGGCCCGCCGGAACCACCCGCAAACCAACATTAATCACCAGAAAAGCGGCCAACAGGGCCGCAAGCCCGCCACCGGCCCCAGCGATCACCTGGTTCGGGATCCAATCGGGCAGCAGCCTCATGCCTGGCCTCCCGGCAACGAGACCATCGGATTGATCAGCGTATAGACCAGGTCAACCACCGTGTTCACCACCACAAAGATCAGCCCCACAATGATGATGTAGGCGATGATGAGAGGCGTATCGACACGGTTCACCGCTTCGAGGAACAGAAAGCCCATGCCCGGCCACTGGAACACCGTCTCGGTTAGGATGGTATAGGCGATCAGCGTGCCGATCTGCAGGCCACCGACGGTCACAACCGGCAACAGCGTGTTGCCAAAGGCGTGGCCGCGGACACGGGACGGGCTGAGCCCCTTGGCGCGGGCAAAGCGCACATAGTCCTGGCCCAACTGCTCCATCATCTCGGCCCGGATCAGCCGGATGAACAGCGGCAGCATGATCGAGGCCAGCGAGGCCGCCGGCAGCACCAGATGCGACCAGCCGTCGAGCGTCAGCAGCCCCGTGTCCCACCAGCCGAGATCGATCACATCGCCGCGTCCGAACGCGGGCATCCAGCCAAGCTCGACAGAGAACAGCCAGATCAGGAAGATTGCCGTCAGGAAGATCGGCACCGAGATGCCGATGACCGAGCCGCTCATGATCAGCCGTGAGGCCAGCGACCGGGGGTGCGTTGCGCAGTAGATGCCCGCAGGCACCGACACCGCCAGAATGATCAGCGAGGCCGCGAACACCAACTCGAGCGTTGCAGGCATTTTGTCGAGGATCACGTCGACCGCAGGGCGTTTGAAGAAGTAGGAGGTGCCGAGATCTCCCTGGACGGCGCGCTCGAGGAACCGCGCATAGCGCTCCCAGAACGGATCGTTCAGCCCAAGGGTCTCCCGCAGCGCCTCGCGCTCGGCCTCCGAGACCGACTGGCCCACCAATTCGCGCAGCGGATCGCCCAACTCGCCCTGGATCGAGAAGCCGATCAGGCTGATGACCAGCATGACGATCACTGCCTGGACGCTTCGGCGCAGCAGAAAGGCGAGTGTGTGCATGGGTCTCCTAAGCCGCGCCTGGGTGCCTGTCCGGCGGCTCTACAGCGCTTTGCGGCGGGCTGCAATGGCATGGCGCTCAGCCAGCGGCCAGGCTGGCCAACAGGGCGCGTTCGCGATCGGTGCGGCTGCCGATCTGAGTGGCCAGCACCACCTTGCGCACCAGGGGGGGCGTGCGCATGGGCCGTACGGTGATGCCGCTGCGGGCATAACGCTCGACATCCGGGCGGGGCAGAGCCGTGAAACCAACCCCGATGGCCACGCATTCGAGGATCGCTTCGATCCCGTCGAAGACCACGCGCTCTTTGGCGGCGAGGCCTGCGGCTGTGACATGGCCTGCCACCAGCCGGCCAATGCCCGTACCGGGGGCAAACTGCAGGAAGGCAAGCTCTGCGAAGCAGCGTTCGATCGCCCAGCCCTCCGCATGGGGCGGGAGGGCGTAGACCAATTCTTCCTCGGACAGCGGCGTCAGGTGAAGCACCCCTGCTGCCTCGTCCTCGCCCGTGCCGGTGATCACAGCGGCATCGATGTCGCCGGCCGCCACAGCGCGGGCCAGCGCCTCTGACAATCCCGTCTCAAGCACGAAATGCGCGGCGGGGAAGCGCGCACGGGCGCGAGCGAGAAAGCCCGGGAGCATCCGCACGCTGGAGGTTAGGATAAAGCCGATGCGGTAGGCGCCGGTCAGGCCGCCCTCGGGACGGCAGAGATCGCGGATCGCCCGCTCGCCCGCCAGCACGGTCTCGGCCTCGGCGGCGGCCCGGCGGCCGAGCGGGGTGAGCCGTGGCGGCCGTGTCGAGCGGTCGAACAGCGCGGCGCCGAGATCCGCCTCGAGCGCCTTCATCTGCATCGACACGGCCGAGAGCGTGAGATTTAGCCGCTCGGCTGCCCGTGCGAACGAGCCTACCTCGGCTATGGTCACCAGGGTTCTCAGCGTCCGCGGCGTCATAAGTTCAATCTATCTGAAGATGATCCGAAGTTTTATTCGATTGATCGAAACTTGCGCTCCTGTATCGTCGAGCCATGTCACAATTTCGTGAGATCCCCCCGTTTCAGACCACCGCGCGGCGGCTTGCCGACGAGGTCTTCGCCCCCCGCGCTGCGACCTGGGACCAGCAGCGGCGCTATTGCCACGACAACATCGCCGAGCTTCGCGCCGCCGGGGTGATGGGCATGACGATCCCGCGAACCTATGGGGGCCAGGGCGCGAGTTTTCTCGACGTTGTCGGTGTGATCGAAGAGGTCGCCCGGGCCTGCACGCTGACAGCCCGGGTCGTGGTCGAGGCGAATATGGGCGCGGTCAGCGCGGTCATGGCCTATGGCTCTGAGGCGCAAAAAGCACTGGCGGCCGAGCTGGTGCTGGCGGGCGACAAGCCGGCCATCTGCATCTCGGAACCTGAGGCAGGCAGTGCGGCCACCCAGATGCGCACCACGGCGCGGCGGGAGGGCGATCGCTTCGTGATCAACGGGGCCAAGCACTGGATCACCGGCGGCGGCGTCTCGCGCCTGCATCTGATCTTTGCGCGGGTTTTGGACGAGACGGGCGGCGATCTCGGGATCGGCGGGTTCCTGGTCGTGGCCGATCCCGCATCCGGCCAGTTCCCCAAGGGCTTTCGGATCGAGGGGCATGAGCGCACCATGGGTCTCTGCGGCATGCCCGAGGCGCGGCTGCGCTTCGAGGGGCTCGAGGTGCCGGCGGAGATGGCTCTGATCCCGCCGGGCGGGCTGTCGCGGGGCTTCGCCCAGCTGATGAACGCCTATAACAGCCAGCGGGTCGGGGCCGGCACGGTGGCGCTTGGCGTCGCCGTTGGGGCGCTCGAGCGGGCGCGGGACCGCATGCTGGCCCGTGAGCAATTCGGCCGGCCGATCGCCGAGTTCCAGGGCCTCCAGTGGATGCTGGCGGATATGGACACCGGGGTGACCGCAGCGCGGCTGCTGTTGCACGAGGCGGCTCGGTCCCGCGGGCCATCGGGCAGCGCCTTTCCCGACCCGGCCATGGCCGCACGGGCAAAGCTCTTTGCCTCGGAGACGGCCATCAAGGTCGTGAACGACGCGCTGCAGATCTTTGGCGCGCGCGGCTATGGCTCGGATGAGCCGCTTGAGCGCATGTATCGCGATGTGCGCATGTTCACGATCGGGGGCGGCACGGCGCAGATCTTGCGCACCCAGATCGCCGGCCATCTGCTCGGCATTCGCACGCCGCAGACCCGCGAGGGCTATGTGGAGCGGCCGAGGCCGGCGCTGGCTGCGGAATAGTCACTCAACCCGGGTGTCGATCATCCGGGTCTCGATCTCGGCACCGGTCAGCGGGCGAGCCTCGATGCGGCTCTCGAGTGCGGCGGCAAAGCTCTCGGCCGACTCGGCGATCGGGCGCAGCGTCCCAAACAGCGGCTCGCGCGTGTGAAAGGCGACGATCAGCGTCTTGCCAAAGGTCTCATCGATCTGGAAGGCGATCACCGAGGCATCGTTGGCGCGCTCTTCGAGCGTGTGGGCGACCCGCACGGTCCGCACCCCTTCCGCGACCTCGCCCAGCCCCTCGAGCCGCGTGTCGGGCCGGTTCACATTCGGCAACAGATGGAAAACGGCACCGGTCACGTCGACGGCCGCGACGTGGATATGTCCCCAGGAATCCGTCTCTGGCACCGAGATGTCGATCAGTGGGTTGTCGCCCACGGCAAAGGCGCCCGAGGGATTAGGCGTCTCGCCCCCGTCCGCGCCAATCCCAAAGCTGATCGAGAGCTCGGACAAGGGGGTCGGCGGCAAAAGACGGCGCACCTGGCAGACCGGTTGGTTCAGCACCGCGAGCTCGGCATCGAGCGTGCGGGCGCCGATTGCCCGCTGCAGCGCCTCGCGAGCGGCGAGCCCGGCCCGCCCATCGGCCACTTCGCCCCGCACGCGCACCGTGTCCCCCAGCGCAAAGGCGTCGCCGGAGGGCGGATCGAGGGCAAGCGGGCCGCACTCCCCGCCCTGGGCCAGCAGATCCGCCAAGGTTTCCGGCAAGAGGCGGCTCGGCCCATCCGAGATGTTGGCCGAGATCGAGAGGCCCTCGGCGCCATCGAGCGCTTGCAAGGCCGTGCGCGCAATCTCGCCGGCATCGGTGGTGGGCGCAATGCCGGTCACGGTCACCCGGCGGTCTTGCAGCGACATCGACCAAGTCTCAAGCGGTTCGAGCGGCGCCAAGATGCCGAGCACTGCGGAGCTGAACTGGTCCGTGGGCGCGCCGGCTCCCACGGGAAGCGCGAGCGCCGATTCTGCCGCGCCATAGGTCGAGCCGAGATAGCCTGACAGCACCTGCCCATCTGCTTCGCTCGGGACATGGCCGCCGATCGACACAGCGCCGGCCTCTTGCTTGGCGACGAACCGATAGGGAGAGATCCGCTCCGGCCCGAGCACTTGCTGAAGGAGCGGATCCAACAGCCCCGCCTGCCAGGCACCGACACCGCCGCCGCCGAGCAGCAGCAAGAGCACCAGCACGATCCATCCGCCGCCGTTCTTCTTCTTGGCGCGCGGGGCGGCCTCCTCATGGCGGCCCGAGAGCCGAAACTCGGTCTTTTCCGCTGAGGGACGCGGCGGTGGAGGCGGCGCGGGTGCCGGGCCCAGATCGTCGAGCGGATCAGGCGCCCGCGCGGTGCCGCCGCCTGGCATGGCGATCACGGTCATCTCCGGCGCGGCCGAAGGCTCCGGCACCCCGGCGATTGCGCGGTCGATGCGGGCCACCAGATCCTGGGCCGAGCTCGGGCGGTTGTCCGGCGTCGGGTCGGTCAGGCTTGCGATAATGCCCCGCAACGGCTCTGGCACGTCCGAGAGGTCGACGGGCAAGCCCTTGTTCTTCATCACCTCGATCTGGTTGGCGCCAAAACTCGGCGCCTTGCCGCGCACCGCCGCCAGCATGGTGACGCCCAGCGAGTAGAGATCCGAACGGTTCTCGACCTGTCCGCCAAACTGCTCGGGCGGGGCATAGGTGAACTTGCCGGCGAACTGGCCGCCGATCACGGTCTGATCCGCTGCGGCGGCGGTGTTCTTGGCGATGCCGAAATCGATGATGACCGGATGGTCCGAGTTGCCGCCGCGCAGCAAGATGTTGTCGGGCGACAGATCGCGGTGGATCACGCCGCGTTCATGGCAGGCGGCCAGACCTTCGGCGATCTTGCGGCCGAGGCGCAGCACCTGATCCGGCGCGAGCGGGCCGGCCTTGAACGCGGCATCGAGTGCTGGGCCTTCGACAAAGTCCATGACCAGATAGACATCGCCACCCGCTGTGCGGCCGAGCTCGAAATACTCGATGACCGCGTCATGGCGCACGGCACGCACAGCCTGCTCGCGCTTCATCAACTCGACGCCCATCTCGTCCTGGGTGAACTCCGAGCGCAAAACCTTGATGGCGACCTGCTGGTCGGTCACGTCATGAGCGGCCAGATAAACCTCGCCCATGCCGCCGCGGCCGAGAACCTTGTCAATCCGGTAGGTGTTGTTGACGAGGGTTCCGGTGCTGAAGACGTCCGCATCGCTCTCGGACACCATGGCCCACCCTCCTCGATGTCCCCAACAGCGCCGAGGGACGACCGCACCTTTGCGCCGTATAAGGCCTGAACCCGCCCCTTGTGGCAAGTCACGCGATGGTTTGAGCGCCCGCCAAGGATCCTCGCGTCAGGTTCTGGCCCAGACGCAGAGCGGGCGCCGCGAGACACGGCGCCCGACTGTTGCTAGCTTGCGCTGCGTGCCGGCTCAGCTGACCGCCTGGAACTCCACACGGCGGTTGGCCGGGGCGTTCGGGTTACTCGGCAGCAGCAGATACTGCTCGCCCACACCGATGGCGCGCAGGCGCGAGCCGTCGATGGCGCAATCGCCGACCATGCGCCGGCGCACCTCTTCGGCCCGCAGCCGCGAGAGCTGCAGGTTATAGGCATCGCTGCCGCTGGCATCGGTGTGTCCAAAAATGTGAAACAGGCCGACATCGGACCGCTTGATCGCGTTGCACAGCGTCTCGAGCTTGGCAAACTCGCTCTGACGCAGTTGCGCGCTATTAAAGTCGAACTCGATCGTAATGTTGATCTGGCTCTCTTCCGGCATGCGGACATACTCGACCTCTGGCGTGGCCGAGGCGGCCGTTGGCGCGGGCTTTACGCTGGTGCCGGTGCTGGCGGGCTCGGCGGTCGCGGTACTCGATGCCGACGAGCTTGAAGTCGCGGCCGACTGGGTCGCCTTCGCGCTCCCCGCTGTTAAGGCTCCCGTCGAGCTGACGGGCGACAGCGACAAGCCGCGATGGGTGGACTGATGGGTCTTGAACCGCTTGAGCAGATCGTCCTCCGAACTCTGCGACAGAGCGGGCGCGGCGGGGATGAATGCCACCGCCATGGCTGCAGCCAAAATCGTGTTTGCTATACGCATTTTGTAACCTCCACATGAGGGTTTGATGTGAGTCTCTAAAGATCTCACACATGTGGTGGGTCATAGCACAGAGCGGAAGAGCCCGGCGTGTCTTTTTCGCGAAGCCGCATGGCATGCGCGCGGGGTGCGCGTGTCCTCAAGGCAACAAGGCGAAATTTCATAGAATACGGGGTGAATCGGGAGGAATTGTGGTAGAAACTCGACCCAACGGCATGGCAACGCATCGTGCCAGAGGACGGGGGTTTTGATGGCAAGGCAGCTTTCCGGGGCGTTCCTCTGTGGTGTCCTCGCGCTTGTGGCTGGCGACGCGGTGGGGCAGGCCTCGTCGATCTATACCCGAGAGGTCATCGAGGCACAGCGCCCCGATCGGTTCGGCCAGCAGGCCGCCGATCCGGGGCTGGCCGTGCCCGAGGCGCCGCTCCCGGATGTTGCCACCGGTGGCCCTCAGTTTCAGCTGAACACCCTCGCGATCGAGGGATCGTCTGTCTATGACGCCGCACGTCTCGAGGCCTTGGTGGCCGATCTGGTCGGCAAGCCGATCGATTTTGCCGGGCTGAAGGGCGCGACCGACCGGATCGAGCGGCTCTATCGCGATGATGGCTATCTCGCCGTACGCGCGGTCATCCCCGCCCAGCGGATCGAGGGCGGGATCGTCCGGGTCGTGATCGTCGAGGGCACGGTGGCCGAACTGCAGCTGCGCGGCGAGCTTGGCCGTGCCGAACCCCAGGTCCGGGCCCTGCTCGAGCCGTTGGTGGGGGCGAAACCGCTGCGCATCACCGATGCCGAGCGCCAACTTCTGCTGGCGCGCGATGTGCCTGGCATCAGCCTGCTGGCCGCACTGCGCCCTAAGCCATCGGACATTCCGGGCCAGCTTGTGCTGCTGGTCGAAGGGGCTCTGACACCGCTCGACGGGTTCGTCAGCCTCAGCAATTTCGCCTCCGACTTTGCGGGGCCTTATGTGTTCACCGCGGGTGGCGGGGCGAACAGCGTGGCGTTCTCGGGCGACCGGCTCGAGCTCGTGGCGCTGACGGCACTCGATATCGGAGAGCAGCTGCTCGGGCAGCTCACCTATCAGGTGCCCCTCGCCGTCGATGGCTTGCGCCTGCGGGTCGAAGGGTCGAACACGGTCTCCGAGACCGGAGATATCCTCGAGCCGCTCGACATCGATTACCGTTCGCAGGTGCTCCGGGCCGGGCTGGAATACGACGTGATCCGCAGCCGCGCGCGGACAGTCACCGTGGGTGGCGGCTTCGAAGCGATCCACCAAGAGAGCAACGCCGCCATCAGCGCGATCGCGATCGATGAGGATCTGCGCGTGCTCTACGGCCAGGCCCGTCTGATCGAGGCGGATCTCTTTGGCGGTCGGTTCGATGGCTCGACCGAGCTGCGCTTTGGCGTCGATGCCTTTGGCGCCAATGAAGAGGGCGATCCCAACCTCACCGGTCTCGGCGACACGGATCCGCAGTTCTTCTCGGCGGCCTTCGATCTAAACTACATTCGCCCTTTGCCGGCCGGGTTCTCGGTGCAAGGCCGTGTGCTCGCCCAGGTTTCCTCGGGCGATCTGCCGACCTATGAGCGATTCTCGCTCGGGAACTACACGATCGGCCGTGGCTATGAGCCGGGCGCGCTGGCTGGCGACAACGGCATCGCAGGCAGCCTGACGCTGTCCTACGGGCTGGATCTGCCGCAGCTGCCCTGGGTTACCACGCCCGAGGTCTTCGGCTTTCTCGATGTGGGCCAGGTCTGGAACGACGGCGAAGGCGACGGCCTCAGTTCGTTGGGCTTCGGCGCGCGCTGGCAGATGTTTGAGCAGCTGGATGCCGAGGTCTTTGTGGCCGTGCCGGTGGACAGCTCGGATATTGTCGAGGACGATGACGTCGGTGGCCTGTTCCGGGTGACCACCTTTTTCTGAGCTGCGCCGCGGTCCGTCCCGGCGCTGCCGCATGTCGCGGAGGAGAGGCCATGAGCCATCGACAGAGCCGCTTTCTTGCCCTCGCTGTGGTGCTTGGCCTGTCCGGCTGTGCCGAGGTTGCCAGCGGCCCGTTCACGCCCCAGGCTGACGAGGCCGTTGCGGGCGCCGAACGCGGCAGCGTGCTGGGCCTGCAGCGCGAGGCCTACACCGCGAATGCCCTGATGGATTTCGAGGAGGCCGAGAGCCGCTATCGCGAGAGCGCCATCCGCTCGGGCGACGCGTTCTCGCGCGGCGGCATCGCGCAGCTCGAGCAGGAGCTCTACCTCGCGCTCAACAAGAGCAATCTTGGCGAGTTCGAGCCGGCGGAGGCGCTGTTTGCCCGCAGCCTGCGGGAGATCGAGCGCAAGGGCTCGTTGGTGAGCCGGGTGAAGGCCCGCGTCTTCTACGCGCAGCATCTGCTGAACCAGGGCCGTGCAGCCGATGCGATCGGCGAGGCGGACGGTGCCGTCGCACTCGGGATGCCCGCCTTGACCGGCACGGCCCCGGCCGAGGGGCAGACGATGCCCTTCGAGGACGCTTTCATCATCGAGGCAGGGGGTGTTGAGATCCCTGAGACCACGTCGCGGATGCTCCGCGGTGATGGCTCGGGCGATCTCTCGGGCGCTGTCTCGACCGGCCGCCTCAGCCCCACCGAGCAGCTGCGCGTGCTTATCGCGCAGAGCCATTATGTCGCCGCGGCAGGCGCCCTGGCGACCACCTCCGATCTCGATGCGCCAGCCCGGTTGGCGGAGGCACGGATGCTGCTCGACGAGGTGCCCTCGGGCACGGCTTTGTGGCTGCGTGCTGAGATCGCCCGCCTTGCGGCCGACCATGCGCTCGCCTCGGGCGAGATCGGCGTGTCGGTCGAGGAGAGCGACCGCGCCGTCCGCATAGCCCGCCGCTTTGGCGCCGGTGAGCGGCCAGAGGCCCTGTTGCGTATGCAGCAGGGGCGCATTCGGCTCGAGGCTGGCGACGAGCCGGGCGCGTTCAGCTCGTATGAGCGGGCGCTCGACATCCTGTCGCGAGGCGGGCGCGGCGTCAGCCTCGATGCCCTCTCGCCCTATTTCGGATTGCTCGAGCGCAACACGCCCGGGCCCGAGGCAGAAAAGGCCGCGTTTCGCGCCCTGCAACAGCTGCGCAATCCGGTGACCAGCGGCACCCTCGCGCGCCTCGCCGCCCGGCTCAGCGCTGGCGATTCCGCCGCCGCGCAAGCCATCCGCGACCTTCAAGATGCGGAGCGGGCGGTCAACCGCGAGGCGGCCCTTCTCGACCGTCTGACCGCCCAGCCCGAGCAGCATGTGAGCGCGATCCGCCTCACCCGGGCTCGGTTGGCCGAGGCCGAGGCCGCCCAGGCCGCCGCCCAGGCCGCCGTCGCCAGCTCGGCCCCGAACTATGCTCAGATCATTGACAGCTCGGTCACCCTTGAGGATTTCCGTGCCCGTCTTCGGCCCGGAGAGCTCTTTGTGCAGCTGCGACTCGGCCAAACCGGCGGTGTCGTGATGGGCGTCACCACCGACACGATTGCGCTTCGCCAGATCGAGCTCACCGAGCCCGAGGCCGAGGCTCTGGTCGACCGCGTCCGAGAGAGCGTCTACAATCCGTTCTTCGACGTCGAGGCGGCGCGGGCGCTTTATGTGGCGATCTTCGGTCCGATCGACGAGGTGGTGCGCAACGCGACCAGCGTCGTCTTTGCGCCGGACGGCCCTTTGCTCAGCATTCCTGCCGGGCTGATGATCTCCGATGAGCCAACCGGCTATACCGGCCAGTCGCTCGATTACTCCTCGGTCCCCTGGTTCGGAACGGAATCGGCGGTGTCGGTGTCCCTGTCGCTTGCCTCGTTCCACCATTTGCGCGGCGCGGCGCCATCCGCCGCAGCGCGGCCGTTCCGCGGGTTTGGCGATTTCGTGCCCTTCGGTCAGGCGGCCGTTGGCCTGGTGCGCGGACGGCGCGACGCGCCCGATGTGTGCGACGACGTCTTCGGCCAGCTTGGCCAATTGTCGCCGCTGCCAGGCACGGCCCAAGAAGTCCGTTCGCTCAGCCAGATCGCCGGCGCGTCGAGCGATGCCAACCTGCTCGGGGAACAGTTCACGGATGCTGCTCTCCGACAGACGGATCTCAGCGATGCCCGGGTTTTGCATTTTGCGACCCATGGCCTCTTGCCGATTTCGGCCGATTGCTTGCCCGAGCCGTCGCTGGCGACATCGCTTGGGCCCGATGGCGATGGCTTGCTGGAGGCGAGCGAGATCGTCGAGCTTGCGCTCGATGCGGACTTGGTGGTGCTTTCGGCCTGCGACACCGGTGGCCGTGGAGCGGGTTCGGCGCTCGGCACAGGGTTCCGCGGAGCCGGCGGTGAGGCGCTGTCGGGTCTGGTGCGCGCCTTCTTCTATGCGGGCGCTCGGAATGTGGTCGCCTCGCACTGGCTGGTGCCAGATGCCGAGACGGTGCAGCTGATGGAGCGGCTCTACACCGGGCTTGCATCCGGGGAGAGCCCGTCGAGCGCCATTCGCGATGCCCGGCGGTCGCTGGCCCGTGAGCCTGCGACCTCGCACCCGTTCTATTGGGCGGCGTTCTCGGTGATCGGGGACGCGGCGCGCCAAAGCCGGATCGCCGGTTTGCCCCAGGCGGCACGTGCCCACCGCATTGCCCGGGGCGGCGTTCCGACGCCGTGACGGGATGCCTCTGCCGGTGAGTGCGAACGCCCCACGGATAGGGTTCTACGGCAAGATCCCCGCGGCGGGCGACTTTGTGGGCCGCGGCCTCCCGCGCGAGACGATCGCGCGCTGGGACCGGTGGATGGACATGGCGCTTCGCGCGGCACTCGAGACCGGCGGCGGGGGCGGCATCTGGCGGTTTCGCGCTGGGCCAGGGTTCTTCGCGGGCATCCCGGTTGCGGGTGTCTTCCAGCTCTCACGCGACCGGGTGGGCCGGCGGTTTCCGCTGCTGATCGCGTTGATCGGGACTGTACCGGACGCGACCGATCCCTGGTTCGATCGGACCGCCGATCTCGTGGCGGCCGCGCGCGGCGGGGGAGCGCTCGAAGATCTCACCCAGGGTGTGCAGACGCTTGGCATCCCAAACGGCGGAGGGGCGGTCAGCGGCATCATGGTGTGGTCCAGCGAGATCCAGGCTGAACATCGGTTCGCAACAGCATCCGCGCTCGCAGCCGGCGGTCTCAGCGCGATCTTCGCCTCGGGCGGTCCGCCGGATCTTGGCCTCACCGACGGTCCGGCCGAGTTGGACCCCATGGCGCTATGGCAGGACGCTGCGGCGGCGCGCCCGAGCCCCCAGAAGACCTTGGACGAGACCGAAACGTTGGATCTCGACGACTTGATGTCTGGCCTCGATGAGGGCTCTGAGCCCGAGGCGTCGATGTCCGCCGAGCCTGACCCACTGCAAGAGGACCCAACGCTCTCCGACGATCCCCTAGAAGAGATTTTGGGATCCGGCACGGCGGTGGATGCCGTATCGGACGCCGCTCCGCCGCCGGAGAGCATTCAACCGGCTGTACCTCAGTCGGTCGATGGCCAGGGGCTGCCTGACGACTCTTCGCTGCCCGACGTTGCCGTGCTACCCGAAGACGCCGTGCTGCCGGTGGATTTTGCGATGCTTGACGAGCCTGTCGAGCCTGATCCTCCCTCTGCGCCGAACCTCCCCGGTTCGGGGCCCGGCTCGGGGACGCTGGACCCTCTTGATGCGTTTCTCGATGCCGAGGCTGCGCCCTTGTCGGTCGAGATCTCGCCTCAGAGCGCCGAGCAGATCCTCTCGGCCTCTGCCGAGGCTGCACCAGGTTTGCCGGATGACGTCCTTGGGGATGGCGAGCTTGGCGGTCACGGGTCCGCAGGTTTGCCTGAGATGGCTTCCATTGGCTTGCCCCCTGCCGAGGGGCACGGCGATCCGCTCGACGCCCTTTGGGGGGACGATCTTCCCCCGCCCGCTGACTGGGACGAGCCGGTGTCAAGAGAACCAGCGCCCGGCGGTGGGGCTCTGAGCTCCGATGAGCGGCTCGACATCGATGATTTGCTCGATGGCCTGGGCGGATCCGGGCGCGGCTGAGCCAGCCTCAGGTTTCTATCGCTCCCCCACTACGATAGCCATGAGGCCGTAGACAAGCTGCGCTGCGGTAAAGTCCCAGGGCGCGCTGGTCGGGGTGGGGGCGAGCTCCACGACATCGAGGCCGACACAGCGTCGCCCGTCCAGCGCACTCCGGACGATCGAGAGCGCCTGCCAAAACCCCAGCCCGCCTGGCACGGGCGTCCCCGTGGCGGGCATGACCGATGGGTCGAGACCATCGACGTCGAAGCTGATATAGACGTCCTCGGGGAAGCTCTCGGGCAAACGCACTTGGGTGATCTGCCCGAGCACCAGCGCCTCGGCATCGACGGCGTGCACGCGGTAGCGGGAGCGGGCATCGACCTCTTGCTGGCAGAGCGCACGGACGCCATAGCTTGCGATGGGATGCCCGGCCTTGGCCAGCAGATGCATCACCGAGGCATGGCTGTGCGGCTCTCCCTGATAGGCGATCCGCAGATCCGCATGGGCATCGATATGGAGCACCCCGATGGGCCGCCCGAGCGCCTCGGTCACTCCACGCACGGCGCCATAGCTCAGCGAGTGCTCACCACCGAGGGTGACCGGGATCCCCGCAGGTGTGGCGGCCGCGGTGCGGTCGGCCAGGCGCTGCATGACCTCCGCAAGCGCACCCGTGCAATCGAGCGCCGGCTCGGTGACAATGCCCGCCGCGCAGGGCTCGCCGCCGCGCCAGAGCCGCTCGAGCTCGCTCGAGGCCGCAAGGATGGCCGCGGGTCCGCCCGCGGTGCCGGCGCCATACGAGACCGTGCGCTCGAGCGGCACGGGGATCACCCGGAACCGAGCGGTTGCCGGATCGCGCTCGGCCTCGGTCAGCTCACTGTCGAGGAACGGCGTCATGACAGGCGGCCCTCGAAATCCAGCTGATCGAACTGACGGATCACTCGCAACGCATCGGTCTCGGAGTTCCAGATCGCGATCGCCGGGAGCTGCACCCCGTTGAAGGTGGTGGTCTTGACCATCGAGTAGTGCGCTTGGTCCAGGAAGGCGAGCCGATCCCCTGGCCGCGCGGTGCCGATCCGGTAGCTGCCGATGACATCGCCGGCGAGACAGGAGGGGCCACCCAGCCGCGTCATGGGGCCCTCGCCGCGCTCCCCGAGCAGGGAGGGGCGATAGGGCGCCTCGATCACATCCGGCATGTGGCAAGTGGCGGAGATATCGAGGATCGCAATGGGACCGTCGTTCTCCATGACATCCAGCACTTCACCGACCAGGATCCCGGCGTCGAGCGCAACAGCCTCGCCTGGCTCGAGGAACAGCCGGCATCCGGTCGCCTCGGCCGTCTCGCGCAAGAACGCGATCAGCGCTGCGCGGTCGTAGTCGGCGCGGGTGATGTGATGGCCGCCGCCGAGATTGATCCAGTCGAGCCCGCCCAGATGAGGCGCGAGCGCCGGTGCAATCGCGGCCCATGTCTCCGCAAGCGGCTCAAACCCCTGCTCGCAAAGCGTGTGCATATGGACCCCGGCCATCCCGTCGAGATCCTTGGGCCCCAGCCGTGACACTGGATGGCCAAGGCGCGAGCCGGGGGCGGCCGGGTCATACCGTGCGACCTCCCCGGTCGAATGCTCGGGATTGATACGGAGCCCGAGATCCGCGCCGCCCGCCCGTGCCGCTGCGCCAAAGCGAGCAGCCTGAGCGGGGGCGTTGAACACGACGGCGTCCGAAAGAACCGCGATTTCGTCGATCTCGGTGCTTTTGTATCCGGCGGCGAAAGTTTCGACGATCCCGCCATACCGGTGCCGGCCGAGCCGGGCCTCCCACAACCCGCTCGCACAGACGCCGGAGAGGTGGCGCATCACCAGCGGCGCCGCCGACCAAAGGGAGAACGCCTTGAGCGCCAGCAGGACGGTCGCCCCCGACCGTGCCGCAATATCGGCCAACACTGCGCAATTCGCCTCGAGCCGCACCTCGTCGACAACGAAGCAGGGAGAGGGCACGCGCGTAACATCGAAATGGCGGAACGCGCCCGGATCGCCGGCCTGGGTCTCCACGGCTAGCCTCCGCTCGGTCTCAGAAGTCCAATGGAGCGGGCAGCGTCGCGAGCTCCCAGGGCAGGCCTTGCGGGCCCAACATGTCCATGAACGGGTCCGGATCCAACTGCTCCATGTTGAATACGCCAGCGCCTTGCCACTGTCCGCCCAGCATCAGCGCGGCGCCGATCATCGCCGGCACGCCGGTGGTATAGCTGACGGCCTGGCTGCCGACCTCGCGGTAGCACTCTTCGTGATCGCAGACATTATAGAGGTAGAGCGTCTTTTCGGCCCCGTCCTTGGTGCCCGTGGCGATGTCGCCGATGCAGGTCTTGCCCTTGGTGCGCGCCCCGAGATCCCCGGGGTTTGGCAGCACCGACTTCAGGAACTGCAGCGGGATGATCTGGTGGCCGTCATGCTCAACCGGCTCGATCGAGGTCATGCCCACATTCTGCAGGACGTTCACATGCGTGATGTACGCATCGCCGAAGGTCATCCAGAAGCGCGCCCGGCGGATCTCGGGGAAGTGCTTGGCCAGGCTCTCCAGCTCCTCATGATACATCAGATAGGCGTTCTTCTCACCGACTTGCGGGAAATCGAACGGCACCTTGTGCGACATGGCGGGCGTCTCGACCCAAGCGCCATCCTCCCAGTGGAAGGCGGGGGCCGTGACCTCGCGGATGTTGATCTCGGGGTTGAAATTGGTCGCGAACGGGTGCCCGTGATCGCCGCCATTGCAGTCAAGGATGTCGAGCGTCTCGATCCGGTCGAAATGGTGCTTGCGCAGCCAAGTGGCGAAGACGCTGGTGACGCCGGGATCAAAGCCCGAGCCCAGCACGGCCATGAGGCCCGCCTCTTTGAACCGGTCCTGATAAGCCCATTGGTGCGCGTATTCGAACTTCGCCTCCTCGGGAGGCTCGTAGTTTGCGGTGTCGAGGTAGTGCACACCGGTCGCTAGGCAGGCATCCATCAGGGTCAGGTCTTGATAGGGCAGCGCAAGGTTCACCAGAAGCTTGGGATTCACCTGCTGGATCAGCGAGACCGTTTCGGCCACCACATCCGCATCGACGGCGTGGGTGTGGATGGTCACGCCCGTGCGCGCCTTGACCGAGGCGGCGATCGCCTCGCATTTCGACACCGTGCGGGAGGCGATGTGGATCTCGGAGAAGATCCCCGGGTTCATCGCCATCTTGTGCACCGCGACCGAGCCCACGCCGCCCGCGCCGATCACCAGAACCGTGCTCATCTGCTCGTCCCCCTGTTCGGTCGTAGCCCTGGCACCGGCCCCCGGAGGCCCCGCCGAATGATTGTATCAGCCGGCAGCCCGGGGGCCGGACAGCCCGACAAGTGCGGCGCCCAAAATGGGCGACAAAATCAGCGACCAGCGCAGACCGAACCAAAAGTCCTGGCAGCGGCGGCGACTCCACCAGCCGACCACGACCGAGCCGACGGCCCAAAGGCCGACAAACAGTCCCAATGCCATGGCGGTGCTCCTTGTGACTCAGTGCTCGTAATAGGTGTAGCCGGACATGCTGTCCTTGTAGAGCGCGATCAGCTGCCGGCGCTCGGCCGCATCCAGGCGCCCGCTCGAGACATGGGCCTCGACGCGTGCCTTGAAGGCGTCGATGCAGTCGCGCGGATCGTATTCCACATAAGTCAGCACCTCGGAGATGCTGTCGCCCTCGACCTCATGCAAGAGGTCATAGCCTCCATCGCCCCGCAGATCGATCGTCACCACATTCGTGTCGCCGAACAGGTTGTGCAGATCCCCCAGCGTCTCCTGATAGGCGCCGACAAAGAACACGCCGAGGTAGTATGGATCCCCGTCCTGCAGGTCGTGCACGGGCAGGGCACGCGCGATGCCGTCGGCCAGCACGAAGCGGTCGATCCTCCCGTCGCTGTCGCAGGTAACATCCGAGATCACGGCGCGCCGGGTCGGGGTCTCGCCCAGCCGCTGCAGCGGGATCACCGGGTGCACCTGATCGATCGCCCAGACATCCGGCAGCGATTGGAACAGCGAGAAATTGCCGTGATAGATGTCGGCCTGCCCGTCGAGCGCTTCGGCCAGATCCTCTGGGATCTCATCCATGCTGGCGGCGACACGTTTGATCCGGTCGATCGCGTGCAGATAGACCCGCTCGGCGCGGGCCATCTCGCGCAGCCCGATCTGGCCGCGGCGGAAGAGGGCGCGCAGCTCTTCGCGATACCAGTCGGCATCCGACATGCATTCCTGCACGCGGGTCTCGGACACATAAGAGGGGATCTCGGCCAGGCTCTGAAGATGGTGGTGGTCGCTCTCGGTGGCAGCCTCTGGCTCGGCCCGGTCGTAATAGGTCGCCTCGAGGATGTTGAAGAGCAGCATCGAGGAATAGGCGACGGTCGCCCGCCCGCTCTCGGTGACGATGGTTGGGTGCGCTTCGCCGACGGCGTCGAGCGCGAAGGCCACCGTCTCGATCAGGTTCTGGGCATATTCCCGCAGGGAATAGTTCACTGAGTTGGCCGAGGCCCGCGCCTCACCCGTATAGTCGATGCCGAGCCCGCCTCCGAGATCGAGATGGGTCAGCGGCGCCCCCTCGCGCCGCAGCTCGATGAAGAACCGCGCAGCCTCGTCCGCCGCCATCCGCGCCTCGTTGACGCTGGGGATCTGGCTGCCGAGATGAGAGTGCTGCAGGATCAGCGTCTGCGCCAGCCCCGCCTCGCGCAACCGGTCGAGCACATCGACCACCTGGTTCGTGGTCATCCCAAAGGCTGAGCGGTCGCCCGAGCTTTCGGCCCATTTGCCCGAGATCTTGCGCGTCAGCTTCACGCGGACCCCCAGCGCCGGTTCGACGCCGAGCGCCTTGGCCTCGGCCAACACCACCTCCAGCTCGGCCGGGCTCTCGAGCACGATCACGCAGTTGATGCCGAGCGTCCGAGCCAGGATGGCGAGGCGCACAAACTCGGCGTCCTTGATCCCGTTGCAAATGACCAGGCTTTCGGGGGCGAGCTTGCGCGACAGGGCGATCAGCAGCTCGGGTTTGGATCCGGCCTCGAGCCCGAAGGCGAAGCTGCGCCCATGCTCGACAATGCGATCGACCACCTCGGCCTGCTGGTTGACTTTGATCGGGAACACGCCCTGATAGCGGCCCTGGTATCGGGTGTCTCGGATCGCTTGGGCAAAGGCCTCGTTGATGGCCCGCAGCTGGTGCTCGATATAGGCGTTCACGCGCAAGAGCACGGGCGGGCGGATGTCGCGGGCCTCAAGCTCGGCGATGATCTTGGGCAAGGGAACCGGCGTGGCCTCGGGCTTGAGCGGGTTCACGAGGCCGATCTCGCCTGTCTCCAGCACCCGCAACAACCCGTGTCCCCAACGCTCGACGCCGTATATGTCCGATGCCTGACCCATGGGCGCCACCTCTGTGTCGGGGATCCGAATCAGATCCCGTGAGGCGCGAAAAATAGGGACTCGCCCGGGACGTACAAGCGAAATTCCGGTGACGGGACCGAGGTTTTACGGAGCGGCCGCCATTTCGACCAGTGCGGCGACATGGATCTCGACGCAGTCGATGATGGGATAAGGCGGCTCGATCGGATCATAGACCAAAGCGAGATCGGTGCCGCCGAGCAGCACCGCATCGGCCCCGCGGTCGACCAGCGCTTGTCCCGCCGCCAAGAGCGTTGCCGTGCGCTCGGGCGACGCGGTGCCTGCGGCTGCAATCCCCACATAGGCCTCGTGCACGGTCTCGAGATCACAGCCCTCGGGCGCCAGGGTCTGGACAGGGCCGAGCGCGCCGTAGAACCCTGTCCGCATTACCGTCGCCGTGCCCATCAGGCCAACGCAACGGTGCCCCAACGCGTCGACAGCCTCGCGCACGGTCCACAGCAGATCGACGACCGGCAGCGGTGAGCGCGTCCGGAAGGCGTCGATGCAGAAGTGCCCCGCGATCGAGGTCACCGCAACGCAGCCTGCCCCCGCAGCCTGAAGCCGTTCGGTCAGCCCGGCGAAGATCTCCGCCTGGGCGCCCGTATCCTCCGCGGCGAGGTGCCTGAGCAGAACCGGCGAGTCCGCGTGCACCACAGTCATCTCCAGCGGCACATCGCGGGCGCGCATCTCGGCCACCAATCGGCGGTAGTAGGCATCCGTCGCGGCCGGTCCGATGCCGCCGATCAGGCCGATATGCATGGGTTCACCTCTCGGGCAGGGGGATGTGCTCGTCCTTGTCGGTTGGCGGAAGCTGAAAGCGCCCGTGTTCCCAGTCGCCCGCCGCCCAGGCCTCCTTAGCCGCTTCGATCTTCTCTTTGCTAGAGGCTACAAAGTTCCACCAGATATAGCGCGGGCCGTTCAGCGTCTCGCCGCCCAAAACCATCAGCCGCGCCGCGGTTTTGGCGCTGATGGTGATCTCGTCGCCGGGGCGGAAGACCATCATGCGGCCCGCCCCATAGGTCTCGCCGGCGATCTCGATTTCGCCCGAGACGATGTAGAGCCCGCGGTCCTCATGCTCGGCCGGCAGCGGGATCTTGGCGCCGGCCTCGAGCACCACATCCGCATAGATCATGTCCGAGAAGGTCTTGACCGGCGCGCGCTCTCCCCAGCCTGAGCCGAGGATGAGGCGCACCTGCTTACCCTCGCCCTCGAGGAACGGCAGCGCATCGCGACCCACATGCTCAAAGCCGGGGTCGCGCTCTTCCTCCGTCTCGGGCAGGGCGACCCAGGTCTGGATGCCGAACAGCGGCTCGCCCGCGCGGCGGCGTTCGGGGGCGGTGCGCTCGGAATGGGTGATCCCGCGTCCGGCGATCATCCAGTTGACTGCCCCGGGCTGGATCTCCATCGAGGTGCCGAGGCTGTCGCGATGATAGACGCCGCCCTGGTAGAGATAGGTCACCGTCGCCAGCCCGATATGCGGGTGGGGCCGCACATCCATACCCTGTTCGGTCACAAACTCGGCTGGTCCCATCTGGTCAAAGAAGATGAACGGCCCGACCATCTGACGCTTGGGCGAGGGCAGGGCCCGGCGCACCTCAAAGGCGCCGATATCGCGCGTGCGGGGGACGATCAGGGTCTCGATCGCATCGCACTGCTCGGGCGTCGTCGGACATTGGGGGTCGAGCGATGGATTCCAGCTCATGGTCTGTCTCCTCAGACTGGGCCGGTCTGCATACCGGCTGGTGCTCCAAATATGGCGCCTTGTGCCCATCTGTCGCGAGGGGGGAGCGCAAATCACTGTTGCGCAATGTGGCGTCAATCTAACGGCGCCCGGGTCTATATTTGCGCTTAGGAGAATGCGGCGCCGTCCGCGTGACAGCAAAGAGGATCAGCCATGACCCATCTCACTTCCGTCAACGGTTTGCATCATGTGACCGCGATCTCGGGCAATGCCGCCCGCACCCATGGCTTCTATAGCGCAGTGCTGGGCCAGCGGCTCGTCAAGAAGACGGTCAATTTCGACGATCCCGGCACCTGGCACCTGTATTTTGGCGACCGGCGCGGCTCGGCCGGCTCGGTGATGACTTTCTTTCCCTTCGAGGGCGCTCGGGCAGGCCACCTCGGCGCCGGCCAGGTCGTCCTGACGCAGTATGCGGTCCCGCACGGGGCGCTCGCGTTCTGGGAGGCG
>JBCCZI010000010.1:0-62463 GCA_039187815.1 Pseudomonadota bacterium | reverse complement strand
GCAACCGGGCACAACCGCCCGTTCAGCGCGCCGACGCCCCGTAATAGAGCGCTTGCACATGCTCGGCCTCGGCAAAGAACAGCCAGCGCAGCGCCGCCGCCCCAGCCAGATGCGCCAACAGTGCCAGCGTCACCACCGCGTCCCCCAGCGCCCAGGACAACACCACCAGAACCGCCGGCGCCAGAAAGCCGAGCGCCGCCCCGACCCAGCGCAACCCATGCGCCCGCTTGCGCCCGACCGCAAAGGCCATCTCCTCGAGCAGATAGTTCGGCCCCGTATGCGGCGGCTCAAAGGCGCGCACGCGCCCCATGCGGCCAAGCCCCGTGGCGCTCTCGAGCGTGCTGCCGCGCACCGAGCGCGGCGCGCCCGCCGCCGCCGTCTGCCACCAGATCGTGACCCCGGCGCCGAGCGCCAGCGCCAGCAACAGCCGCCCGCCATGGGCCTCGCCCCCGCTCAGCGCCCCGATGGTCTCCAGCGCCAAGAACCCGCCGAGCGCGCCAAAGGCCAGGAACAACGCCGGCGTCGGCGCCGTGCTCCACCGCGGCACCGTCGGCAGCTGCGCATAGATCATCGCCGTGCAATAGATCGTCGCCACCGCCAGCGCGGCAATCGCCCAGCCGAGCCCCCAGAGCCGGTGCCCCAGAACCACCCACACCGCCGCATAGACGACAAAGAGCCCGGCGGTCAGGACCAGCAGGCAGGCCTCGCGCGACAGCCAGGACGAACGCCATTGCGAGAACGCCCGCCAGGCCCGGTCGGGCCGCGCCAGATGCCCGGCCGAGGCCACGCCGCCCGCTCCGGTGGCGACCAGCGCCCCGAGACTCGCGAGCCAGGCAAAGAGCGGGGCCTCGGCATCCGACGGCCCAAAACCGAGCCCAATCCAGACGATCAGCCCGAGGCCGAGCCCCGACAGCACCGTGAAGACGACCAGCGAGGGGGCCGGGGTCATTGTGTCTCCTCCGCGCCCTCGATCCGCGCAAGCGCCCGGTCGAGCCAGCCGAGAAAGCCCCCCGCCTGGGGCTCGGCCAGGGCGGCGAGGTTCACGGCTCCGCCCCCAGTCTCGGCCTGCAGCGCCGCATCGCGCGGCCGCGGGGGCAGGTATTTGTTGACCGGGCGCGTCTCCTGCTCGGGCATCAGATCATAGCCGCCGCGCTCCGAGACCAGCTGGCTGACAGCACTGTCCGGATCGCCGAGATCGCCGAAATGCCGCGCGCCGGCCGGGCAGGAGCGCACACAGGCCGGGACCCGGTCCACTTCCGGGATCGTCTCGTTGTAGATCCGATCGACGCAGAGCGTGCATTTCTTCATCACACCCTCGGCCCGATCCAGCTCTCGCGCGCCATAAGGGCAGGCCCAGGCGCAGAGCCCGCAGCCCATGCAGTGATCTTCGTTCACCAGCACGATGCCGTCCTCGGCGCGCTTATAGCTCGCGCCGGTGGGGCAGACGGTGACGCAAGGCGCGTCCTCGCAATGGAGGCAGCTTTTCGGGAAATGCACCAGCTTGGCCGAGCCCGCTGCCGGTTGCACCTCAAAGGAATGGATGCGGTTCAGCCAGGTCCCTGCCGGCTCGGCGCCGTACGGATCCTGGTCCGACAGCGGCGCGCCGGCTCCGCCGGTGTTCCATTCCTTGCACGACACGGCACAGGCATGGCAGCCCACACAGATGTCCAGATCGATGACAAGGCCCAGCTTCCGGTGGGTGGCTTCGGGCAACATGGTCATGGCGTTCCTCCCGGGCGCGGGCCCGTTGTTCCGTTCAGTCGTTCCATAGCGCGCTCGGTATCAGCGACCACGCAGCCGCGGCGATCAACGCCACCATCCAGACCAGCGTGAGCGCGGTGCGCGCCCAGCGCCCGGCCCCCTCACGCTCGCCGATGCCGAACAGCCAGGCGGTGAAGCGCTGGCGGTAATCCTTGGTGCCGCGGTGATCGGCCAGGGGATCGCCCTCGGCCCGCAGCCCGGCCTCAAAGCGCATCTGCGCGCGCCGCAGCCAGATCGCGCCGACCAAGACTGCCAGCCCGCCCAGCCCGAGGAGGAGTTGATAGGTGCTCAAGCCGCCGCTCCCATCCCAAAGCAGCCCGCGGCAAAGGCGCCGAGATCCGCGTCGAAGCGGGGCGCGTCCTCCCAAAATGGGGCATGGCCACAGCCGGGATAGACCAAGCCTTGGGCCTGGGCCGGCAGGGTGGCCATGACCTCCTCGTACATGGGCGTCAGGCAGAGGCGCTCGGCCGCCCCTTGGATCACCATCGCCGGGCAGGTGATCGCCGCCAGATCCGCGCGGTTGTCCTCGTCGCGCAGGCGCGCGGCGCGGCGGATCCCGGGCGGTACGAGCATGTTGTAGCCGACCATAAAGGCCAGATCGCGTTTCGAGAGCGGCGCGGCCACACAGGCTTTGACAAAGGCGATGGCGGCGTCGAGCTGGGCCTCGAGGTCTACCTCGTACATGCCGACCGCCTCGACATCCGGCTTGCGCCGCGCCATGACCTCGGCATCCGCCAGGGCGCCCGAGCGTGCGCCGCACCCGGTCAGCACGATCCCCGACAGCCCGCCGTCGCCGTAATGGCGGAGCCAGTCGCAGAGCACGCGCCCGCCCATCGACCAGCCGACCAGCACCGGCGCGCCGAGGCCGAGCGTCTCGACCACCACGTGCATATCCGCCGCCCAAAGCGCGCTGTCGCGGTAGAGCGCGGGATCGGCCGGCTTGTCCGAGCTGCCATGGCCCCGCAGATCCGGCGCGACTAGGCGGAAGCGCTCGGCCAGCGGACCGCGCATCTGTTTCGACCAGCAGAGCGCGGCCTGCGACCAGCCATGGATCAGCAGGATGGCGGGCGCCCCCTCGGGTCCCGCCTCGCGGACGGACAGGCCGACCCCGCCCGCGCCCTCGATCCGGTGCTGTTTCACGTCCATCGCGGCGCCCTTGGAGCCCTCGCCCGCCAGCGTGTATCGCGACACCCTGTGGTCTGGGAGGGCAGGTGGGATCCCTCCGCCGGCCACGGGTCCTCCGCGCGCCAGAGCGTGCGTCCTGCGGCCAGCCTGTGGACGGGCGCCCGGTCACTGCGTCGGTTGCCATACGCGGCGGCTCCGCTTGTGGCACGGGAGGTCCCGGGCTGCGGGCTGCCGCTTTGGCGGCGCGCACATACCGGGGCACAGGGGACCCTGACCTGCACGCCTCGATCGCAGGCGGGATGAGCAGAAACGGGGTGAGCAGAAACGGGGTGATCAGAAACGGGCTGGGTGGACATGGGACAGGCGGCGGCGGGGCGGGCCCCACAGTCCACGCTCCGCCCTGGAGACCGCTGGGCGGCGTGCATCAGAACTCCTTGCCGTAGGCGAGGTTGTCGGGGCCGGTGCCGACGGGGGAGGTCTGTTCGCCGAGATCGGGGTCTGTTCGGCCGCTCTCGGGCGGGTCGGCCTTCTCGATCTTCACCCGCAGATCGTACCAGGCCGCCTGGCCCGTGATCGGGTCCGAGTTCGACCAGCGCAGACCATCGCCTTTGGGCGGCAGCAGTTCGTGGATCAGGTGGTTCAACAGAAAGCCCCTGGTGGTCTCGGGCGCGCCCTTGCCCAAGGCCCAGGCCCCGCGCCGCTTGCCGATCGCGTTCCAGGTCCAGACCGTCTTGGCGTTGACCGCCTCCATGCGCATCACCGGCACCCGGATGCGCCCGTGATAGGAGGTGAGCCAGGCCCAGTCACCATCCTTCAGCCCATGCGCATCGCAGACCGGTCCCGGCACATAGAGCGGGTTCTGCCCGTGGATCTGGCGCAGCCAGGCGTTTTGCGAGCCCCAGGCGTGGTACATCGCCGCCGGGCGCTGGGTGATCGCATGGAGCGGGTATTCGGCCGTGTCGACGCCCGCTTCCTCATAGGGTTGCCACCAGACGGGGAACGGGTCGAAGCTCTCGCCGATGCGGGCGCGCAGATGCTCGGGCGGCTGACGCTCGCCATAGCCCTCGGCAGCCAGCTGGAACTTGCGCATCGGCTCCGCATAGAGCTGGAACACATAAGGCTGCGGCTTGTCGAAGAAGCCCTTCTCGACGGCCCAGTCCTGATAGGCCTGGTTGAAGGGCTTCATGAAGCGGGCGTTCTCGGGCACATGGGCGGTCCAAAAGCCGCCGTTCTCGATATAGCGCTCGAGCTGGTCGGCATTGGGGGCGCCGCGGCCCTCTTGGGTGCCATTACCGCGCCAACCAGCCAGCGGGCCGACACCGGGGCGCCGCTCATGGCGCACCATATAGTCGGCATAGTCCTTGTAGATCGGCTGGCCGTCCTTGACGAAGCCGGGCAGCGCCAGGCGCCCGCCGAGATCGAGCAGCACCGACTGGAAGCCGCGCACATCGCGCCCCTCTCCTTGCGTATCCGGCTCAACCACCGGCCAGCGGATGGCGTCCGCCGCGCAATCGGGCTCGCAGATCGGCCGGTCGAGCAGCGAGATGCAGTCGTGGCGTTCCAGATAGGTGGTGTCGGGGAAGATCAGATCCGCAAAGGCCACCATCTCGGAGCTGTAGGCATCGGCATAGATGATCTTGGGGATCTTGTACTCGCCGTCCTCGCGCTTGGCGGTCAGCATCTCCATCACGCCGGCCGTGTTCATCGAGGAGTTCCAGGCCATGTTCGCCATATAGAGGAACAGGCAGTCGATCTCGTAGGGATCCCCCGCGACCGCGTTCGAGATCACCATATGCATCAGGCCGTGGGCCGAGAGCGGGTTGTCCCAGGTGAACGCCTTGTCGATGCGCATCGGTTTGCCCGCCTCGTCCAGTGCCAGATCGGCGGGCGAGCGTGGGAAGCCGAGATGCGGGCCCGAGAGCGGGCAATTCGGCTCGCAATGGCAGTGGGGCGTGGGGTGCGCCTCGACAGGCTTGGGATAGGGTGGTTTGAAGCGGAAGCCACCCGGCGCCTCGACCGAGCCGAGCAGCGTCTGCAGCACATGGATCGCGCGCGCCGTCTGGAAGCCGTTGGAATGGGCCGAGATCCCGCGCATGCCGTGCATCGACACGGGGCGGCTGCGGAAATGGGTGTGCGTCTCGCCGCGGAAATCCGTCCACTCGCATGGGATGTCCTCGGCATCGTCGAAGGCGGCCGAGGCGAGTTCGGCCGCGATCCGCCGGATCGTCTCCGCGGGCACCCCGCAGCGCTCGGCCACCGCGTCGGGCGCATAATCCGGCTCGAGATATTTGCGGGCCATCAGCTCGAAGACCGGAACGGCACGGCCGCCATCGGGGGAGGGCACCTCGCCCTTCAGCGCCGGGCGCAGGCCAGGCTCGTCAAAGGGCCGCGGCTCACCGGATTTGCGGTCCCAGACCAGCGCCTTGCCGTTTGCGTCGCGCAGGAACAGCCCAAAGGTCGGCCCCGGATTGCGGTCGACCAGCCAGCCCGCATTGGTCCAGCGCATCAGATAGTCGAGATCCACATGGCCCGTGCGGATCAACTCATGCACCAGCGCGAGCACGAAGAGCCCGTCGGTGCCCGGCGTGATCCCGACCCACTCGTCGGCGATGGCGTTATAGCCCGTGCGCACCGGGTTGATCGCGATGACCTTGGAGCCCTGGGTCTTGAGCTGCCCGAGCCCGATCTTGATCGGGTTGCTGTCATGGTCCTCGGCGACGCCGAACAGCAGGAAGAGCTTGGTGCGGTCCCAGTCCGGGCTGCCGAACTCCCAGAACGCGCCACCGAGCGTATAGATCCCGCCGGCCGCCATATTGACCGAGCAGAAGCCGCCATGGGCCGCGTAATTCGGCGTGCCGAACTGCTGCGCCCACCAGCCGGTGAAGGACTGCGACTGATCGCGCCCCGTGAAGAAGGCGAGCTTCTTTGGGTCGGTCGAGCGGATCTCGGTCAGCCAGTCGCGGGCGGTCTCCAGCGCCTCCTCCCAGGAGATCGGCTCGAACTCGCCCGAGCCGCGGGGGCCGACGCGCTTCATCGGCTGCATCAGGCGGGCGGGCGAGTAGTGCTGCATGATCCCGGCCGAGCCCTTGGCACACAGCACGCCGCGGTTCACCGGATGGTCCCGGTTGCCCTCGATATAGCGGATCTTGGGGACCCCGCCGTCGTCCTTGATGTGCACGTTTATCCCGCATCGGCAGGCGCACATATAGCAGGTGGTGCGGCGCACTTCGTCCCCCACCGGGCGGCTGAGATCGAGCGCCGGCTCGTTTCCGTCTGCCATAAGGCCATCTCCCTGTGCCCGGGCGTGTGTCGGCTGAGTTTCCCGATCTTGCCGCGTGGTTTCTGCGACCAGTTTGGCCCAAGCCGCTAGGCCAGCCAAGGGCGACTGGGTCGCGGGTCGCCTGCGATCTGGTCGGACCCGGTCAATCGTGGGAAAATTGTGAATCTAGTCACATAAAATTCGACGCGAATCGTGCAGTCTCCGAAGACCAACGAGGGGACACCGTTATGTATGATGCCTTTTCACGCTATGCGCTCTATTGGGTCCCGACCCCAGAGCTCGCATTGTCGCGGTTCGGATTGGATTGGACGGGCTGGTGTGCCGAGAGCGGCGAGCACATCCGGCGTCGGCCGATCGCCGGGATCGCGCAGTCTCAGGGGCTCTCGGCGGGCGGATTGTCGCGCCATGGCCTGCACGGGGTGCTGGCGGCGCCGTTCTCGCTGGCGCCGGGGCGGAATGTCTGGGCGCTCGAACAGGCGGTCGATCATGTGGCCGGCACCAGCGCGGCGATCCGGGTGGCCCAGCTCCGCCCGGCCATGGTTGGGCAGCGGATCGCCCTGGTGCCGCACCGGCCGATCGAGATGCTCGACGGACTGATCGGGCGGGTGCGCGCAGGGCTCTATGGGCTGACCGCGCTCGAGCCCGCGGATGAGCGCCGCGGGCGGCGTTCGGGCTTTGGGCTTGGCCCGGCCAAAACGGGCTCCGCGCTCAGCAGCGACCGGTTCCACATCCCGCTGACGGACCCCATCGTGCCCGAGCGCATCGACCGGGCCATGGCCGTGGTCGAGGCTTTGCTCGAGCGGCTGCGGCTCAGCCCCTTCCGCATCGCCGATCTGGCGCTGATGGGGGATCCCGGTGGCGGACGCCCCTTGCGCATCCTGCGCCGCTACGGCCTCTCAGGCAGCGAGGCCGAAATCTCGCCCTTCGGCGGGCTGGAAACCCGCGGCCCGCAGTTGCTGGCCGGCCTGGTCGAACGCCGCCCGAAATCTCAGGGCTTCTGCTTCGGCTGAGCCCGGACCGACGTCCCTCTGGTCGGCCTGTCCCAGCTGACCCGTTCCTGCACCTGGCCCCGCTCCGGCGGGGTCCTTTTTGGGCAAAAAAGGAACGGGCCGCCCGGGATCACCTCCGGGCGGCCCAGATTGGTCAGCGATCGGCCGCAGGGGCCGCCGGATCAGGTGCGCGCAGCGCGGATCTGGTTGAGCGCAAAGGCGATGATCGCGGTGAACTTGACGGCTCCGAGAAGTCCGAGCATCAGAGTGCCTCCATGGGTTGCATTGCACCGCAACATAAAGGCGCCAAGACATAGTCAACCGACTGGAAACCATGGGAAAATCGGTGAATAACTATGGCTGGGCGAAGCTGTACGAGCGGCGCGGCCGATGGGATCAAGAATGCGCGTCCACCGTTCGGAAAGGCAACGAAACGGCCCCGATCGACCGGCTGTGCGCAAGAAACCCTCGCGGTTCTGCCCGCCACGATGCGATCATGCGCAGAGGGAGAGAGCCTCCGATGATGCTCTTTTCGCAGAATGAAATCCCTCTTATCAGGCGGGCGCCACGTCCCGGCCTGTGGCGCCCAATACCCAGGCCCTGCAAGACCCATCGCAGGCCGGCGCATGAGAGTTGCGCGGGCCCGGACCTGCGGCTAATCCCAAAGAAACCGGCCCTTTGCGGCCCGTGATGCGAGAGGTTCCATGGCCGATCCCGACCCCGCCAGCGCCGCCGCGGCCGACCCTCTGCGTGCACGCGTCCGGGCTTTTGTCGAATCAGACCGGTTCCGCAACGCGATCCTCGGTGTGATCATCTTCAACGCGGTGCTGCTCGGGCTCGAGACGTCGGACCGGGCGAACGCCGCAGCTGGGTCACTGCTGCGCGGGCTCGATACGCTCTGCCTCGCGATCTATTGTGTCGAGATCGCGCTCAAGCTCTATGCGCTGCGCCTCGGCTTCTTCAAAAGCGGCTGGAACATCTTCGATCTCTTGATCGTCGGGATCTCGCTGGCGCCGACCTCGGACGGGCTGGCGGTTTTGCGCGCGCTGCGGGTGCTGCGGGTCTTCCGGGTGATCACGGCGGCCCCGACGCTGCGCCGGGTGGTCGAGGGCTTTTTGCGTGCGCTGCCTGGGATGGGCTCGGTCTTCCTGCTGACGGCGGTGATCTTCTACATCGGCGCTGTGATGGCCACCAAGCTGTTCGGCGGCACCCATCCCGAATGGTTCGGCACGATCGGCGAGAGCGCCTATTCGCTCTTTCAGATCATGACGCTCGAGAGCTGGTCCATGGGCATCGTGCGTCCGGTGATGGTGGATCACCCGCTGGCATGGGCCTTTTTCGTGCCGTTCATCCTGATCACGACCTTCGCCGTGGTGAACCTGGTCGTCGGCCTGGTGGTGAACGCGCTGCAGGAGCTGCACGACGAAGAGGGCGACGAGGACACCGACAGCTACCGCAAGGACGTGCTGGCGGCGCTCGAGCGCATCGAGACCCGCATGGCCAAGCTGGAGGACGAGCGGTCCGGTTAGGCCGCCCGCCCGCCCGTCCGGCGCGGTGCGGTCAGCCGCCGACCTTGCGTTTGACGAACTTGATCATGTCCGAGGGTTTGGGCAGCGCGACCTTGCGCTTGACCTTCTTTTTCGCCTCGCGCTTCTGGATCTCGTTGTAGAGGTTGGTGATCGAGCGGTTGGCGGCCCCCATATCATTGAGCGAGACCGCCCGGACAACGTTGTTCATCGCCTTGGGGTCTGCGCCCTTCATGTCATAGGCGCTCTCGAGCTCCTTCCAATAGGCCTCTCGGAACAGGTGGTCCTCATAGTCCTCGCTCTGCAGGAAAGCGGCAAAGGCGACCTCGATATACTTGGCGCGGTCTTTCTTGGCGGCGTCGAGGACTGGCCCCCAGCGCGGGTCGATCGCGATCATCTCGTGGCGCGGATTGTCCCATTTCGTCGACAGTGCGCCGAACAGCCGGTCCGCCAGGGTCTGGATCTTGGAGGGCAGCTTGAGGTGCTTGCCCGCGCCGGTCCACAGCCAGTCATTATAGGCGCGGTGCGGTTTCACATCGGTCAGCACAAAGTCGAGGATCCCCTCGGCGTCCTGCCGCGACAGGTGCAGGCGGAACGCGTTCTGCAGCTTCTTGTCCTTTTTCAGATCGGCAATCGCAGTGTTGGCCATGGGTGTCTCCAATCTCTCCTCAAAACAGCCCCCGATGGGCGCGTCTGGTCATAAGTGCCGGGCCGAGACGAAGCGGTTCAGAGCCGGCGGGCGCTTTTCGCGCCGGGCGCAGTAGACGGCGGGCCCGCCGGGCGCTAGCAAGCGGTCAGGCTGCGGAGGAGGCGCGCGATGACCTGGACGATCTATCTCTCGGGCGAGATCCACACCGATTGGCGCGAGGCGATCGCCGCGGGGTGCAAGGCGCGCGGCCTGCCCGTGGCCTTCAGCGCGCCGGTAACGGACCATGCCGCCTCGGATGACTGCGGGGTGGAGATCCTGGGCGCCGAGCAGAACAAGTTTTGGCACGACCGCAAGGGCGCCGGGGTCAACAGCCTGCGCACCCGTACCCTGATCGGCAAGGCCGACATCGTCGTCGTGCGCTTCGGCGACAAGTACAAGCAGTGGAACGCGGCCTTCGATGCGGGTTATGCCTCGGCGCTCGGCAAGCCGACGGTGATCCTGCACCCGCCCGAGCATGCCCATGCTCTGAAAGAGGTCGACGAGGCGGCGAGTGCCGTGGCCGAGACGCCCGAGCAGGTGGTGCGCATCCTCGACTATGTGATCAACGGGAAGCTCTGAGCGCGTGATCGCCCGCGGACAGAGCTATGCGGTCGGAGCGGTCGCCGTGGCGGCCACGGTCTGGCTGCTGATCCAGGCGCGCGGCGTGCTCGAGCCGCTGATGATCTCGGTGCTGATCTGGTTCGTGCTCGAGGCGGTGGCCGGTGTGTTCGCGCGCGCCTGCGGCCATACGCGCCCGGGCACCTGGTCGCGCGCCGGAGCGGTGGTGTTCTTCTTTGCGCTGATCGGTGGCCTGTCGGTCATGATCTCGAACAGCGTCGACGGGTTTCGCGAGAACCTGCCAGTCTACCAAGAGAACCTGAAGACCATGCTGGCCGATCTGGCCGCGGCGGTGGGCATGAGCGGGCCGATGGAGGTCCAGGGGCTGCTCGGCCAGATCGAGTTATCGGATGTGGCCGTGGGGCTCGCGGGCTCGGCGCTGGGCTTTGTCTCGAGCCTGATCGTCGTGCTGGTCTATGTGGCGTTCATCTTTGTCGAGGCGGGCCAGGTCGAGGCCAAACTGCACGCGCTGGCGGCCGAGCCCAAACGCTTTGCCAGGCTGTCCGATACGGCCCGGCGCATCCGGCGCGAGATCGAGACCTATCTGGGCGTCAAATGCATCATCGGCGCGGCCCAGGCGGTCCCGACGCTGATCGTGCTGTGGGCCATCGGGGTCGACGGAGCGGCCATGTGGGCGGCGGTGATCTTCTTTGCCAGCTTCATCCCCACCATCGGCAGCCTGATCGGGATCGTTTTTCCGGCCGTCGTGGCGTTGGTTCAGTTCGACACGCCGGGGCCTTTTCTGGTGACGGCGGGGCTGTTGGCGGTGATCCAGATCGGCGGGTCGAACTGGCTCGAGCCCAAGATGATGGGCTCCTCGCTCAACCTCTCGGCGCTGGTGGTGCTGATCGCCATCTTCGCCGGCGGGGCGCTGTGGGGGATCACGGGCGCGCTGATCGCGGTGCCGGCGCTCTCGGTCGCCGTCATCGTCTTTGCCCGGATCGAGACCATGCGCCCGGTTGCCATCCTGCTCTCGAGCGATGGGCGGATCGACGGGTCAGAGCCGGAGGACTGAGCCCGGCGCCGCCTCGCCGAGCCGCGCCACCAGCCGGGCGGCCACCTCTGCCGGGGTGGCCAGGCCGTCGCGCGGCTCGCCCGGGTGGAAGCGCCCGCGGAGCGCGGTTGGCATCGGCGGCGGCACGATCTCGGCCACAGAGAGACGCTGGGCGGCCTCGGCGGCCCAAGAGCGCGTCAGCGCCGATTGCGCGGCCTTGGTGGCGCCGTAGAGACCGTGGAACTTGGCGCCCACCGCCTCCGGATCGGCCGCAATCAGCGCTCGGCCCGCCGGAGCGGCCCCCAACAGCGGGTCGAGCATATGGATCAGCCGCTCAAAGGCGCGGAGGTTGATCGCCACGGCCTGGTCGGTCTCCTTGGCGCCCAGATGCGGCGCAGGCCCGAGCGGCGGGGCATAAGCCGCCGTGTGCAGCCACAGATCGAGCCGTCCCCACCGCTCATGCACCGCTGCGCCCAGCCGGGCCAGACCGTCCGCATCGGTGATGTCGAGCGGCACCAGCGTCGCTGCGCCGCCCGCCGCCGTGATCTGGTCATCCACCGCTTCGAGCCCGCCGACCGTGCGCGCGAGCACCAGCACATGGGCGCCGGCCGCCGCGAAACCCACCGCCGCCGCCGCGCCGAACCCGCGCGAGCCGCCGGTCACCAGCGCAACCTGTCCCGAGAGATCTGCCATACCCGCTCCGATAGCCCACGCCCACCCACTTGGCTAGGCCGCCGAGCCCGACGCCAAGCCCGACACCAAGCCCGACGGCGGCCATCGCCGTGCGACGCCGAGGGGCGTGCTATGGCTGGCGGCCGCAAAGGGTGGATCTCAAACGACGCAGCGCAGGCGCTGCGACCGGGCGACGGCAACATGCCGGCCGAGGCCCACCTTGCAGGAGAAACCGACTGGCGTCGCCTCTGCGCGGCCTCCCCCTTACCATCGAGGTCCCCTGCCGGCCATCATGGCCGCTTGCATTCGCGACACGCGCTACCGGCACGGCGGACCCCGCGTCGGCTCGCAGGCCACCCAACTGCGGCGCTTGCGCGACAGCGGGCGGCAGAGCGCCCAACCTCCCCGGATAAGACGTTGCGAAAGGGTTACCAGGGGGCGGTTTCATGGTAGCGTTGGCCATCTTCGGAGGCGCGGCCTGAGGGGGCTGGTTCATCAAGGGCCCGGGGGCGCGGCCGGCGATCCGACGAAGACTCGCATGCACGGGGGCCTCCCCCGGGTGGACGTCGTTAAGGCGAGACCTGCGCCGCCGCGCAGCGCTCGCGATGCCGGAGAGAACGGGATGGTCAAGCGCACGGGACCCAAAGCGGGCACGGCCCGCAAGACGGCCATTGGGGTCGGTGGACTGGTCGGGCTCGGCGGTCTGGTCATTGGCGCCGGCGGCGGCGCCTATGCCGGTCCGCAGGGCGGCGTGGTCACCAGCGGCCAGGCGGCGATCCAACGCCAGGGCGCGCTCACCACGATCACCCAAGGCACCGACCGCGCGGCGCTGCAATGGCAGAGCTTCGACATCGGCGCGGGCGAGACGGTGCGCTTCCGCCAGCCCTCGACCTCGTCGATCGCGCTCAACACCATTCTTGACCGCAAGCCGACCGAGATCCGCGGGAACCTCACTTCGAACGGCCAGGTCTGGCTGCAGAACCCCCAAGGCGTGATCTTCACCGAGACCAGCGCCGTCGATGTGGGCGGGCTGCTGGCCACCACCGCGCGGATCGACGAGGCGGCTTTTGCCGAAGGGCGTGGGCGCGTCGAGGGCGCGGGCGGCCAGGGCGCCGTCATCAACCGCGGCGCCATCCAGGCCGGCGAGGGCGGGGTCGCCCTGATTGCGCCGATCATAGAGAACACGGGCGTCATCGAGGTCGCCGGCGGCTCGGCGGATCTGGCAGCGGCCACGGGCTTCTCGGTCGACACGCATGGCGACGGGCTGCTCTCAATCGTGGTGGACGCGGCGGATGCGGAGCAGCTCTCGCTGATCAACGAAGGGACCATCCGGGCCGAAGGGGGCGTCGTGCGGCTCTCGGCGGCTCAGGCTGAGGGCGTGCAGGACAGCCTGGTCCATGCGGGCGGCATCGTCGAGGCAACGGGCATCGAGGATCTGGGCGGCGCCATCGTCATCACCGGCGGTGAGACCGAGGGCGGCGTCGCGCTGGTGACCGGTGAGGTCACGGCGACCCGCGGCGCCATGGGCGGCGAGATCGCCGTCAACGGGGCCGAGGTACGGCTCGAGCAAGGGGCCCAGCTTTCGGTCTCGGCGCCCGAAGGCGGTGGCCTGATCGAGATCGGCCCGCGTGCCGCGCCGGTCCCGCCCAAGCGGATCGCGGTGGTGGACGGCGCGACGCTGGCCGCCGATGCCACTGCGGCGACGGGCAGGGGCGATGCTGGCCGGATCGAGTTTTGGTCCACTGATGCCACGGATTTCCAGGGCTCTGCTAGCGCCTCCTCGGCTGGCTTCGGAGATGGCGGGTTTGTCGACATCTCCTCGGCGGGTGAGCTCGGCTTCAACGGGACGGTGCTGACAGAATCGGCGTTTGGCGCGCCGGGAGAACTGCTGTTCGACCCGCTGGCAATCCTGATCGGAGTCATTTCGACGAACGATGGGGAGATCACCGACGGCAATATCGGCGCCGGAGAGTTCCCAGGCGCGACGCTTTACATCTCGGCAGCGGCGTTGAATGCCCGCACCGCATCGGCAGGCTCGACGACCTTGCAGGCGACGGATCTGATCAGGGTGAACAGCGCGCTGACGGTGACCGGGGGCCACACGCTGACCCTCGAGGTCAGCACCGGCGGCACCTCTTTGCTCTACATCAGCAACATCGTGAACATGGGCCCGGGCGCTGTGTTCAACGGGAACGCCGATACGGTCAACGTGACCTCCGAGGGCTCGATCAACTTCATCGGAGCGGACACATTCACCTATGTAAACCTGAACGGTCCGACAGCGGTCAACGTGCCGCTCGGGATCGGCAATGACTTCGTCACGCTGACCACAGCGACCACGATCGGCAACGACGTCAACATCATGGGCGGCGATATTGGCATCTATCGCGGCGTGCGCAACAATGGCGGCAATCTGAACATCGACGCCACCGGCACGCTGACCATGGACGGCGACATCTTCATTCGTCCCGATGTCGACAACATCACTTTGACGGCCGGCGGCACGGCGACCCTCAGCGGCAGCACGCTCTATGCCGCCAGTCTGACCATCGAATCGGACGATTCGATCTTTGTCACGGGCAGCCAGTCGATCTCCGGCACCATGACGCTTCAGGAGTTGACCGCTGGCGGGGGCCAACCGACCATCTCGGTGACCGGCGCCACGATTGATGTGGACGGCGCTGTGACGCTGGCGGGCAGCGCGGTCGGGCTCACCAGCGACAATTTCTCGGCCGGCAGTCTCGACGTGGACGCGAGCGCCGGGGCGGGCGATGTGAACGCCCCCGGGACCTTTGCGGTCACCGGCAATGTGGACATCGACGCGACCACGGTGGCGAGCTTCGATATCCCGGGCTCCTACAGCGTGTCCGTGGGCGGCGATTTGACCATCGACACCGGCGGGGCGGTCACCAGCACGGCGCGGTTCGACAACTCCAGCTATGGAATCGCCACGGTCGGGCCCGATCTGTTGACCGTGAACGCGGGGGCGGGCTCGGCGGTGCTCGAGGGGCCGATCACCATAGGGGGCGCGCCCGACGGGCCGATCACCGTGACCGGCGGCACCTCTGTGACGGTCTATGGCACGCTGACCTCGGACGGCACCTTCACGGCCAATGGCGGCGATTTGGTGGTCGATCTCTATGGCGGGACGGGCGAGATTCTGAAGTTCAGCCTCGAGAGCATCGGAGGCGACGTCACCCTCAACGCCGATGGCAATCTGACCTTTAACGACTTTGACGGCGATGTGAGCTCGCCGCTGGTCATCGCCAGCAACCTCTTCGCCAATGCCGGCACGGATATGGGCGAGACGCTGGCGGTCAACGGCGACATCACCATCACTCAGTCCGGCACCTTCACCGGGCGCAATATCGACATCAGCGGCGATGACGTCGAGGTCTCGACCGGCACCACCGCCCTGGTCACCGGAATCGATACGGTGTTGATCAACGGCAGCTTTAACTCCGGGGGTGTGGCCACGATCTCGGCGACCGGCACGGGCGGCACCGTCGACATCATCACCGACAGCTTCACGGTCGGCGGCGCGGATATCGACGCACCGGGCGCCATAGACATCGAGGTGTCGTCCTTCGAGAGCGACGGAAACGTCACCATCGACAGCACCGGCGGCATGGTCACCGTCGAGGTCGACGCCGGCGACGCCGATGGCGTCATCACCGGCAGTCTCTCGATCCGCACGCCGAGCGATATCGAGTTCCGCCCGCTCGATCTTTCGGTCAGCTCGGATCTGACGCTGGCCTCGAACAGCGCGGTGACGCTCTACAACTATTTCAACGAGTCGTCGCTCGAGTTCGATCTGCGCGTCGGGCAGGACTTCACCATCGAGCCGAACTCGGGCGGTGGAGCGCCGGTGATCACGATCGACCAGTATTTTGGCACCGAACTCGACATCTACGTGGCGCGCGATTTCAGCGTCACCTCGGGTGGCAGCAATATCTCGATCGACGCGTCGTTCGACGGCGGCTCGGCCGGCGGCTATTACGGCGTGGGCGGGAACTTCACGCTGAATGGAGGCACGACCGGGGCCGTTGTCCTTCAAGATACGGTCGGCGCCGGGTTCCAGACGCTGGTTGCCGGCGATGTCGACATCGATGGCGCTTCGCTGAGCGTTGAGAGCAGTCTTGCCCGCACTGGCAATCTTGGCATCGCGGACGCCGGCACGATCGACATCGACACCGTCGGGCTGACGATCATCGGTCTGCAGGAGAGCCCGCCGCTCAACCCGAGCTTTGCCGGATCGATGATCAACCCCTACGGCAACATCACGATCGACGCCGATGGGGTGCGTCTCGGCTCAGATGTCATCGCCGGGACGTCCGGAGTCTACAATGGCACGCTCAGCGTCACCTCGGACAGCACCATCTTTGTCGAGAGCTCGGCGACCATCGAAGCGGGCCAGGTCGAGATGACCGCGACAGACGGGTTCGCCCAGGCGACCTTGGTGGGCGCTGGTTTGGGCACGCCTTTGACCATCGTGGCCAATGGGACCACGGCGACGCCCGCGACGCCCAATCTGGTCATCGAGGCGGACAGCATCGAGGTCTTTGGCACCGTCACCGTCACCGGCGATGCCGAGCTGACGGCGACGGGCGACTTCCCCGAGGGCGTCGCGGGCAACGACACCCCTGGCACTTCGGGCCTGATCTTTGTCGGTCCGCAGCCTGCGGGGGCCATCACTGGCGCGCTCACCTCGCAGACCACCGCGCCAGGGACGACGGGCGCAATCGCGGCCTCGGGCGACATCACCCTGGTTGCCGGCGCGAACCAGATCGAGGGCGCTGTTACCTCGACCTCGGTCGACACCGACGGCACGGTCAGCATCACCAGCAACGAGGATTTTGCCTATATCGATTCGACTGTCAGCGGTGAGCTTGTTCGGGTCTATGCGCCCTCCGGCACCATCGTCATCGAGGCTGCCGCCGCGATCAGTGCTTCGGATGCGGTGAGCGGTGCCGTGCCGCACCCGCTGATGCTGCGCGCGGCCGAGTTCTTCGTTGATCTTGACGCCTCGGTCTCGGCCCCGGGGGTGCTGATCGGCTTCACCGGCAGCGAGGCGAGTGTTGGCGGCTCCGAGAGCTATTTGCCCGACAGCCAATTCGGCGTCCTTGCCGGCGCGGCAGACGAGGTCACGGTTCTCTCCAATGCGGGCGATGGCAACACCGGCCCGACGACGCTGACGATCTATGACATCTCGGCACCCAGCAGCGGGCTCGAGCGCCTGGCCTTCGGCGCGGGCGATCAGATCTATGTCGAGGGCAATGTCTCGGGCGGCGGCGCCATCGTGCCCGGCGACTTTGGCACCTATGCGGTGGGCGGGTTCACGGTCGAGCTCGGCACCCGCATCGGCCTCTATGGCAACACGACCAACCATGTGCCGACCAATATCGACGTCTCGGGCCGGGTCGGTGTGCTGCCGGACGATGGCTATTTCACCTTCGAGCCGGCGGATGGCATCCTCTTCACCGCCACCGACAGCGTGACGACCTCGACGGGCCTGACCGACAGCTCGCTGATCTTCTATGCCGCCGGCACCTCGGTGATCGATGTGGGCGATGCGTTCATCATGGAAAACACCACCGGGGCCGCGAGCCCCATCACCGACGGGGTGCCCTCGGCGGGCGCAATCTTCGAGAGCTTGCGCATCGACAGCGCAGCGCGCACCGACATCTTCGGCACCGTCAACGCTATGGGCGGGGCGGATGCGCGGCTCGAGGTCGAGATCGGCTCCGGCTTTACCCCGAACGCGCTGACCCAGATCAACGACTGTGTCATCGCGGCCTCGAGCTGCGTGCTGAACGGCACGCCCACGGGCGATCCGATCTTTGGCGCCACCGATGAGGACACGCCCTCCGATCCGATCGATGTGCTCGACGGCTTCTCGGACCCGGACGGCGATCCGCTCGAACTTGTGGAGATCGACGGCCAGGATGTGGACCCCGGCGACACCCTGCCCGGCCCCGATGGCGGCGTGCTGATCGTCGGCGAGGACGGCACGGTCGTCTTTGATCCCCAGGACGATTTCAACACGCTGATGGTCGGCGATACGGTGAGCTTCGATGTCACCGTCACGGTCACCGATGGCGATGGCGGCACGGCCTCGGACACGCTCACCGTCACCGTCACCGGCGTGAACGACGCGCCCACGGCCATGGATGCCGATATCGCCACCGACCAGAACACCATCGCCGATCCGCTCGGTGTGGACGAGGTCGGCATGGACATCGACATGGATGCCCTCGGCTTCTCCGAGATCAACGGCGAAGCGGTGATGCCGGGCGATACCGTCTTCCTGCCGGGGCAGGGCACCATCACGATCGCCTCGGACGGCTCGCTGATCTACAGCCCAGCCGGCGAGATCACGGGCGGCGATCCGGAGACCCCGGTCACCTTCACGGTCCCGGTCACCGTCACTGATGGCAATGGCGGCTTTGCCGATGCGATCATCACGATCGCGGTGGCCACGGACAATGCGGCCCCCATCGGCATGATGGGCTCGATCAGCACCGATGAGGATATGGCCTCGGCCTTCCTCGATGCGGTGGGCCTGTTCGAGGACCCCGAGATGCAGGCGCTCGAGTTGGTGGCGGTCGACGGCTCTCCGGTCACCGAGGGCTCACGCGTCGCCGGCCCCGAGGGCGGCACGATCGTGGTCGGCGAGAACGGCCAGCTGTTCTTCGACCCGGGCTCGGCCTTCCTCGACCTCAACGGCGGCGAGACCGAGAGCTTCACCTTCGATGTCACCGTGGCCGATGCCTTCGGCGCGCGCGGCACGGCGACCGTTGCGGTCAGCGTGATCGGCATCGGCGACTTGATCCTGCTCTTGCCGGGTGAGATCGCGACAACCGAGGACATGGCCTCGGACCCGCTCGGCCTCGGCACACTGGCGGGCGAGGGCGTGACGGGCGGCCTCTCGGTCGAGGCAGTCAACGGGCAGAATGTCTCGACCGGTGCGGGCGTCGACCTCGACGATGGCGGCAGCCTGATCGTCGGTGCGGACGGCACGCTGGTCTTCGACCCGGGTGAGGACTTCCAGGGGCTGATGGAGGGCGCCTCGGACAGCTTCAGCGTGACGCTCACCCTGTCGGACGAGACGGGCGCCACCGGCACGACTCCCGTTGCGATCGACGTCAGCGGCCTGAACGACGACCCGAACGCGCCCATGGGGCTGATCGAGACGACCGAGGACATGATCTCCGCCGGTCTCTCGCCCGAGGCGCTGGGCATGGATCCGGATATGGATGCGCTCGTGGTCTCCGAGATCGGCGGGGTCGCGGTCGAGCCGGGGTCCCAGGTCCCCCTCGGCGACGGTGTGCTCATCATCGATGGCGACGGCAATCTGTTCTTTGATCCCGCGGGCAATTTCGACCAGCTAGGGATGGACGACACGGCCATGCTCTCGGTCGATCTGACGGTGGTCGATCCCTTCGGCGCCGCGGCGACAGGCACGCTGACGGTCAACGTGCTCGGCCTCGATGGCGGGCTGGTCGGCATGGACGGCACGATCGCCACCACCGAGGATGTGGCCGGCACCCTCACGCCCGATCAGCTGGCGGACGACCCGGATATGGGCGAGGTCTCGATCATCGCCATCGATGGCGGCGGCACAGGCGCCGTCGATCTGCCCGAGGGCGGGCGGCTGTTCGTGGATGGCAGCGGCAATCTGATCTTTGACCCGGGCGACGATTTCCAGTCGCTCGCGGCGGGTCAGCCAGGCCCTGTCCAGACCGTGTCGGTCACCCTGCGCGACACCGGCGGCGACGAGGCCACCGCGGATGTCACCATCACCGTGGCCGGTCTCAACGACAACCCGGTGGGCGGCGAGGGCATGCTGCAGACCACCGAAGATGCGCCGACCCCAGGCTTTGGCACGCTCGGCGTCGTCGAGGATGTCGATGACGGTGCGGTGCTCCAGGTGATAGCCGTCAACGGCACGCAGATCGACGAGAACGGCGTGGTCGAGCTCGAGATGGGCACGGTCACCGTTGCCCCGGACGGCACGCTGGTCTTCGACCCGGCCGGCGATTTCGAGAGCCTGCAGGTGGGCGAGGCGGATATGCTCGAGCTCTCGGTTGGTGTGATCGACAACCAGGGCGGGCTCGGCGAAGTGACGGTCGAGGTCGATGTCACGGGGCTCAACGACGCGCCCGTGGCGGTCGATGACGGGCCGGTGGACAGCAGCGCGGTGGCAACGACGACCGTGGTGGTGCTCGACAACGACTTCGACCCCGAGGACGATCCGATCCGTGTGATCAGCGTCAGCGACGATGTCACCCGCGGCTCGGTCACCATCGGCGAGGACGGGGTGCTGATCTTCGACCCGGGCCTCGATTTCCTCGATCTCGGCGAGGCGGAGCTGGTGGAGTTCTCAGTCGATTACGAGATCACCGACGGGCTGGACGGGTTCGATACGGGGCAGGCGAGCTTCCAGGTCAGCGGCGTCGGTGCCAATGATCTGGGCGATCTGATCGAGATCGGTGTGCTGCCGCCCGAGATCATCAGCTACCCGGTGGGCTTCGTGGACGACGAGGTGATCGATTCGAGCGTCCTCACGCCCAACCCGGAAGTGACCTTCGGCTTCTTCAACGAGATCGGCATCATCGCGCCGACGCTCGAAGAGGAGGACCAGGTCACCAACCGCGCCGATGATGAGGCTTGGCCCGGCGTCCAGTGACGCGGGCCGATCGCCTCAAACAAAATGGGCGGCCACCGGGGCCGCCCATTTTCGTTTGCAAGGTGAGACCGGGCCGCTGGGGCTGCCGGTCGCGAATCATCTGCGCCGCATCACGCCCAGACGCGGCCCGTCACCTTCAGCACAACACCGACGGCCAAAGCCCCACACCGCTTACAGAATCGTCTCAGGATGGTCATAGGTCTCCTCCCGGTTCGCGTGTTCCCCGCTCTTCCGACCATCCAGCATGCAGCCAAATTCGGCTTTGCCAAGCTGATTTTTTTGAAAATTGGTCCTATGAGCGGTGCGAAGCAGGTGGGCTGGACCCAAAGCGCTCAGTGGCGGGCGCGGCAGCGGCCTTTGGCTTCGGTGCCCTTGTCCAGATCCACATAGCTCACGCGCAGGGTGTCGGGGTCAAGCGTGATGCGCAGATTGCGCCCCTCGCTCACCACACAGGTTTCCCCGCCCTCGAAGATCCCCGAGCTTTTGCCAAAGGTGCAGATCGGCCCGTCGATGACGAAGTCCGCCTGGCCACCGGTCTGCAGCCGGCAGTCATAGCTGTCCTCGGCCAAGGCGTTAGGAGCGCTCAGCGCCGCCGCGGCGACAAGAAGAAACGGCACGCGCTGGGTCTTGAGGAAAGATGTCCGTGGCATGGGTGGGATCCTCCGGATTGGCCCTCGGCTCACAGGCTTACACGGCCCGGTCGCGCGACTCCAGCGCGAGCGCCGCGCGCTTGCGCAATCTTGACGACAGAAATCCGATACCCATGTAGCATTCATTGCTCAGGCGGGGGATATGACCGCCCTGCCGTGACAGGTGATCATTTTGGCCCCCGGGCCCGATACGAAAGGAATAGACGATGGCGATCGACAAACCCCTCACGCGCAAGCTGTTCAAATTCGTGGACGGCAAGCCCAAGGCGCTGCGCTATGCCTTCGGCTTCAGCCAGAAATACGAAGAGTGCGAGCTTGAACTGGCCAAGACCGGTTCGCCGGCCGTGGTGGGCAAGCAGATGATGAAGGCCAATGACAACCTCAAGGTCGCCTGGGGGATGATCAAGGTCGAGGGCAAGACCCTGACGGTCGAGGAGACCAAGCGCCTAACCGGCATCGAGGTGAAGCTCGCCAAGGCGCTGAAAAAGGCCAAGCTAGACGGCTTCACGATCCGCAAGGGCACGATCAAAGAGCTGCCCGATGGCGCTGAGGAAGGGCGTGAGAAGCCAAAGGCCGCCGCCGAGTGACCGGGCCCCGGCCCACCTGCGGAGCCTGATCGGCCCTCCGAAAGCGCGACAGCGGCCAAGCCGCGCTGGCGCCGTGCCCCCCACGGCGGCCAGGCCGCGCTCGGGCGCGTGGCCGTCCTTGGCACGCGACTGTCCATCTTGGCGATCCCCACCATCCTGCCACCGCTCCTAACGCCCAGCTGTCCGCCGCGTTCAGCGGGTCTTTGCGCCGAGTCGAGACTGGTCAATCCGACTTTCTATATTGGATCGGTTTTGGATCAACTGGGCTCCACCTAGTGCTGAATCCGTTTCTTATCTGGAATTTTCTGTGCAATTGCTCAAACTCTGTGCAAAATAAGAGGGGCATCTGTGGTCCAATACTGGGCCAAAAAGTCACGAAGCAAAACCAAAAACGCCAAGAGGGGAGACAAAGATGGAAGAACAGCTTGCCGAGCTCGCGGCCAAGGTCGCCGAGCTCGAGAGTAAGGCGGGCGTCACCAACACGATCTTCGCCGAGACCTATTACTACCTGACCATCCCGCTGATGGTGATCATCCATGCGGGCTTTCTGGCCTATGAGATGGGCGCCTCGCGGATGAAGAACGTGCTGGCCTCGGGGATCAAGAACATCCTGGCCTTCGCCTTCTGCGTGCCGACCTTCTATTTCTTTGGCTGGTGGGTCTATTGGGCTTTCCCGACGGGGATCACCTTTGCCGAGGGGCCGAACGGGATCTCGGGCTGGGCCTATGCCTCGGAGATCGCCTGGCCTTGGGTCGAGTACATGGGGCCGAACCTCAGCGACAACGCCTCGGGCGTGTTCTGGGGGGCGTTCACGCTGTTCGCCGCCACCACCGCCTCGATCTTTTCAGGCGCGGTCATCGAGCGCATCCAGGTGGTGGGCTTTGTCATCCTCGCCGTGGTGCTGGGCGCCTTTGCCTGGGTCGTGGGCGCGGCCTGGGGCTGGCATGCCGATGGCTGGTTGGTCACCGACTGGGGCGTGCATGATTTCGGCGCCGCGGGGCTGGTGCATGCGATCGCGGGCTTTTTCGCGCTCGGCGTGCTGATCAATCTCGGGCCGCGGATCGGCAAGTTCAACGCGGATGGCACGGCGAACCACATCCCGCCCCACAACCTGCCTTTCCTGGTGGTGGGGCTGATGCTGATCATCGTCGGCTTCTGGGGCTTCCTGATGGCCTGTGTGATCGTGCCGGGTGAGGCCTGGAGCTGGTACAGCGACAAATGGGCCACGATCTACGGCACGCCGATGACGCTCTCGACCCTGGCCTTCAACATCCTGATGGGCTTCTCGGGCGGGATCATCGGGGCCTGGATGGTGACCCGCGATCCGTTCTGGATGATGTCCGGTGCGCTGGCGGGGATCATCGCCTGTGCCTCGGGGCTCGATCTCTGGTGGCCGCCGCTGGCCTTCGCGCTCGGCTTCTTTGGCGGTGCGATCCTCAAGCCGGCCGCCGCGGTGCTCGAGAACATGGGCATCGACGATGCGGTGGGCGCGGTGACGGTCCACGGCACGGTCGGCATCGTCGGCATGATGGCGGTCGGCATCTTTGCCGCCGGCTATCCGGTGGCTCAGGGGGATGCGGGCGTGATGACGACCTCGTTCGTCGGTCAGCTGGTGGGCTCGGTGGTCTTTGTGCTGCTCGGCTTTGTGCCAGGCTATGTGGTCTCGCTGATCCTCAAGATGATGGGGCTGTTGCGGGTCTCGCCCGAGGCCGAGGAGGTCGGGCTCGACATCTGCAAGGTGCCGGCCACCGCCTATCCAGAGCATGGGCGCGCCGTCGCGACGCCCGCAGAATGAGGGAGGACGATCATGGGATCGCCATTTGACACTTGGAACGACGTCTCGGGCCCCATTTATATGGGCGCCAGTTCCGGCTGGGAGTTCATCTGGTTCTGCGTGGCGGCGGGGCTGTGTGTGCTCGCGCTGATCGTGGGCAGCCGGCATGAGCTCGACGCCTATCGCAAGCTGCGGGACAAGAACGGCAAATGACGCCGCAGCCGTGAGCTCAGGGGACGGCCGGAGACCCGGTGCCCCCCTTTGCGTTTGGTGCCAGCGCTGCGCCGGGATGGGCCTCGGCCGTCTCGGCCAGCCAGGTGTAGAAGGCCTGGAGCTCCGGGCGCTCGAACGCCGCCGGGGTGGTGACAAAGTCATAGCCGAGCTCGGTCGAGCGGGCGATCTCCGGAAAGGGTTGCACCAGCAGGCCCGCGCCAAACAGGTCCTTCAGGATCGGCCAGCTCGCGATGATCATCCCGCGTCCCGAGCTGGCCGCCTGCACCGCCAGCCCATAATCGCTGAACCGCAGGCCCGAGCTCGTGTCGAGGCGCGGACCGCCTGTGCGCACGGACCATTCGTCCCAGTCGAACCAGCGCCGGGTCTCGCGGGCCCAGGGCAGCTGGGCGAGATCCCAGTGGATCAGCGGCACCTCGGCGAGCTGCGCGACCCGGCTCAGCCGCGGCGGCCCTTCGGCCAGCGAGGGGCTGCAGGCCGGCAAAACCACATCGTTGAACAGCCGGCGGACCACCAGCCCCGGGCTCTGGCCGACGCCGTACCGGATGGCGGCATCCGCCTCGCTGGTCTCGAGATCCACCACCTGTTGCGAGCTGTCGATCAGCACGCCGATGCCCGGATGGCGCGAGCGAAAGGCTTCGAGTTTGGGCACCAGCCAGGTGGTGGCGAACGAGGCCTCGACGGTCAGGATCAGCCGCTGTCGGTCGGCCCGCGCCCGCAGGGTCTTGGCCGCCGCACCCAGGTGATGCATGGCCATCAGCAGATCGCGCGCCGCTGCCGCGCCCAAGGGCGTGATGGCGATCCCGCGTCCCGCGCGCTCGACCAGCTTGGCGCCGAGCGTGTCCTCGAGCTTGCGCACCAGCTGCTTGACCGCGGCGGGCGTGACCCGCAGCTCCTCGGCGGCCAGGACATAGCTTTGGTGCCGCGCCACCGCCTCGAAGGCGCGCAGGGCGTTCAGCGATGGCAGCCAGCTCTCCATAGGGGTAAGTTTTTCTACCTTCTGAGCAAAGATCAAATGGTTTTGCCGGGCCCCCATGCCGCCCTAGGCTCGGCGCGACATCCAGGGGGGAGGAACAGGGCATGCGCTCGAGCGACGGCGACACGAGGGATCTGGTGACGACCATGGCAGGGGCCGGCTGGGACTATGCCCAGACCCGCCACCCCTATCATTTCCACGAGCGCCCCATGGGCCCGCATTATTGCCTCTACAACCGCCGCCACATGGCCGTCTGCTTCGACGCCCAAGACGTGGTCGACGGCTATTGGCGGCTGCGCCAGCAGGCGGCTGTGCTGCACACCGGAGAGTTGCCGCTCGAGTTCAAAGGCCCCGATGCCGAGCGCCTGCTGGACCGGCTCTTCACCAAGGACATCACCAAGCTGAAGATCGGGCGCTGCGGCTATGGCCTCGCCTGCTATGAGGATGGCGGGCTGATCGTCGATGGCGTGCTGCTGCGCCTGGCCGAGGACCGGTTCTGGTATGCCCAGGCGGATGGCGACTTCTACAGCTGGGCGCGGGCGCATGGGGCGGGGCTGAATGTGCAGATCTCGGACCCGGACGTCTTTGTCTCGCAGGTGCAGGGGCCGAATGCGCTCAAGATCCTCGAGGCGGCGAGCGACACGGGGCTGCCCGACAGGTTTGGCTATTTCGCCGTGGCCCGGGTGCCGCTCGGCGGGCAGGAGGTGGTGATCACCCGCACCGGCTACACCAACGAACTCGGCTGGGAGTTCTACACCGAACCCCACCACGACCCGGACGCGCTGTGGGCGCATCTGAAGGCTGCAGGCGCGCCCTATGGCATCACGCTCTTCGGGCTCGATTCGATGAACATCCGGCGCATCGAGGCGGGGATCCTGAACGCGGGCTCGGATTTCAACGCGACCACCACGCCCTATGCCGTGGGCCTCGGCCGCTTTGTCGATCTGGACAAGGCGGACTTCATCGGCAAGGCCGCCCTGGCGCAGGCCCCTCGCGGCCTGCGGCTGTTCGGCGTCGCCTGTCCCGAGGGGGAGCCGCGGATCGCCGGCGCGGTGCACAAGGATGGCGCCCGGATCGGGCGGCTCACGGCGGGGGCACGCTCTCCCTATCTCGGCCACGGCATCGGCATTGCGCTGCTGGACGAGGCGGGGCTGGCGCCTGGCGCGGCCGTCGAGGTCGAATGCCGCGACGGGGCGTTTTGTGCGGCGGAGCTGGTCGAGATGCCCTTCTACGACAAGCGGGCCGAGATCCCCCGCGGCAAGCGCGTCGACATCCCCGAGCGGATCTAGCGGTTGCTGACGAAAACTGATCCAAAATTGGTCCAAAATCGCCGAAACCGACGGATGTAAGCCTTTTCGCGCAGTTTATCTTGCCAATTGGTCCAAACTGGTCTCACACTCAGGTCAGCCGTCGAGCGCTGTCGACCCCGCGGAGCAAAGGCCCGAGAAAGAGGCCCATGCCGCGCGGACCCGGGGGTGCGCGAAAGGCCCGACAGGGAGAATGACATGAAAAAGCTTCTGGCGACCGCGGCCGTGGCCGCGATGACCTTTATGCCGTTGACCGCGGCAGCCGACGTGGAATCGGACGAGCCGATCATCATCGTGCAGAACAACTGGACCAGCCAGCTCGTGCTCAGCTATGTGGTGGGCAAGGTGCTGGAGAACATGGGCTATACGGTCGAGTATGCGCCCTCGGACAGCCAGCTTCAGTTCCAGGCGATGGCCGACAACGACATGGATTTCCAGGTCGAGGCCTGGGAAGGCTCCATGAAGGACGCCTTTGAGAAGGCCGTCGAAAATGGCATGGTCGATGCCGGCACCCATGACGCGGCGACGCGTGAGGAGTGGTGGATCCCGGCCTATGTGCTCGAGACCTGCCCGGACGCGACCGACTGGCAGGGTCTCGACGCCTGCGCCGAGCAGTTCGCCACTGCCGAGACCAAGCCCAAGGGCCGCTTTGTGGGTCCGCCGGCCGATTGGGGCAAGAACTATGCGGACCGGGTGAAATCGCTCGAGATGGATTTCGAGGCGATCAATGTGGGCCAGGCCGCGACCTTGTGGGCCGAGCTGCAGTCTGCCTATGACCGCAAAGAGCCGATCGTGCTGTTCAACTGGACGCCGAACTTCATCGAATCGAAGTTCGAGGGCGTCTTCGTCGACTTCCCCGAGCCCGAGCCCGCCTGTTTCGAGGACGCCTCCTGGGGCCCGAACCCCAACGCCACCGGCGATTGCGGCGCCCCGCACAGCGGCTGGTTGAAAAAGGCCGCCTCGCCGCGCTTTGAGGAGACCTGGCCGGGCGCCTGGTCGGTGGTGCAGCGCATCAACTTCTCGAACGCCCAGATTGCCGACGCCTCGCTGTTGGTCGATGTGGACGGCATGGAGCCCGAAGAGGCCGCTGATAAGTGGATGGAAGACAACGCCGACGTGATTGCCGGCTGGACCAGCGGGTCCTAAGCTGACATCTCGGGCCCCGGCGTTACGGCGCCGGGGTCGCCTCGGGATCCCCCGCGCGGGTCCCCAAAGCGGGGTTGGCCGATGCCAGGCGATGTCCTGATCCGCTGTCGCAATATCTGGAAGCTGTTTGGGGCCGACCCGGCACGCTTCTTTCGCGTCGAGGGCGGCAATCCGAGCGCCGCGCGCATGAAGGAGCACGGCTATATCGGCGCCGTGCAGGACGTCTCGTTCGATGTGCACAAGGGCGAGATCCTGATCATCATGGGCCTCTCGGGCTCGGGCAAATCCACGCTGATCCGCTGCATCACCCGGTTGAACGACCCGACCGCGGGCGCGATGGAGTATGAGGGGCGCGATCTGCTCAAGCTCTCGGAGCGGGAGCTGATCGAGATCCGCCGCCACCGGTTTGGCATGGTGTTCCAAGGCTTTGGCCTGCTGCCCCACCGCGATGTGCTGGAGAACGTGGCCTTCCCGCTCGAGGTTCAGGGCATCGCCAAGGGCGAGCGCGTGACCCGGGCCAAGCAGATGATCGATCTGGTCGGCCTGGCGGGGCGCGAATCCTATTTCCCGCGCGAGCTCTCGGGCGGGCAGCAACAGCGTGTGGGCATCGCGCGCAGCCTGGCGGTCGAGCCAGAGATCTGGTTCCTGGACGAGCCGTTCTCGGCGCTCGACCCGCTGATCCGCGCCGAGATGCAGCAGGAGTTCCTGCGCCTCCAATCCATGCTGCAAAAGACCATCGTCTTCATCACCCATGACTTTGAGGAGGCGACCAAGCTCGCCGACCGCATCGGGATCATGAAGGACGGGCGGATGGTCCAGCTCGCGACGCCCGAAGAGCTGGTGCTGAACCCGGCCGACGACTATGTGGCCGAGTTTGCCAAAAACGCCCCGCGGGAGCGGATCATCTCGGTGCGCGCGATCATGGACCCAGTCGCCGAGGGAACCGAAGGGGCGGTGCAAGCCTCGGCCAAGATCGGTGCGGTGGCCGAGCAGGTGCTGACCGCCGAGCGGCCCGTCGCCGTGGTCGATGACCAAACCCAACAGGTGGTCGGCTCGCTGACCCGCCAGGATGTGGCCACCGCAATCTTTGGCCGGCACGCCGCATGACCGAGGCCTCGACAAAGCTGCCCGATGGCGTTGACCGCCCGGGCTTTGCGATCTCTGAGCTGCCGGTCTGGTCGCAGTTTCTGCTGGTCTTCTTGGTGGGCTCGGTGCTGGGCCTGCTGGTGCCGGCAGCGGCGCGCTGGCCGGAGGAATGGATCCTGCCGGCCGAGCCCTGGCTCACCAGCTATATCGAGTGGCTGAAGTCCGAGGCGACCGTCTTCGGCATCGAGTTCAAGGAGATCACCCGCGGCATCGGCGATGCCCTGAAGGTGCCGGTGAAATGGGCGGAATATGCGCTCTATCGCGGGTTCAAGGGCATCGGGCTCGGGCCGCTGCCCTGGGTTGCGGTGGTCGCGGGCGTGGTGATCTTTGCCCATTGGGTCGGCGGCTGGCGGCTGGCGCTCCTGTGCCTGTTCTCGCTCCTCTACATCGCGTTCTTCAATCTGTGGAAGGACTCGATGCGCACCATGACGATCGTGATCGTCGCGGTCCCCATGGCGGCCATCATCGGCGTGCTGCTCGGCATCCTGGTCACGCGCTCTCGGATCGCGGCGCGGATTTTCACGCCGATGTTCGATCTGATGCAGGCGACGCCGCATATGGCCTATCTGGCGCCGGTGGCCGCGCTTTTTGCGCTGGGGCCCGTGACGGCACTGATCGCCACGGTGATCTTTGCCATGCCGCCCATGGCGCGCTGCACGATCCTGGGCCTGCAGACGGTGTCTTCGGATGTGCTCGAGAGCGGGCAAATGTCGGGCTGCACCCGGCGTCAGCTGCTCTGGAAAGTGGCGCTGCCCTCCTCCAAGCGCACGCTGATGCTGGGGTTGAACCAGGTCGTGATGCAGACCCTGGCCATGGTGGTCATCGCCTCGATCGCGGGCGCCCAGGGGCTGGGGCACAAGCTGCTCTACTCGCTCCAGCAGCTCCGGCTCGGAGTGGCCATCGAGCAGGGCATCGCCATCTCGCTGATCGCCATCGTGCTCGACCGGATCACCCAGGGCTATGCCAACCGCGAGACCGACCATTTCGCCACCGAGCGGCCTTGGCACGAGCGCCACCGCCATCTGCTGATCTTCCTGCCGATCCTGGTCGGCAGCTACATCCTGGCCGAGTTCTTCAAGGATGTGCGCATCCCGCCCTCGAAATGGATCTGGGTCAGCGGCGAGGTCAAGACCGTCCTGTTCGACGCCAAGCAGATCGCGCGGGTGCTGGACCAGGCGATCCGCGATTTCAACGTGGTGGCCTTCGACTATGTGAACCCGGTGCGGGACTGGGCGACGCTCTATATCCTGCTGCCGATCCGCGACGTCTTCCTGTGGCTGCCCTGGCCGGCCTTTTTCGGCGTGGTGGGGCTGGCGGCCTGGAAGCTTGGGCGATGGAAGATCATGGTGCTCTGCCTGGCCCTGATGGCGTCCTTTACCGTGACCGGGTTCTGGGAGGAGACCATGAAGACCACCTATCTGGTCCTGGTCGCCACCATCCTCTGCATCCTGATCGGCGTGCCGCTGGGGATCTGGTCCGCGCGGTCCGAGCGGGTGGCCAACACCGTCATGCCGATCTGCGACACGCTGCAGACCTTCCCGTCCTTCATCTATCTGATCCCGGCGATCATGCTGTTCCGGATTGGGGATTTCGCCAATGTCTTTGCGATCATTCCCTATGCCATGGTGCCGGCGATCCGCTTTACGTATCTGGGGCTCAAGCGCATCCCCGCAGTGACGGTCGAGGCGGCCATGGCCAGCGGTGCCACCCGCTGGCAGCGGCTGTGGAAGGTCGAGCTGCCGATCGCCATCCCCGAGATGATGCTCGGCATCAACCAGACCATCATGATGGCGCTGGCCATGACCGCGATCACGGCGCTGATCGGCTCTACCGATCTCGGCCAAGAGGTGGTGCGCTCAATCTCGACCCAGAATTTCGGCCGCGGCATCCTCGCCGGCCTTTTCATCGCGGCGCTTGGCATCATCGGCGACCGGATCATCGGCGCCTGGGCCGAGGCGCGCAAAAAACAACTGGGGATCGCCTAGCCAAGAGCCAGGAGCCAGATGATGAACAAGCACCCGTCCTTCCTCCGCCAGCCCGACGATCAGCCGTTTCGCGCGGACCCGAAACAGTCCTTCACGCTGCCGGCGCGGTACTATACCGACCAGGACATCTTCGACGCCGAGAAGCCGGCGATCTTTTATCGCACCTGGCATTATGCGGGGCATGTGAGCCAGGTGGCCGAGCCCGGCATGTACCTGACCACCAAGATCCACGAGCAGAACGCCTTTGTCGCGCGCGGCCGCGACGGGGTGCTGCGCGCCTTCTTCAACGTCTGCGCCCATCGGGGGCACGAGCTGCTGGAGGGGGCCGGCAAGAAGAACGTCATCACCTGCCCCTATCACGCCTGGGCCTATGATTTTGATGGCCGCCTGGTGAATGCGCGCAATTCCGAGAACGTGGCGGGCTTCAACAAATGCGACTTCGCGCTGAAGGCGGTGCGGGTCGAGGTCTTCTGCGGTCTGGTGCTGATCAATCTCGACCCGGACGCCCGCCCCTTTGCCGAGCATATGGCCGGACTCGAGGACGAGATCCGGCGCTATCTCCCCCGGGTGGACGAGCTCGCCTTTGCCCAGCGCGACACCTATCACGTGGCGGCCAATTGGAAGGTGTTGGTCGACAACTTTCTCGAATGCTACCACTGCGCGCCGGCGCACAAGGATTTCGTCGATCTCGTCGATATGAACTCCTACCGCACCATCGTGCACAAGCGGTATTCCTCGCAGTGCTCGGCCGCCCCCCGCACGACGACGTCCAAGGCGTTCTCGTTCGAGACGGGGGATGTGGATTTCGGCTATGCGGGCTTTTTCGTCTGGCCGAACTTCACGATCTGGATCTATCCCGGAGAGCCCAATCTCTCGGTGCTGCAGATGAACCCGAACCGGCCCGAGACCTGTCTCGAATACCAGGATTGGTTCACCTTGGACGGAGCCGTCACGCCACAGCTCTCGGACGCCATCGCCTACCAAAGGGACGTGCTCCAGCCCGAGGATATCGGGCTCTGCGAGAGCGTGCAGCGCGGGCTGAAATCGCTCGGCTACAACCAAGGGCGCTTTATCGTGGATGAGGGGTTGACCGAGCTCTCGGAGCATGCGGTCCACCATTTCCAGCGCATGGTGGCCGAGGCGCTGTCGGTCTCGCTCGACCCTTAGGCGTAGTTGCCCTTCACCCGCTCTTTGGTCGGGTCGAAATGCGGGAAGCGGCAGACCCTGGCGGCGAGGCGCTTTTGCAGCCCGTCGAGCTGGCCGATCTCGATCTCGGTCCCGTCCTCGGCATGGGTGACGTCGACGCGGGCCAGCGCGATCACGCGGCCGAGGATGGGTGAGCGCATGGCCGAGGTCACCTCGCCCACCTGGGCACGGCCGATGCGCAGGCAATCGCCCTTGGACGGCACGGTGCCGCCCTCGACCGCCAGCCCCACTAGGCGGCGCTGTGGATGCGCCTTGCGCTCCTCGAGCGCTCCGCGGCCGATGAAGTCGATCTGCTTGGATTTCAGCGGCACGGTGAAGCCGATGCCCGCCTCGAACGGGTCGGTCTGGTCCGAGAATTCATAGCCGGCAAAGATCAGCCCCGCCTCGATCCGCAGCATGTCCAGCGCGGCGAGCCCGAGCGGCACCATCCCGTGGGGCTCACCCGCCGCCCAGACCGCGTCGAACACCGCCTCGGCGTCTTTGGGATGGCAAAAGACCTCATAGCCGAGCTCGCCCGAATAGCCGGTGCGCGAGACCACGACCGAGGCGCCGTGGAAATCGCCCATGCGCCCGACGGCAAAGCGGAACCAGGCCAGCTCCTCGATGGTCGGCTGGGTCGGGGCGGTCCAGATGCAGGCGTTCAGGATCTCGCGCGAGCGGGGCCCTTGGACGGCTATGTTGCAAAGCTGCTCGGTCGAGGAGCGCACCCAGGCGTTCAGGCCCCGCCGCTCGGCCTGCTCGCGCAGCCAAAGGCCCGAGGCGTCATTGCCGCCGACCCAGCGGAAATTCGTGTCGCCGAGGCGAAACACCGTGCCGTCGTCTATCATGCCGCCATGCTCATAGCACATGGCCGTATAGACCACCTGTCCGGTGCTGAGCCGCGCCATGTTGCGCGTGACGCAGAGATCCATCAGCGCCTCGGCATCCGGCCCCGTCACCTCGTATTTCCGAAGCGGCGAGAGGTCCATAACGGCCGCCTTCTCGCGGCAAGCCCAGTATTCGGCCACAGCTCCATGGGAATGCATACTGTTGGCCAGCCAATAGCCGTTGTACTCGGCGAAATCGCGGGTGTGGCGGGCGAAACAGGCGTGAAAGCCGGTCTCTTTGGTCTCTTCCACAGGGGCCTCCGGGGTCTTGCGCCAGCCGATGGAGCGGCGGAACGCCTCCGCCTCGCCATAGGTGCGGACCTGGATGTCGGTCGGGTTCCAGCCATTGGCTGAATCGATGTCGCACGGACAAGCGGTCGAGACGCAGACCAGATCGGTCAGCGCGCGCAACAGCACATAGTCGCCCGGCCGCGACCACGGATCGTCCATCCCGATCGCGTTGGCGTCGTCGAGCATGGTGTTGAAGAAGAAGTTGATCGCCGGCCAGCCGCCGCGCGGGCGTACGCTGTAGCGCGCGAGGTCGAGGTTCATGTTGTCCGAGCAGTTCACATGGCCCGGATAGCCGAGATCCTCGTAATAGCGGGCGGTGCAGGCGAGGCCGAAGGTGTCGTGGCGCCCGCAGGTGTCCTGAACGATCTCGACCAGCGGCTCGTGGTCGACGCTCCAGTACTTCGAGTAGATGCCGGGGGCGGGGTAGAGGCTGCCCATCAGGCTGCGGGTCGTGGTGGGGTCGATCTCACGCTCGTGTCCGCGGTCGAGGGCGGATTGGGAAAAGGCCTGGAAATCCGAGCACTCGCGCCCCTGCACGTCGAGGATCTGGATGTACTGGCCCCGGCGCACCTCATAGGCGCGGGCCTCGCCCGGCTGGATGTTGATGTCGGCGATCGGGTCGGCGAGCGGATCGGGCGGCGCGAGGCCCCCTTTGCCCGGCCCCGGACTGGCGCGGCGGATGTAGAGGATGATCTCGGTCGGCGGGTCTTGCTGTTCGGGCGCCATGGGCCCGCCCGGGGCGCAGACGATCAGAAGACCGTCAGTCGTGGCGTGGGCTGTGGCGCGGTCGCCGGGGCGGCTCTCACCCAACAGCCGTGCCGCCTCAGCCCGGCCGATGTCGAAACCGGCGGCCTCGAGCGCGTTGAGCACGCGCCGGCCCGAGGGATGGCCCGTCAGCGCGGCCTGTACGCCGGTGGCAAGGCCGGCCGAGGGCAGCCCCAGCATGGACGCCTCGGACCGCCCGTCGGGGGCAAAGAACACAAGCTCAGCCGCTTGCAGCCCCTCGGGGTCCAGCACCGAGATCTCGTCGCCCCGATCGATCCGGATGGCCCGTGAGCCACCGCCCGGCACCGGATGGCGCTCGATCCCATGGGGCAGGATCGGCAGGCCCGGAGTGATCACGCCGGCCCGCTCATAGGGCGTCTCGAAGCGGGGACTGACCGTCACGGCGCGTCGTCCGCCGCATGCCCCGCCTCGCGCCGTGCGGGCTGGTGGAAGACCATCAGTTTGCACCCGGAGGGCGAGAGGCTGTGATGGCGCGCGCCGCGCACCAGCGGGACCCGGTCTCCGGTCTGGTAGCGCGCGCCGGCCCCGTCGACCAGATCGCCCTCAACCACATAGGCCTCGTTGCTCCGCAGATGCTCGCCCGGATTGCAGCGGGTGCCCGGCGCCATCACCAGCATGGCGCTGCCAATGCCCGTGGTCTCGTCCCACGAGACCGGATGCCAAAAGAGACCGGCACTGCCCGATGGCTTAAGCCGCTCGGACAGAGGCCCAAAATCGGCGACACGGCGGTGGTCTGCCCGCTTGCCCATGGCGTCTCCTTTCGGCCGGCGTTCGGAGCGATGGTTTACCATCGGCTTGGTAAACGCAATGGTCCGGCCGGCCGAGGGCTCACTCGCGCAGATAATCCACCATGCTGTCGTCCAGACAGTCGACCCAGGGCGTGTGGTGCTTGGGCGCCTGGGTGCCCGTCATCACCGATTTATAACCGTTGTCGCGGAAGGTCATGATCCCCTTCTTCTTGTGCTTTTTCCACTCGAAGAAGGCCTGGTTCGCCCCCTCGATGTCGAAGCTGGGATAGTCCGTCTCGGCGATCAACTCACCCGTATAGGCGCCCTGATAGCGGATGCAGTCATAGTCGTCGGCATTGGCATCCTCGGCCGCCACCCGGTCCTCGACATCTTTGAGCCGCGCGGCCTTGTCGGCCGGGATCGCGATCCGGCCCATGATGGCATCGCGCACCCACCAGGCCTGGGCATCGAACATGTTGAAGGTGAACCACTGGTCCTGCATGCCGATATAGAACAGCCGCGGATTGTGCACCCAGGCGACGCCCTTATAGAGATCGGCCGCCGCCAGCCGGTTCGCCGTCTTCAGTCGGAGCTCGTCCGGCATGAACGGGAAGTGGTGCAGGTAGCCGGTGCAGAGGATGATGGCATCGACCTCGCGGGAGGTGCCGTCCTTGAAATGCACCGTCTTGGTGTTGGGATCGGCGCGGATGAGCAGCGGCACCTCTGTCCAGTTCTCGGGCCAGTCATAGCCCATCGGCGCGGTGCGGTGGCTGACGGTGATGGACTTGGCGCCGTATTTCCAGCACTGCGAGCCAATATCCTCGGCCGAGTAGCTGGTGCCGATGATCAGGATGTCCTTGCCCTTGAACTCCAGCGCGTCGCGGAAGTCATGGGCGTGGAGGACCCGTCCGTTGAACTGCTCGAGCCCCTCGAAATGCGGGACATTCGGCGTGGAGAAATGCCCGGTCGCGACGACGACGTTGTCGAACTCCTCCGAGTAGACCCGGCTTTCGGGCAGATCGCAGGCGGTCACGGTGAACTTCTGCGTCGCCTCGTCGTATTCGACCCAACGCACGGCGTGGCGAAAGCGCACCCAGGGGCGCACGCCAGCCTTCTCCATGCGGCCCTTGATATAGTCAGCCAGCACTTCGCGCGGTGGATAGGAGGCGATTGGCTTGCCGAAATGCTCCTCAAAGCTGTAGTCGGCGAACTCCAGCCCCTCTTTCGGGCCGTTCGACCACAGATAGCGGTACATGCTGCCATGCACCGGCTCGCCAAACTCGTCGAGGCCCGTGCGCCAGGTGTAGTTCCAGAGCCCGCCCCAATCGCCCTGCTTCTCGAAACAGACGATCTCGGGGATCTCGGCCCCCTTGGCGGCGGCGGATTGGAAGGCCCGCAGCGCCGCGGTTCCGGAGGGTCCTGCGCCGATCACGGCCACTCGTTTGCTCATCTCGCTCTCCCCATTGTTCGGCCGCGCGCGTGTCCCAGCAGTCCGCGGCCCGTCATCCTATCGGCGGTTCGGCCCGGCTGGCCTCCCAGTCCGGCTCAAAGCCCAGCACCACGGTATCGGGCGGCAGGGCGGGGTTGAAGAGCCGGTTGTGCCACAGTGTGGCGGCGTGCAGCGGGTGCGGCTCGGCCAACCGCCAGACCCGGCATTCGAGGCTGAACGCCTGGCCATAGGCGGCAAAGTCCAGCCGGCAGGCGCCCGCCTCGCGGATCGTCGCCGCCCCCGGCGAGCCCGGCGGAAAGGTCGCCGTCAGCATGTCCGAAAAGTCGGCCGCCTTCTGGTAGTAGGTCTCCGAGAAGAACTGCAGCGCCTTTTCGCGCCGCTGGGCCGCGTCTTCGGTTCGCCGGACCATATGCATCATCTCGGGCGTCTTCGAATGGGCGGCCGATTTGTTGAGCACGGTGATGATGTGGCCCATGGGCGCCTCGGCGCCGGGCAGGGTCAGCGCGGGCATGACCGCATCATCGGGCCGGCCCTGGGCCTCGCGCATGGCGATCTGGCGCACCCGGCACTGCCAGCGCAAAAACGCGTTGCCGAGCGCGTGGCGCGTGCTGCGCAGGCCAAGCAGGGCCGCCCCCATCATGCGACGTCCCGGGCGGGCGCGCTTGCCGCTGGGGCAAAGGCCCGATCATGGGTCAGGCTGGGGATCTTCGCCCGCGCCGCCGCGACGGCGTCGAGATCGATCGTCGCGGTCACGATGCCGGGGCGGTCTCCGCCATCGGCCAGCACCGCGCCCCACGGATCGACGATCAGCGAGTGGCCATAGCTCTCGCCCCCTCCCGGGATCGGCCCGACGGCACAGGGGCTTACCACAAAGGCGCCGTTCTCGATCGCCCGGGCGCGGTTCAGCACATGCCAATGGACCTCGCCGGTCTTTTTGGTGAAGGCCGCCGGCACCGAGAGGATCTCGGCCCCCGCCTGCGCCAGATCCCGGTAGAGATGCGGGAAGCGCAGGTCATAGCAGATGGTGTGCCCGATCTTGGCGCCCGCCGCCTCGACCAGCGCGGCCGAACCGCCCGGGGCCACGCGCGCGCTCTCGCGGTAGACCTCGGTCTCGGAGAGCTGGATGTCGAACATGTGGATCTTGTCATAGCGCGCCAGGGTCACCCCGTCCGGTCCGATGGTCACGCCGCGGTTCAGGATCTTGCCCTCGGGCCCTGGCACCGCGACCGAGCCGACCAGGATCCAGACGCCGCGGGTGCACGCAAACTCGGCGAGGCCCAGCAGCACCGGGTGCTCGGCCTCCGGGGCGGCGGGCGAGGCGATGGCGCCGCCCTCGGTGCGGAACCCCCCGCAATACTCGGGCAGCGCCAGCAGATCCGCGCCATAATCGACCGCCGCACCTGCAAGCCCGAGCGCCTCGCCCAAGGCCTTCTCGAAGCTGGCCTGCGGCCGCGTCTGCAGACAAGCGATGCGAACGGGCCGGCCCATCAGAACTTCATATAGGCTTTGCGGAGCGTCACCAGCGGGTGGCGGTCCGACATCTGGAACTTGACCAGCAGCTCGCGGGCGATCATGTCGCGGTCCTGTTGGTTGTCGGGCAAGGCGATGCTGTCCGGCACGCGGATCCAGCTGTTGGCATTGCGGTCGAACACCGCAGGCGCGCCCTCCTCATAGCCCATATGGACATCCTCGAGCCAGTTGAGGTCGTCCCAGCCCATATGCTCCATATAGTCTCTCAGGAACGGGGTCAGCCGATCGTAATCCGGCACCAGGTTCACATCATAGCGATAGCCGATGTGTTGGCCGATCTCTTTCTCACGTTCCGAGGACAATCCGTCGGCATCCTTCAGGAACTGATCGACATCGGTGATCTCCGAGCCGCGATACTGTGTGCCTGCCATGGTCTTGGTCTCCGATCTCAGTAAGCGAGGCGGTCGAGGTCGCGCACCGTGCGCTGGCTGACCTGATCGCCCGTGTTCAGCGTCGTCGCCGGTTCGAACATCAGAACGACGGGCTCGGGGGTGAGCGCGCGGGGCCGGTGCTCGACCGTGCGGGGCACCACGAGGAAGTCGCCCTCGCCGAGCTCTTCCGTCCCGTCCCGGAAGTCGATTGCAATGCGCCCGCGGAGCACGAGGAAACCTTCGTCCTCGGCCGCATGGGCGTGCCAGTCGAACTCGGCGCCGAATTTCGCGATCTTCACCTGCGCATCGTTCACGTCTCCCGCCACATAAGGGCGGAAGACATCGGTGATCTGGCGGTCGGCGGCCGCCAACAGGTTGATGCTCTTTGGCATGCGCCGCACCCCTCAGAAGTGGTGATAGTCCTCGATGCCGACCGTGTGGTTGGTGCCGGCGAGCGGGACGCCCGCCATGGCCGAGGCCTCCATGGTCAGCGCTGCCAGATCCTCAGGCTCGAGGCTGTGCAGATTGGTCTTGCCGCAGGCCCGCGCGAACAGCTGCGCCTCGATGGTCAGCGTGTGGAGGAAGTTGTAGACGCGCTCGGCCGCCTCGTCCGGGTCCAGCCGTTTGCGCAGCTGCGGATCTTGCGTCGCAACCCCCACCGGGCAGCGGCCCGTATGGCAGTGATAGCAATAGCCGGGCTCGGCGCCGATTTCGGTTTCGTAATCCGCCTCCGGAATGTCCTTGTTGCAGTTCAGCGCCATCAGGACCGAATGGCCGAGCGCGATGGCGTCCGCACCAAGCGCGATCGCCTTGGCCACATCGGCGCCGTTGCGGATGCCGCCGGCATAGATCAGCGTGATCTCGCCGCGCTTGCCGAGATCGTCGATGGCTTTGCGCGCCTGGCGGATGGCCGCGATGCCCGGCACGCCGGTGTCCTCGGTCGCGAGGTGCGGGCCCGCCCCGGTGCCGCCCTCCATACCGTCGATATAGATCGCGTCCGGGTCGCATTTCACCGCCATGCGCACATCGTCATAGACGCGCGCTGCGCCCAGCTTGAGCTGGATCGGGATCTGCCAATCGGTCGCCTCGCGGATCTCCTGGATCTTGAGCGCCAGATCGTCGGGGCCGAGCCAGTCCGGGTGGCGCGCCGGTGAGCGCTGGTCGATGCCGGCGGGCAGCGAGCGCATCTCGGCGACCTGGTCGGTCACCTTCTGGCCCATCAGATGGCCGCCGAGGCCCACTTTGCAGCCCTGGCCGATAAAGAACTCACAGCCATCCGCCAGCACCAGGTGGTGCGGGTTGAAGCCATAGCGGCTCTGAATGCACTGATAGAACCACTTCGACGAATAGCGCCGCTCGTCGGGAATCATGCCGCCCTCGCCCGAGCAGGTCGCGGTGCCGGCCATGGTCGCCCCGCGGGCGAGCGCGGTCTTGGCCTCATAGCTGAGCGCGCCAAAGGACATGCCGGTGACATAAACTGGGATGTCGAGCTCGAGCGGGCGTTTGGCGCGCGGGCCGATCACCGTCTTGGTGTCGCATTTCTCGCGGTAGCCCTCGATGACGAACCGCGTCAGCGTGCCGGGCAGGAAGGTCAGATCGTCCCAATGGGGGATCTTCTTGAACAGCGAGAAGCCGCGCATGCGGTAGCGGCCAAGCTCGGATTTGATGTGGATGTCGTCGATGACGTTGGGCGTGAAGACAGAGCTTTTGCCCAGGCGGTTCACATCGCGGTCGAGCGTCTTTTTCGTCGGGGATCCATCGGCCATGGTCGGTCTCCGGGTCGTGGGTGTTCGGCGGGGCGCACCATAGCGCCCGCCAGGACGGGCGGACCCGTCAGAGGATCAGCTTTTTCTCGTTCGGCTCGAGATTGTCGTAGTTCCAGAGCTGCTTGCCGGCCACGATCTTGGTGAAGTGGCCCACGCCCTGCTCGGGCAACAGCCCGTATTGGCGAAGCTTGCGGGTCAGCCAGGCCTGGTCGAGCTCGGTCAGGTCAGCCTCAACGGCATCGACGCCCAGCGAGCGGATCTCGCCGCCCACATAGATCGTGCCGTCATACATCGAGTCGCCCAGGTTCTTGCCCGCATTGCCGCAGACAACCATGCGCCCGCGCTGCATCATGAAGCCCGAGAGCGCGCCGGTGTCGCCGCCGACGATGATCGTCCCGCCCTTCATGTCGATGCCGGTGCGGGAGCCGACCGAGCCCTTGCAGACCAAGTCGCCGCCGCGAATGGCCGCGCCGAAGGTCGAGCCCGCATTCTTCTCGATCACCACGGTGCCGGACATCATGTTCTCGCCACAGGACCAGCCCACGCGGCCATTGATGCGCACATTGGGCCCGTCGATCAGGCCGACGCCGAAATAGCCCGTCGAGCCCTCGATGATCAGGTTCAGGCGGCTGAGGATGCCGACCCCGATCGAGTGCTTCCCGCGGGGGTTCTTGACCACGATCGTGCCATAGCCCTCGGCCATCAGATCGCGGATCGCCTGGTTGACCTCGGTGGTCTCCAGCGCGTCCGCATCGATCTCGGTGCGTTTGTTGAAGTCGACCTCGGGCGCCCAAGGATAGGTGAAGCGGGCCTCGGCGTCCTCGTCGAACTCGATGAACATCGAGCGGCCGGTCAGCTGCTCGGTCATCATGCCGAGCGCTTTGGCGCGGTCCTCCTGGGACATGGTCTTCAGCTCGGCATCGGTCACGCCTGCCATACCCGGACCTCCTCATCGTAAGGGTCGGTGGTGTCGATTTCTTGGGGCAGAATCGCGCGGATCGCGACCTCTTCCGAGGCCATGGCGATCAGATCGTCGGACTCGTAGAGCACCAGCGGTTTCGCCGCCATCGTGTCCTTGGCCATGCCGAGCTGGTCTTTGGTCGCCACCAGATAGGTGAACACCCCGTCGATCTCCTCGATCGAGCGGCGCATGGTGGTCTCGAGCGTGTCGCCCTTGGCCATGTGATGCGCCACATAGACCGCCAGCAGCTCGCTGTCGCAGGAGGACATGAACCGATGGCCCTTGCGCTCCATCTCGCGTCGCATGATCCAGTAGTTCGTGATCTGCCCGTTATGGACGACGCTGACGTCGTTGTAGGGGAAGGCCCAGTAGGGGTGCGCCGAACGGATGTCCACATCCGACTCGGTCGCCATCCGCGTGTGGCCGATCGCATGGGTGCCGGCGAACGCGTCGAGGCCGTACTGGCCCGCCACCTCACCCGCATCGCCTAGATCTTTGATCAACTCGAGCCCGTTGCCGAGCGAGAGGATCTCGACCCCCTCGATCTCCTCGATATGGCGCGCCATCTCCTCGGTGTCGCCGCCATGGGAGAGCACATAGCGCAGGGCATAGGGCGTGACCCGCCCGCTGTCCTTGACCGCCGCCTTGTGCTCGGCCAGCACCCCGTCGAGGGCGCTGATGCGCTCCTCGATCACCTGGTGGATGCCGCGGCCGCGGCTCATGTCTTCCTGCTCGGCGACCTTGACGCGCATCACATAATCGCCCGGGCTGCCCGCGCCATAGACGGCAAAGCCCGTGCTGTCGGGGCCCCGGTGCTTCAGCGATTGAAGCATCGAGGTCATCTCCCCGCCCACATTCGATGTCCGGCCCCGGTGGATGAGGCCTGCAATTCCGCACATTTGCGTTCTCCAGTCTGAGGATCCGATCCGCGCCTCAGGGGAGGCAGTCGAGATAGGTCTCCTGATCCCAGTTCGTGACGGTGTGGTTGAAGCGCTCCCACTCGTCGGTCTTGTATTCGTGGAAGAGGCGGAACATCTCGCCCGGCATCGCGCTCTTGATCACTTCGTCGGCCGAGAGGGCGTCCAGCGCCGCGCCGAGGGTCATGGGCAGCTTCGAGACCTGCTTGCCCTCCTCCATGGCCACATAGATGTTGCGCTCTTCCGGCTTGCCGCAGGGGATCTTGTTGGTCAGCCCGTCATCGCAGGCCTGCAGGATCGCCGAGGCCATCAGATACGGGTTCACCATGCTGTCCACGCTGCGGAATTCAAAGCGCCCGGGCGCCGAGATGCGCAGACCGGTGGTGCGGTTCTGGAAGCCCCAATCCTTGAAGACCGGCGCCCAGAAGCCCGTGTCCCACAACCGGCGATAGGAGTTCACCGTCGAGCAGCCGATCGCGGTCATGGCGTCGAGGTGCTTGACGATGCCGCCGATCGAGTACTGGCCGATCTCGCCCGGCATCTGCGGGTCGTCGCCGTCGGGCATGAAGGTGTTCTCGCCGCCCGAGCGATAGGCGAAGACCTCGTCCATGGCCGCGCGGGTCTCTTGGCCGAGCTTCTTGTGCCCGTCCTCGCCGCCCCGCCACAGCGAGATGTTGTGGTGGCAGCCCGAGGCCGAGACGCCCATGAACGGCTTGGTCATAAAGCAGGCGATCAGGCCGAACTCGCGCGCCACCTGGGCGCAAATCTGGCGATAGGTCGACAGCCGGTCGGCGGTGCGCATGCAATCGTCGAAGGTGTAGTTCAGCTCGAGTTGGCCCGGCGCGTCCTCATGATCGCCCTGGATCATGTCGAGGCCCATGGCGCGGGAGTACTCGATCACCTTCATATAGACCGGGCGCAGGCTCTCGAACTGGTCGATGTGGTAGCAATAGGGGTTCGAGAAGCCGCCATTGGGCTGGCCGTTCTCGTCCTTTTTCAGCCACATCATCTCCGGCTCACAGCCCGAGCGCAGATGCAGCCCGTGCTTGGCCTGGAAGGCCTCGTGCAGGCGGCGCAGGTTGCCGCGGCTGTCCGAGGTCAGGAACGCGCCCGGCTCCTGGCGCTCCTCGCGGTTGCGGAACAGGGTGCACCAGAGCCGCGCGACGCGTTTGTCCCAGGGCAGCTGGCAGAAGGTCTCGGGCTCGGGGATGCCCACCAGTTCGGCCGCTTCGGGGCCATAGCCGAGATAGTCGCCGTGGCGGTTCAGGAACAGGTTGACCGTCGCGCCATAGACCAGCTGGAAGCCTTTGCGGGCGACGCTCTCCCAGTGATCGGCCGGGATGCCCTTGCCGCAGATCCGGCCCGTCACCGAGACGAATTGCAGATAGAGATACTCGATCCCGAGCTCGTCGATCTTGGCGCGCACCTCGCGGACCAGGGCCTCGCGCCCCTCCGCATCGACAAAGGCTTCGATGTCCTGTTGTGCCACTCTCGCTCTCCCTGTTTTGTGTCCCGCGGTGTTGGTTGGCCAAAGGGAGCGCGGAGCGGCGCTGTCTTCCCGATGGCTGCCGAGGGCAACGCTAGCGGATTCTTCCCCCGGCGCAACCTTTTTTGATCCAATTCAAGGGGTATCATTGACAGTCGGCCTGCTCTGGATCAATATTGGACCATGCAGACCGGTTTGAGGGCCCAATGATGGACGATGGCGTGCCCAAGCGGCTCGGATCCGCGGATTTGGCGGCGGTGTTGCGGCGCGAGATCGCGGTCGGCGGCTTCCGCCCCGATGACCGCTTGCCGCCCGGTCGCGATCTGGCTCTGCGATTCGGCGTGGACCGCGGCACGGTGCGCGAGGCGCTGGCCCGGCTCGCCCGCGACGGGCTGGTCGAGACCCGCCCCGGCAGCGGCACCTATGTGGTCGACGCCCCGCGCGACACCGCCAATCCGGTGATCGAAAACGCGCGCCCGCTCGAGCTGATCGATGCTCGCTTTGCGCTCGAGCAGCATGTCTGCCGGCTCGCGGTGCTGCATGCCCGGCGCACCGATCTTGCCGCCGCCGAGAGTCTGCTGGTCACTATGGAGGCGAACGTCGACGACCCCGCCGCCTTTGCCGAGGCGGATGGCGCCTTTCACATCCTGTTGGCGGAATCCACCGGCAACAGCCTGATGTCCTGGATGGTGACCGAGATCAGCTCGGTCCGGAGCCAGGAGCAATGGGCCCGTATGCTGCGCGTCACCCTCGAACCCTCCACGATCCGCACCTATAACGCGCAGCACCGCGCCATCGTCGATGCGATCCGCAACCGAGACCCCGAGCGCGCCTCGGCGGTGATGAAGGAGCACCTCGAGACGGCGCGCCTGTCGCTGACGCGCGCCGCCGCGACCTGAGCCTCGCGCCCAGTCACTCGGCCGCTCAGTCGTCGAAGAGATAGAGCGGCTGGCCCCCCGCCGGCGGCAGCACGATGATCTTGGGGCGCGAGGGCAGGGTCTCGACCGACACCGTGAGGACATCCGTGTCGCGGATCTCGACCTCAAACTCGCCCGACATGCCCTGGATGAAGCGCTCGAGCGAGCTGCCTCCGAAATAGTGCATCGGCAGCACGATGCGGCTCTTCAGCGTCTTGGCCACGTCCACCATCTCCTCGACCGACATGGTAAAGCCGCCATCGACTGGCACCATCAGCACGTCGATCCGGCCCAGCAGGGCGTATTGCTCCTCGGTTGGCTTGTGGTGAAGATGGCCCACATGCCCGATGCAGAGATCGGCGACCTCGAAGACAAAGATCGAGTTGCCACCCGGCTCGGGCGTGCCCCAGCCGCGGATATCGGTGGGGACATTGCGGATGGTGACGTCCTCAAGGCGCAGCTCATGCTTGGCCGGCTCGGGGCCATCGGGGTTCCAGCCGCGCAGCACATGGCTGATCGCCGGGTCGGGGTAGGCGGTCCAATGGGTCTCGTGCGCATGGTTCATGGTCACCACATCGGGCAGCTTGCCGGGCCCGTTCGCGCCGAAATAGTCGGTGTTGATCACGATCCCGGCCGGCGTCTCGATGCGATAGGTCGAATGCGCGACAAAACGGATATCGACCGATGGTGCCTGGGTGGCGAGGCGGAAATCCGCCTCGAGGCTGGCATAGCGCACGCCCGGCACGCCCTCGACAAAGGCATAGCAGGTGCTGGCAAGCGCGCCCGCGGGCATCAGCAGCAGGGCAAGAGCGGCGAGGAGTGAGCGCATGTGAGACCTCCCGAATGGCTGAGCAAACAGGTAGGCCATTGGCCGGCGCTGACCACGCCCCGAACGCGCCCGGTATGCGGCTAGAGTGCGCCTCGCCCTGGCGGCGAGGCGCATGGTGCAGGGCTCAGCCTTTGTAGGCGGCGATCTGCTTCAACTGCGCGCCGCAGTTCTTGATCAGGGCCATCATCTTCTCGTTGACCTTGGGGTCGTCGTCCTTAAGGCCGAGACCGCTTTCGTCGAAGCCTTTGAAATCCGACTGCCACTTGGTCCAGAATTGGTCTTTATACCCCGGCAGGACCGCGATGCAGTTCGAGACGCTGCGCCCGTTCTGCTTGATATGCGCACCCCAAGCCGCAACGCTGGGCTCTCCGGAAAAGGTTTTGATCCCGGTCGCGAGCTTGGCGATCGAGCCCTTCAGGTTCTTGACCGCCAGAGCGTGCTTCTTCTCGAGATCCGACTTGGCCTTGGCCACACGGGCCTCGAGATCGAGGCTCTTCAGCGTGACGGCGTAGGTGTCGGCCGTCTTGGCTACGTCGCGGGCGGCCTTGGCGCCTTTCTTGCCCGAGCCGAGCTTCATCTTGTCGAGCTTGGCCGCCGCCTCATTCGCCGCCTTGGAGATTTTCTTCATATGATCCTGAAGGGGCATGACCGATTTCTTGTACTCGGCCTTGGCCGCCTCCAGGCGCTCCTCCAACTGGTCCATGGTCTTGATCGGGTTCGAGGCGGGATCGAGCGTGACCACATCGATCTTTTTCACCAGGGTCTCGCCGGTCTTCAGGACCGCTCCCAGCCCCGTCTTCTGCGTCTTGGCGAGCGTGCCCTTCTTCTTCTGCCAATCGGCATCGCGCAGCTCTTTCGGGTATCCTGCATCAGACGCATTCGTGATGCTAACTCCAGCCATAAATTCTTCTCCCACACATTGGTCTCGAGCCCTAATTGGCCCAAAGCAACCCACTCCATATGCCGTAGGGGCATGGCGATTTCTAGATCACGCGGCCGGCGATCACGCTGAGTTTTTCCGTAAGGGAAGGATCGCGCGCCTCCGGGGCCGTGATCAGCGCGTATTCGAGCGCGCGGTCACAGCCCTCCTCGCAGGGCGCACGCTCGGGTCCGAGCCCGCCGATCACCGCGGCGACCAGCGCCCGGGCATTGGCGACATTGGCGTGCATGGTGGCCAGGATCGAGGGCACGTCGACCTCGCCATGGTCCGGATGCCAGCTGTCGTAATCGGTGACCATGGCGACGGTGGCATAACAAAGCTCGGCCTCGCGGGCGAGTTTCGCCTCGGGCATGTTGGTCATGCCGATCACATCGGCGCCCCAGTGCTCGCGATACATCCGGCTCTCGGCGAGCGAGGAGAACTGTGGGCCCTCCATGCACAGATAGGTCCCGCCGTCGTGGATAGGGATGGCCAGCCGCCCGGCCTCGGCCGCCAGTGCCGCGCGGAGGCGCGCACAGGTGGGTTTGGCCATCGAGACATGGGCGACCAGGCCGGGGCCGAAGAAGCTCTTGTCCCGGTTCACGGTGCGGTCGACGAACTGGTCCACCAGCACGAACTGGCCGGGCGCCATCTCCTCGCGAAAGGACCCGCAGGCCGAAACCGAGAGCACATCGGTGACCCCCAGCGCCTTAAGCGCATGGATGTTGGCGCGATACGGGATGTCGGTCGGCGGCAGGCGGTGGCCTCGTCCGTGGCGCGGCAGAAAGGCGACCCGTACGCCGGCCAGCCGCCCGGTCAGGATCTGGTCCGAGGGCGCGCCCCAAGGCGTCTCGGCGGTCTGCCAGCTGGCCTCCTCCAGCCCCTCGAGCGCATAGAGCCCGCTGCCCCCAATCACGCCGATCATCGTCTCCGCGGCCATGCTCCCTCCCGTCTCTGCGCCCGCCGCATCGCCCCTCAGGGGCGCTGCATCTCGAAGATGTCCTCCACCGCGGTGTAGTCCATGTAGCCCAGCCGCGCGACCGGGTTGTAGGCGCGCACATCCAGCCGACCCTCGGTCAGGTGCTGATCGTCGATGTGGATGCCCACCACCTCGCCGATCACCATGATGTTGAAGGCATGCTCGCGCCAGCTCGGCAGGTCGTCGAGGATGCGGAACAGGCGGCATTCCAGCACCGCCGGCGCCTCGGCGACCCGCGGCGCGTCGATGGTCTCGCACGGCGTGGCGGTCAGGCCTGCCAGGCCGAACTCATCCGCATCCGCCGGATAGGTGCCCGAGGTCACGTTCATCGCCTCGGCCAGCGCCTGGCTGACGATGTTGCACGCAAAGGCGCCGGTGGCGCGGATATTGGCGACGGTGTCCTTTTCCGCTTCGGGCCGGCTCTTGCGCCCCGTTTGCGCGAACATGACCATGGGCGGGGCATCGCCGCAGCCGTTGAAGAAGCTGTAGGGGGCGAGGTTCGGGCGGCCCTCGGCATCGCGGGTCGAGACCCAGCCGATCGGACGGGGCACCACCAGCGCTTTGAAGGGGTCATGGGGCAGGCCGTGGCCGTCCTCGGGGCGATAGAACATGGGCGCTCTCCTTGGATGCCGTACGCCGGACGGGCCGCGCGCGGGCACGGGGGTGGCTCGGGCGCACGGCGCGTGCTAACGCCTGCCGCGCCATTGGGCCAGTGCGCCTAGCGACTTAACCTCGTCCGTCCCGCTTGCAAACCGAGATGCTGCGATTTTTGCCAGAAACCCCCCAGGATGCGGACGAGGTGGAGATGCTGCTGGATCTCGCCTTCGCCCCCGGCCGTGGGGCGCTGAGCTCGTATCAGCTGCGCGAGGGGGTGGCGCCGATCGCCGAGCTTTGCCGGATTGTGCGCGACGACTGGGATGCGGTGGCCGGCTGCATCCGTTATTGGCCCGTGCGGATTGGTGAGGCGGGCGCGCCTGCGCTGCTGCTCGGGCCCATTGCCGTGCACCCCACGCGCCAGGGCGAGGGGATCGGCGCTCGGCTGATGGCCGACACGTTGGATGACGCCGCGCGCATCGGCTGGACCCGCGTTCTGCTGGTGGGGGATGAGCCCTATTATCGGCGCTTCGGCTTCTCGCGCGCCCAGGCGGCGGGGTTGGATTTTCCGAAACCGGTCAGCCTCAACCGACTTCTTGCGCGTGCGCTGGTGGAGGGTGCGTTTTCAGATGTGTCGGGGAGTGTACAAGCTTGGGACAGCATGCAAATCCCCAAGTAAGATTATGTCGGAACGCCAACAGCCGAAAAAAATTCGCGATGAGTATTTGAAAAACCCGCGGACAATGATTATACCACCGGGGAACCGCGGGTCTGGCTCAATCGTGACAACTCGGAGCTTTGTTCCTGATCAACGGTCTGAGGCTACTCACACAAAAATTCCAAACACAGTGAGCAAAGGAGAGCACTGATGACTGAGGAGATGACGGAGCAAGGCGAGCTCCTAGAGCACACATCGGCAATTGTTTCGGCGCATGTGTCGAACAACGCTGTGTCCAGCACCGATCTTCCGGCGCTGATCGAGAGCGTCTATGCCACGCTTTCCGGGCTGAATGGCAAGCCGGCCGAACCCGAGGTCGAGCTGAAGCCCGCCGTGCCGATCAAGAAATCCGTGACCGATGATTTCCTGATCTGCCTGGAAGATGGCAAGAAGCTCAAAATGCTGAAACGCCATCTTGCGACCGCCTACAGCATGACGCCGGAAGAATACCGGTCGAAGTGGGGGCTGCCGCACGACTATCCGATGGTGGCGCCGAAATACTCGGAAACGCGCAAGCAGCTGGCCAAGAAAATCGGCCTGGGGCGCAAGCCGAAGAAGTGAGACCAAGACAGCGCCGTCTCCCGGTTGCGCAGGGGCTTGCGTCGGGATAAGAGGCCGTCGAGTGGGGCGCGGTACCGGGGGGTCCGCGCCCCATCGCGTTCCCAGAGGCCAGGCGGAGTGGAACCCATGACACGCAAGGTTTTCATCAAGACCTATGGCTGTCAGATGAACGTCTATGACAGCGAGCGGATGGGCGCCGCCATGGCTGCCGCCGGCTATGAGGGCACGGACCGCCCCGAGGATGCCGATCTGGTTGTGCTCAACACCTGCCATATCCGCGAGAAGGCGGCAGAAAAGGTCTATTCCGAGCTTGGCCGGCTGCGGCCGCTCAAATCCGCGCGCCCGGGTCTCAAAGTCGCGGTCGCCGGCTGTGTCGCCCAGGCCGAGGGCGCCGAGATCATCGCTCGAGCCCCGGGGGTCGACGTGGTCGTGGGGCCTCAGGCCTATCACCGCCTGCCGCGTCTGGTGGCCCGGGCGGCCGAGACGGGCGAGGCGCAGCTCGACACCGATTTCCCCGCCGAGGATAAATTCGACCACCTGCCCACGCTGCCCAAGACCCGGCGCGCGCCGGCCGCTTTCCTGACCGTGCAGGAGGGCTGCGACAAATTCTGTGCGTTTTGTGTGGTGCCTTACACCCGCGGGGCCGAGAGCTCGCGCCCGGTTGCCCGCGTGCTGGCCGAGGCGCGCGATCTGGTGTCCCGCGGCGTGGTCGAGATCACCCTGCTCGGCCAAAACGTCAACGCCTATCACGGCGCCCAGGACGCATCCGGCCAGGCGGGCGAATGGGGCCTCGGCCGCCTGATCCGCGCGCTGGCCGAGATCGAGGGGCTGGAGCGCATCCGCTACACGACCTCGCACCCCAACGACATGGATGAGGATCTGATCCGCGCCCATGCAGAGGTGCCACAGCTGATGCCCTATCTGCATCTGCCGGTGCAGGCGGGCTCGGACCGGGTGCTGAAGGCGATGAACCGCCGCCACACGGCCGAGAGCTATGTGCGCTTGATCGAGCGCATCCGCGCTGCGCGCCCGGATCTCGCGCTGTCGGGGGACTTCATCGTCGGCTTCCCGGGTGAGACCGAGGCCGAGTTCGAGGCGACGCTCGGTTTGGTGCGCGAGGTCAGCTATGCGCAGGCCTATTCGTTCAAGTATTCGCCCCGGCCGGGCACGCCGGCGGCAGAGGCCACGCCCGTGCCCGAGGCGGAGAAGGCCGATCGCCTGGCACGTCTGCAAGCGCTGCTGAGCGCGCAGCAAGCCGCCTTTAACTCTGCGCAAATCGGGCGAACGCTGCCGGTGCTGATCGAGAAGCCGGGGCGCCATGCCGGGCAGATGGTCGGCCGCTCGCCTTATCTGCAGGCGGTGCATCTCGAGGCCGAGGCCGCAATGACCGGCCGCATTCTGCCGGTGCGCATCGAGGGGGCCGGGCAGAACTCGCTGTCGGGGGCGTGCGCGGATCTGCCGGCCGAGGCGCGCTGATCAAGGCGTTGGATAGGCCAGGCTCGCCCGCTCCAGCGCCGTGAGAGCGGCCAGATAGGGCCGAAGCTCGGCCGTTGTCGCGACACCGGCCCGATGCAGGACCTTGCGCTGGGCCGCAATGGCTGTCCGCACGGATTTGGCACGCGCCTCGGTTTTGGCCAGGAGCGGCCGCATCGCCTTGGCAAAGCGGAGGCGGATCGCCGTCAGCGCCCGCTCCGCCTCGTGCCGGTCGGGCGGGGCAGGAGGGGTGGCCGGGCGCTCCTTGGCCAACCGGGTGCAGAGCGCGGTGAGCGCCCCGATCAGATCCGCCGTCTCGACCTGGCAGAGATCGAGCGGCCGGCGATGCGCCTTTATCGTCCTGAGCAGCGCCGCATGGGCCGCCAGCACCGGGCCGCGCGCCGCCTCGCCCAAGCCTGCCGGCCGCTTGGCCAAATCCACCTTACCCAGCGATTTCGGATGGCTGCGGGCGAGCGCCCTCCGGTGGTCTTCGAGCTCATGGGCCAGATGCCGGGCCGCGGCCAGATCCGCCGCAAGCTTCGCATCCAGTAGGTCGGCGGGAAACGCATCATCGGGCATGGGCACGCGCACTCCACAGGTGGGGTTGCCGGTGAGTGCCCGATGCGGTGAGGCGGGTTCAGAGATCCGCGTGCGGGGGGAACTGCGCCTCGAGCTCGGCAAAGCCCATGGCCTCGGCGCCGAAGCCAAAGCTGCCCGCCTCGGCCATCTCCCGCGCCGCCTCGACCACCCGCCCATAGGCCAGCCGCGCCAGGGCCGAGCCCACGCTGATCCGCGCAACCCCCGCCTCGGCCAAGGCCGCCCGGTCGAGCGCCACCTTGGGCAGCCCCATGATCACGTTCACCGGCTTGAGGAGCGCGCTGCAAAGGGTGCGGATCGTCTCGATATCGCGCAAGCCCGGGGCATAGAGCACATCGGCGCCCGCTGCCTCAAACGCCTGGAGCCGGGCGATGGTGTCGTCGAGATCCGGCCGCTGCCACAGATAGTTCTCGGCCCGCGCCGTCAGCACGAAACCGCCGGGCACGGCCCGGGCGGCCTCGACCGCCGCCGCGATCCGCTCGGTGGCGAGCGACAGCGGGTAGATCGGGTCCTCGGCTCGGCCCGTATGGTCCTCGATCGAGGCGCCGGCCAGGCCAGTGGTGGCGGCGGCGGTGATGGTCTCGGCAACACTCTCCGGGCGGTCGCCAAAGCCTTTCTCGAGGTCCGCCGAGACCGGCAGCGCGGAGGCCTCGGCCATGGCGCGGCAATGGCCGAGCACGGCCTCGTGGGTGAGCCGCCCCTCGCGCTGCCCGAGCGAGAAGGCAAACCCCGCGCTGGTGGTCGCCAGCGCCTTGAAGCCGGCCGCCTCCAGGATCCGCACCGTGCCGAGATCCCAAGGGTTTGGCAGGATGAACGGATCCCCCGGGCGGTGAAGCGCGCGGAAGGCCGCAACCTTGGCAGTTTCGGAGCGGGTCTCGGTTTGGGGCTCGGCGGGCATGGCGGGTCCTTTATGGCTGGGCGCGCAGTCTGCCACGCGCCAGAGAGGGCGCCTATGGCGTGCAGCGCGATGTGATCTCTCTCCAGTGTTGCAGGGCCGCCAGCGTGGGTTTGGCCTTGGTCGCGTGACACCGGGAATTCACTTGCGCCCGGCGCCGCCCTCGCGCAGGGTCGCCCCATGGGAGATCGGCACAAGTGAGACCGCCGCGCGTGAGAGCCCGTTGGAGAGCGTGACCACCGGCAGCGCCGCCGAGATCGGCGCCGACGAGACGGTGGTGGAATTCCCGGACAATCGGCTGCTCATCGATCTTTGCGGCCAGTATGACCGCCACCTTGTCCAGATCGAAGAAGGTTTTGACATCACCATTCAGCGGCGCGGCAACCAGCTGGCGCTGCACGGGGCGGCCGAGGCGCGGGAGCGGGCGGCGGCGGCGCTCGAGGGTCTGTATGCCCGGCTCGAAGGCGGGCGCACGGTCGAGCCCGGCGATGTGGACGGCGCCATCCGGCTGGGGGGCCTTGCGCCCGCGGACGAGCCGGCGCCGATCCCCGAAGACCAGCTTGACATGTTCCCCGACGGCCGGCTCGAGATCCGCACGCGCAAGCGCACCGTCGAGCCCCGTACCCCGGCCCAGCGCGCCTATGTGGCGAGCCTTTTTCGCCGCGAGATGGTCTTTGGCATCGGCCCCGCGGGCACCGGCAAGACCTATCTGGCCGTGGCGGCCGCCGTCTCGATGTTCATCGATGGCCAGGTGGACCGCATTGTGCTCTCGCGCCCGGCGGTCGAGGCGGGGGAGCGGCTGGGCTTCCTGCCTGGCACCGAGAAGGAGAAGATGGATCCTTATATGCGCCCGCTCTATGACGCGCTGGGGGACATGCTGCCGGGCAAACAGCTCGCCAAGCTGATGGAGGAGGGCAAGATCGAGATCGCGCCGCTCGCCTTCATGCGGGGTCGCACGCTGTCGAATGCTTTCGTCGTGCTGGACGAGGCGCAGAACACCACGGCCATGCAGATGAAGATGTTCCTGACGCGGCTCGGCGAGGGCGGGCGCATGGCGATAACCGGAGACCCGACCCAGATCGACTTGCCGCGGGGCACGCCCTCGGGCCTGCTTGAGGCAATGCGCGTGCTGGATGGGGTCGAGGGCATCGGCTTTGTCCGCTTTGCCGCCCAGGACGTGGTGCGCCACCCGCTGGTCGCGCGCATCATCGACGCCTATGCGGCCGGGAAGGACAGCGGGGCGGGCGCATGAACGCCGAGCCCCTGGTCGATCTGGTAATCGAGGAGCCCGCCTGGACCGAAGCGCTCCCCGATCTGGCGATCCTGGCCGAACGGGCCGTGGCCGCGGCGCTCAGCGCGGCGGGCCAGGACCCGGCCGATTGGCAGATCGCACTGCTCGCGGCCTCGGATATGCGAATCACCGCCCTCAACGACCGCTTCCGCGCCAAGCCGACGGCGACCGATGTGCTGTCCTGGCCGGCCTTCGCCACCCTGCCCCCTGTGGCGCAAGGGCCGCGAACCCATCTTGGCGACATCGCAATCGCGTTTCAGACCTGTCAGCGCGATGCCGAATCTTTAGGGATTGGCTTGAAAGATCATGCGACACATCTGATCTTACACGGATGCTTGCATCTGCTGGGCCACGACCACATGGACCCGGACGAGGCAGCAGAGATGGAGGGGATCGAGACCCGGGCGCTGAGGGGGCTCGGGATCGCGGATCCCCACAGGCGGAGAGACGCGGCGGGCCCGCGTGCGGACAGGTAGGAATGGACGCTCGTCACAGTGGGACGCCCGGACAGCCGGGCGAGACGTCGACCGAGACGCCAGCTGGCAGCTCCGGGGCGACCGGCGACGCCGAGGCCGAACCCGGCAGTCAACCGGGCCCGTCCGGGGCTGAAACGGATGCCACCCGCCCAAAGTCGACGCTCTTGCGCAGCTGGTTGCGTCGGGCCACAGGGCCGTTTCGCTCGATCGAGGCGGACCCTGAGAGCGAAGAAGACACCGATGGAGAGCTGGGGGCGGCGATGCGCACCTCCTCGCCGGCCGAGCGGGCGATGGTGGCCAACATCCTGCGCCTGCGCGATCTGCGGGTCGAGGATGTGATGACCCCCCGGGCCGACATCGTTGCGGTGCCGGCGGATGCCTCGCTCGAAGAGGTGACGGCGGCGCTCTCGCGCGGCTCGCTCTCGCGCGTGCCGGTCTATCACGAGACGTTGGACGACCCGCTCGGCTTTGTGCACCTCAAGGATCTGGCGCTGACCTACGGGGTCGGCTGTGCCTCGGGCGCGCCCGATTTCCTGCTCCGCCAGCATTTGCGCACCGCGCTGTTCGTGCCGCCGTCGATGCGGATCGCCGCGCTGATGCAAAAGATGCAGGCCGAGCGTGTCCACATGGCTTTGGTGATCGACGAATTCGGCGGCGTGGACGGCTTGGTCACGATCGAGGACCTGGTCGAGCAGATCGTCGGCGATATCGAGGACGAGCACGATGCCGAGGAGCGGGCGCAATGGCGCTCGGAGGCGCCAGGCATTTGGGTGATCGACGCGCGCGCCGACATCGCCGAGTTCTCCGAGGCGGCCGGGCTTTCGCTGGTGCCCGAGGATTGGGACGAGGAGGCCGATACGCTCGGCGGTCTCGTCTTCATGATGACCGGGCGCGTGCCGACCCGGGGCGAGATCGTCACCCATCCCATGGGTCACGAGATCGAGGTGCTCGACGCCGATCCGCGCCGCATTCGGCGCTTGCGCCTGACGGTGGCGGGGGTCGCGGGCCTCGGTGCCACGGCCTCGCCGCCACGCCAGGCGGCTGAGTGACACCCACCCCATGCGCGCATTGACGCGCCTGCGCCCGGCGGACTGGATCGTCGCGCGTGGCGGCTGGTCGCGTGCGGCACTGGCCTTTGTCGCCGGGCTGGGCTTGACGCTGGCGCAACCGCCGCTTTCGGCCTGGCCCGCGCTGTTTGTGGCCCTGCCGCTGTTCGTCTGGCTGATCGATGCCTGTCCAGGCCCGCGCGCGGCGGCGATGGTCGGCTGGGCGGCAGGCTTTGGCATGTTCGTCAGCGGGCTGCACTGGATGGGCCATGCTTTTCTGGTTGATGCCGAGCGGTTTGCCTGGCTCATGCCCTTTGCCGTCACGCTGTTGCCCGCCGGTCTGGCGCTCTTCTGGGCGGCGGCGGCGGCGCTGGCGCGGTGGCTCTGGCCCGGGCCGCACTGGAGCCGGGCGATTCTGTTGGCCGTGGCGCTGGGCCTTGCGGAGTATGCCCGCGCGACGGTGCTGACCGGTTTCCCTTGGGGTCTGCCTGGCTATGCCTGGCTCGAGACGCCGGCCATGCAGGCGGCGCGTTGGGCCGGGCCGCATGGGATGACGCTGCTGAGCTTGGCGTTGTGCGCGCTGCCCTTGGCCGCAGGCCTGCGCCATCCTGTGGCCTGGGTTGCACTGGCCGGGGTCGTGGGCCTCTGGGTCGATGGCGCGCTGCGGGCCGGACCGCCCGCCCCGGCCGAGACGGCGCCCGTCCTGCGGATCGTGCAGCCGAACGCGGCGCAGCATCTGAAATGGGCGCCGGGGCATCGCGAGCGATTTGCCGCCCGGCTCGAGGCGCTCTCCTCGGCGCCTGCCGGCCCGCTCGGTGCGCCCGATGCGGTGCTTTGGCCCGAGACAGCGATCACCTTCCTGCCCCAGGACGCGCCGGGATTGGTCGCAGGCATCGCCGCCTCGGCCCGGGGCGCGCCGCTGATCACCGGCGCACTGTTTTATGAGCGCGATGCCCAAGGCCAGCGCCGCTGGTTCAACAGCCTGATGGTGGCAGATCCCGGTGGCGCCATCCTGGCCCGTTATGACAAACACCACCTGGTGCCGTTCGGTGAGTATCTGCCCGGGCGCGCCCTGCTCGAGCGGCTGGGCCTCGAGGCGATCGCCGGCATGGGTGGCGCTGGCTTTGTTCCGGGCCCAGGACCCCGGGTGCTCGAGACCGCGGGGCTGCCGCCCTTTGCCGTCGCGATCTGCTATGAGCTGATCTTCCCGGCCGAGATCATCGCGCCCGGGCCGCGCCCCGCCTGGATCCTGCACCTCACCAACGATGCCTGGTTCGGCGGCTTTGCCGGCCCGCAACAGCATCTGGCCCAGGCCCGCATCCGCGCTATCGAACAGGGCCTGCCCGTGGTGCGCGCCGCCAATACCGGCATCTCGGCGGTGATCGATGCCCAGGGGCGCGTGACCCATGCGCTGTCGCTCGGCGCCCACGGAGCGGTGGATGCACGCCTGCCACCGGCCTTGCCTCCCACGCTTTATTCACGAACTGGCGATATGCCCGTCGTGACGCTGTTGATGCTCGGGATCGCCGGTTTCGCCGCCGGCCGGATCCGCGCCAGATCCCAGCGCGCTTGACCGCGGGCCGTGCCCCGTGTCACTCAACGTCGCCGCGCGCGGGAGAACCCGCAGCCAGACATACCAAGCGGGAGCGCCAAGATCATGGCGATGCAGGACTATCTCTTCACCTCCGAATCCGTCTCTGAGGGACATCCCGACAAGGTCTGCGATCAGATCTCGGACGCCCTGGTCGACCTGATCGTGGGCCGTGAGCCCGAGGCCCGGATCGCCATCGAGACCGCCGCCACCACCAACAAGGTGGTGCTGATGGGCGAGCTCAAGATATCGGAAGACAACGCCGTCACGCCCGAAGAGCTCTGTGCCGTCGCGCGCGAGGTGATCCGCGAGATCGGCTATGCTCAGAAGGGCTTCCACTTTAAGACCGCTTCGATCGACACCTATGTGCACGAGCAGTCGGCGGATATCGCCCAGGGCGTCGACGCTGCCGACAACAAGGACGAAGGCGCGGGCGACCAGGGCATCATGTTCGGCTATGCGACCGACGAGACGCCCGAGATGATGCCGGCGCCTATCCAATACGCGCACAGTGTTCTGCGCCTGATGGCCGAGGCGCGGCATTCTGGTGCGGCTCCGCTGCTCGGTCCCGATGCAAAGAGCCAGGTGACGGTCGAGTACCGCGATGGCCAGCCGGTGCGCGCGCACACGATCGTGGTCTCGACCCAGCACAGCGAGCGCGACCGCCAGGGGCGCGAGCTCTCTTCGGACGCGGTGCGCGAGATCGTTGAGCCCTATGCGCGCCAGGCTTTGCCCGAGGGCTTTGTCGATGCCGAAACCGTTTGGCATGTGAATCCCACGGGCCGGTTCGTGATCGGCGGACCGGACGGCGATGCGGGGCTGACCGGGCGCAAAATCATCGTCGACACCTATGGCGGGGCGGCCCCCCATGGCGGCGGCGCCTTTTCGGGCAAGGATCCGACCAAGGTCGACCGTTCGGCCGCCTATGCCGCCCGCTATGTGGCCAAGAACGTGGTCGCGGCGGGTCTGGCCAAGCGCTGCTTGATCCAGCTCTCCTATGCCATCGGCGTCCCCGAGCCGCTCTCGATTTATGTGGACACCTACGGCACGGGCGAAGTGCCACCCGCCGAGATCGTCCGCGCCATCCGCGAGAGCATCAGCCTCACGCCGCGGGGCATCCGGACCCATCTGGGCCTCAACCGCGCGATCTACAAACGCACGGCGGCCTATGGTCATTTTGGCCGAGCGCCCGAGGATGATGGCGGCTTCTCGTGGGAGCGCACGGACCTCGCCGCGGCGCTCAAAGCCGCGCTCTGAGCGGGCTCTCCTCCGGAAGGTTGGTCCCCCGAGCTTGCGTGCGGGGGCCCAGCGGGTAACCTTAAGGCATCAAAGGTTGTGTTCGGCGGGGCCGCGCGGCGCCGCCACAGGAGGATTCGATATGGCATATCCCGACTTCAAAAAGCGGGCGGATGAGGTCCGGCAATGGTCTCGCGACCTGCGCAAGACCATGGCGGCGCTCGACAAAACCATCGAGAAAAACGAGACCGGCTGGTCCGATCTCAGCGACAAGGTGAAATCAGCCCGCGACGTGCACAACAAGTCGCTCGAGATCTGTGGCAAGCGCAGCCGCGAAGCCTATGACCTGTTCCTCGAAATGGAGGATCTGCGCAAGGAGTTCGTCGAGGTCGAGAAGACCGACAAGGCCAAGGCCAAAGAGTTGAAGAAGAAAATCGACGACAAGCAAAAGCAGGTCGATGGCGTGGTGGATCGAATCAATCCACTGCTCAAAGATGCCAAGGCGCTGAGCGACTCTCTCAAGGATCTCGGCTCATCGCTCAAAACCCTCAAGAGTTCCATCAAGATCTAAGTGGAGTCTGAAGAGGCGCGTGCGCAGGCCCACGCCGCGCACGCGCCGAGCGCGATCAGAACTTGATCGTCATAGTCATGCCGAACTTCTTCTTCTTCACATCGATCTTCGGTTTGAGCCAGATATTGTCGGCCACTTTGAGGCCGTTCTTCGAGATCACGCCCTCGAGCTTTTTCTCGATGCCTTTGAACGCGTTTTTGTCATCGGCCGCCGGTGGCTTCTGCTTAAGCATCTGCTCAATGCGCCCGCTCGAACTCAGCATCTCTTTCTGCAACTGAGCAAAATACTGTTTGGTGGCCTTGTCGATGTCGATAATTTTCTTTTGCGCCTCCTTAGATTTATCCTTCTCAAGCCTCTTTTTTTCTTTCAGTTTCTCTTCAATCTGTTTGACCTGTTTTTCCGTCTTTTTCTTCAGGGTCTTGGCTTCGTTGTCGACACACTGGATCAGCTCTTCTTCTTCCATCTTACCATCTCCAAAATATGGCGGCCGAGGCCGCGGTCTATCGTCTTTGCTAGCGCGCGCAGAATAGCGATATGGCGCGGGGTGGTCGAGATCCCTGTCGGACGGGTCGCGATCGCGCCTCCAGGGTTTTCCGCCGGGCCGCGGCGGGCTAGAGGGGCGGCATGAGCGACAAGACCCCTCCCGCCCGCGATGACGGCGCGCCCTGGCGCAACTTCTATGGTCGGCGCCATGGCAAAAAGCTGCGCCCGGGCCAGCGGACGCTGCTCGACACGCGGCTTGCGGCGCTCGCGCCCACGGGGGTGGGTTGGGAGGACAACCCCGAGCGTCGGCCGCTGGACCTCGCCGCCCTGTTTGGCGACCGCCGCGAGGTGTGGCTCGAGATCGGCTTTGGCGGCGGAGAGCACATGATCGCCACGGCCGCCGCGCATCCCGAGATCGGCCTGATCGGTTGCGAGCCCTTCATCAACGGCGTCGCCATGCTGTTGGCCGGGATCGAGCGGGCGGGCGTGCGCAATCTGCGCATCCACCCGGGCGATGCGCGCGATCTGATGGATGTGCTGCCGGCGGGGGCCGTGGGGCGGGCCTATCTGCTCTATCCCGATCCTTGGCCGAAAAAGCGCCATTGGAAGCGGCGCTTTGTCAGTGCGGCCAATCTTGACGCTTTGGCCCGCGTCATGGCGCCGGGGGCCGAACTGCGCCTAGCGACCGACATTGGCGATTATGTGCGCCACAGTCTCGAGCGGATTGTGGCGCATCCGGCTTTTGTCTGGACCGCCGAGGGTCCGCAGGAGTGGCGCGCGCCGTGGCCCGGCTGGCCTGGCACCCGCTACGAAGCCAAGGCTTTAGCCGAGGGGCGCCGGCCCCACTACCTGCGCGCCCTGCGCGTGTGACGGCGCATCCAATCAACCTCGGATTGGGCGAAACTGTGACAGGCATCGCCTTAAGCGTGCCCTGTTGCCTTGGCAATGCTATGACCGGGGCCGCAGGGTTGCCGCGCGGGGGACCGAGCTGCCGGTCCGAGCGAGTTGCGCGGACATCCCGAAGGGTGCGGTGACTGCCAGCGGAGGCGTTCGAGGGTGGTCCTTTTTGGAAGGGGCGGCGCATCGCTTGCAGCGGCTGGTCCGGTGTTGGGGTAACACCTAGCCGGCGCGCCTCCCGGCAGGGTGGACCTGCGGTCCCACACGAGGCTATAGCACCTCCCAAGAGCGCTCAGCGGGCGCGAGGGGGGGCCATGTCGCAGCTTGCAGCGGAACCGATGACGGCGGCGGCCTCGCCTCGCCTGGCGGGCACGGCCGAGGTACCGGGGGACAAATCGGTCAGCCACCGCTCGCTGATCCTCGGCACCCTCGCGGTCGGCGAAACCGAGATCTCAGGCTTGCTCGAGGGCGAGGACATCCTGGCCACGGCCACCGCCATGCGGGCCTTTGGCGCCGAGGTGGTGCGCGACGGCCCGGGCGCCTGGCGGGTCCACGGGGTCGGGATCGGAGCCTTGGGCGAACCGGATGCGGTAATCGATTGCGGCAATGCCGGAACGGGCGTGCGCCTCATCATGGGCATGATGGCGAGCTGTCCAATTGCCGCCACCTTCACAGGCGATGCCTCGCTCAGGCGGCGTCCCATGGGCCGGGTGCTCGATCCGCTCGCCTTGTTCGGCGCACGGGCGGCGGGGCGTGCGGGCGGGCTCTTGCCCCTGACGCTGACGGGGGCGGCCGCGCCCATGCCGGTCACCTATCGCACGCCCATGGCCTCGGCCCAGGTGAAGTCCGCCGTGCTCTTGGCTGGCCTGAACGCGCCCGGCGAGACCGTGGTGATCGAGGCGGCCGCCACCCGCGACCACACCGAGCGGATGCTGCGCGGCTTTGGCGCCGAGGTGGCGGTCGAGACGAGCGAGGAGGGCCATGTCATCCGCCTCACCGGCCAGCCTGAGTTGCAGGCGCAGCGGGTGGCCGTGCCGCGGGACCCGTCGTCGGCGGCCTTTCCCGTGGTGGCGGCGCTGGTCTCCGAGGGCGCCGAGATCCGGGTGCCTGGGGTCTCGCTGAACCCGACGCGGGCCGGGCTCTATGCGACGCTCCAGGAGATGGGTGCCGACATCACCCGCGAGAACGCCCGCGAGGAGGGCGGCGAGCCGGTGGCCGATCTGCTGGTGCGCCATTCCAGCCTGACCGGCATCGAGGTGCCGCCCGAGCGCGCGCCCGCGATGATCGACGAATACCCCATGCTGGCCTGTCTCGCCGCCTTTGCCGAGGGACAGACCGTCATGCGCGGCATCCACGAGCTTCGTGTGAAGGAGAGCGACCGCATCGCCGCCACCGTGGCGGGCCTTCGGGCCTGCGGTGTTACCGTCGAAGAGCACGAGGACGGCATGACCGTCACGGGCCGCGGTGCCGACGGCGTGCCCGGCGGCGGGACGGTGGCGACCGAGATCGACCACCGTATCGCCATGGCCTTCCTGGTGATGGGCCTCGGCACCCAGCGCCCGGTGACGGTGGACGACGCGTCGCCCATCGCGACCTCGTTCCCGGATTTCGTGCCGATGATGGAGCGCCTGGGCGCCCGCCTCCGCCGCAACAACCGCTAATCCTGCAGCGCTCCCTCTTGCACAGAGAGGTCGACGCGGACCGCTTTGACCCTCAGGGCGTGGTCTCGGGCGGCCAGGGCCGGGCGCGGTCAGCCTCGTCCCAGCATTTGGCCCAGTCAGGGATCGCGCCGGTCCAGGTCGGCTGCCCCATGGCCTCGGCCACCTCTTGGGTCGGGACGGTGCCCCGCGGGCCAGCCACCACGGCCGTGCGCAGCAGCGCCGCCGAGCAGGCGGTGCCCCGGCGCCAGGTCACCTGCTCGAAATAGAACCATTTGGCGTCGCGCCCGATCACGCGGCTTGCGATCTCGAAGCGATCAAAGGCGCGGATGCGGCGGCGGTACTGGATCGTCGAGCCGCCGACCACGAAGCCCCATCCACGGGCGCGCAGCAGCGGATAGAGCCCCACCCTCATGGCATGGGCGAACCGGCCGAGATCGAACAGCGTCAGGTGCCGCCCGTTGTTCATCTCGAGGAACATGTCCACATCCCAGGGCCGGCAGGTCAGCGCGATCACGCTGGTTTGGTCGGGCGAGATCGGCGCCGCATAGCGGGCCGAGAACAGAACAGCGGCGGTGCGCAGGACCGGATAGACCATGCCGGAGCGCATGGCCCGCCACGCCGCATGCGTCAACCGGGGACGTGGCGTCATCTGGCGCAGGAAAATCGGCTGCCCTGCCTTTCGCCGCCGGCACTCGGGTTTCCTCGGGCGCGTTGGTTGCGGGAGGCCCCCCCGCGTCCCTATGTACACCCTCTGACATTTTAAGGAGAATCCTATGGGGCAAGTCGTTAAATGCGTGACCTTTGCCATTGATTTGGACGAAGAGCTGAACAGCCTGTTGGCCAAGGTGCAGAAGCGCTGTGCCGGTGAGGGCTTTGTGCTCGAGGCGGACAAGGGCCGTTTTCGCCACAAGGACTCCAAAACCGAGATGCGGTTTCAGGTGAAGGGGCGCGAGAACGACCGGCTCTATGTGGAGGCGGTGGTCGAGGACGGCAAATACGATGGCCGCAAGCTTCGGGTCTACAGCCGGAAATGGTTCAAGAGCTGAGCCACAGCGCTTGCCCCCGAGGGGTGCGTTGGCCTAACCCTCTCGCCTGAGCCGTTGGGGGACGGCGAACGGGGAGGCGCGCCATGCGGTTCACGGTGGCCATAGACGGGCCCGCGGGCGCGGGAAAGGGTACGATTGCGCGTGAGATTGCGGCGCGCTTCGGCCTTGCGCATCTGGACACTGGCCTGCTCTATCGGGCGGTGGGGCGGATCGCTCTCGACCAGGGGCGCGGCACCTTGGATGAGGGCGTGGCCGAGCTGGTCGCCCGCGATCTCAAGCCCGAGCGCCTGGAGCGCAACGATCTGCGAAGCGTGATGGCCAGCCGGGCCGCAAGTCGCGTCGCTGCGATGCCGGGCGTGCGCTCGGCCTTGCGCGATTTTCAGAGCGCGTTTGCCCGGCGCGAGGGCGGGGCGGTGCTGGACGGGCGCGATATCGGCACGGTGATCTGTCCAGAGGCCGAGGTTAAGCTGTTCGTGACCGCCGATGCGCCGACCCGCGCGCATCGGCGGTTTCGTGAGCTGACGGAGGCCGGGCGCACCGCATCGTTCGAAGCGGTTCTGGCCGAGATCGAGGAGCGCGACCGGCGCGACAGCGAGCGCGTGGATGCGCCGCTGGCCGAGGCGCCGGATGCCCACCGCCTGGACACGACCGAGCTCAGCATCGAGGATGCCGTCGCCGAGGCGGTGCGTCTGGTCGAGACGCGCTTGGGCTAAGGCCTCTGATCCAGCGTGGGCGCGCGGCGTAGGCGAAGCCGGACCGCCCGGACAAAACAGAGCGGATCACAGATGAACGCCGTGGCCACCGGCATGGCAACGCCGCCGAGGGGTGTGCCCGGCAGAAGGGGCCGCCCGGCCGCCGCCAGCGAGCGTTTGGCCCAGTGGATGGTCCGGGGACCCGCCGCACCGTCGCCAAGCGGGGCCCAGCACGCCGGTGGCAATCGCCTATCGAGCGAATCCGCCAGTGCCGCCACAGGCCGCCACGGCGACGACACCACACCGCTGATCCTCCAGGGGTGGCGGTGTGCTGGGTTTCGCGCGTTGTGTTGTCTGTGTTTTTTGGTTGAGGCGTTGAGGGGGCTGGATTGGTGGTTTGTAGGGGAGTGTTTGCTTTTGCATGGATCCTGGGGGTGTGGTGATGGCGTGCGGGGCCGTGCGCGCCTGCCTGGGAGGGGGTCCACGGCG
>JBCCZI010000009.1:0-64930 GCA_039187815.1 Pseudomonadota bacterium | reverse complement strand
GCGGCCCTGTCGCATCGCCTGATCCTGATGGCTTTGGCGCGGGTGGAGGCCGGGCTCGCCGCGCCCTTTCAGTATATCGAGATCGTCTCGGCCACCTTGCTCGGCTGGCTGGTCTTTGGCGATTTCCCGGACGCGCTGACCCGGGCGGGCACGGCGATCATCGTCTGCGCGGGGCTTTATGTCTTCCACCGCGAGAGCCGCATGCCCGCCCCAGGCAAAACGTCCTAGGCCAGCCGAGTCTCGATCCGCGCCTCCGCCTCCAGCGTTCGGTGCACCGGGCAGCGATCGGCGATCTCCAGCAGGCGCGTCCGCTGGGCATCGTCCAGCGCCCCTGTCAGATGGATGATCCGCTGGAAGACATCGATGCGCTGCGGTGTCGTCTCGCACCCCTCGCAATCGCGGAAATGTTCGCGGTCATGGGAGACATCCACCGAGACGCGTTCGAGCGGCCAGCCCTTCCGCCGGGCATACATGCGGATGGTCATGGAGGTACAGGACCCCAGCGCTGCGTTCAGGAGCTGATAGGGCGAGGGGCCGAGACCGGTCCCGCCGACCTCGCGCGGCTCATCGGCCCGCAGGTACAGCCCGTCGGCCATGGCAATGTCCTGCAGGAACCCGTCCGAATGGGCCTCGGACACCCGCGTCACACCATCCGGCACGGCCGGCGTCTCGGGCTCGGGCGCGAGGTCGAGATAATGCGGTGCCCAGGCGGCGATCACATCCGCGGCGTATTCCGCGTCCTGCTCTCGGGTCAGCAGATGATCGGCATTGTCGAGCGTCACAAAACTCTTGGGATGGCGGGCGGCCAGAAAGATCTCGGAGGCATTCTCGATGCCCACCTGCGCATCCCGCGGCGCGTGCAGCACCAGCAGAGCGCGCTTCATACCCGCCACCGCATGGGAGAGGCGCGCCTGGGAGACGTCCTCGACAAACCCCTTGCCGATGGTGAAGGTGCGGCCGGCCAGATCCACCTCGGCCGATCCCTTCTCGACGATCTCGTCGACCGAGGCGCCAAAGCTCTCGAGCACATGGCCGGGATCGAAGGGCGCGCCGATCGTGACCACCGCCTTGGCTGAGGCGATCCGCCCCCCAGCCGCCAGCACCGCAGCCCCGCCCAGCGAATGGCCGATCAGCAATTGCGGCGCGAGGCCGAGCCCCTCCAGATGTGCAGCCGCCAGCACCAGATCCTCCACATTCGACGTGAAGCCGGTGTTTGCAAACTCACCGCCCGAATGGCCGAGCCCGGTGAAATCAAAGCGCAGCACGGCGATGCCGGCGCCGGCCAGACGGCCCGCGATCCGTCGTGCGGCAGCGATGTCCTTCGAGCAGGTGAAGCAGTGGGCAAACAGTGCCGTCGCGCGGATCGGGCCCGAGGGCCGGTCCAAGCGCGCGGCGAGCCGGTCCCCTCCATGGCCAAGGAACTCGAGCTTTTCGATGGGCATGTGGACCTCCCCCTGCGGTTGTCTCAGAATCGTTCGGTGCAGTATCGACCGCTGGCGGATCCGCTGCACCCCCTTTGCTTCCTGTCGCCTCGGATATAGGGTGCGCGCGTTCCGACATGGGGAGGCGGCGCGCGTGACCGAGACCGACAGCTTCATCCGAGAGGTGACCGAAGAGGTCCAACAGGACCGGATGTTCCGGCTGTGGAAGCGCTATGGCCCCTTTGTCATCGGGGGCATCGCCTTGATCGTCGCGGTCTCGGCCGGCTTAAACTGGATGGCTTGGCGGGAGGTACAGGAGGCCTCGGAGCGCGGCGGCGCGTTCCTGAGCGCTGAGGCCACCCCGGAGGCGCGCGAGGCCTTGGTCCAGAGCGTGGATGGCCCCGCGGCCGTGGTGGCGCAGTTGCAGTTGGCCGCGGTGCAGGCCGATGGGGGCGATACGGCGGGAGCCATCGAGACCTACCGTGCCGTTGCGACGACACCGGGATTGAAGCGGGCCTATGCGGATCTCGCGGCCCTTCAGGCGGCGCGTCTCGAGGCGCCCGAGATCGGCATCGAGGCCGCTGAGACGCTTTTTGCCCCTCTGGTCGAGACCGGCGCACCCTATCGCCTGCTGGCGCTGGAGAGCCGCGCCATCACGCGCCTGAACGCCGGCGATACAGCGGGCGCGCGGGCGGATCTGACGGCCATCATCTCGGAGCCGGGCCTCACCCGTGGCCTGAACCTGCGTGCCCAGCAATTGCTGGCAATCCTCGGCCCGGAGGGGTCTGACGATGACAGCTGAGACCACGCTTGCCCGCATGGTCGGTCGCCTGGCCGCCATCGCAGCGCTCGGCTGCCTGACCGCGTGTGGGTTCTTCGATGAGGAGGAGCGCCTCGAGGGCACGCGAACGCCCGTGCGCCAGGCGGCGTCGGCGGCCGAGGCGGCGGGGGCTGTGATCGAGCGGGCGCTGCCTCAGGCCCGCCCCCGCGACAGCTGGAGCCAGACCGGCGGGTCTCCGGCCCATTCCGGCGGGCATATCAGCGGACCGGGCGGGCTGAGCCTGGCCTGGACCGCCGATGCAGGAACGGGGTCGAGCTCGGACAGCGTCGTCACCGCCGCCCCGGTCGTAGCCGGTGGCGTGGTCTATACCCTGGATGCGGCGGCAGAGGTCAGCGCCTTTGACGCGACCAGCGGCGCGCTTCGTTGGAGCACGAGCTTGGTGCCCAACGAGGATGAGGACGGCGAAGAGGGCTTTGGCGGCGGCCTTGCGCTCGACGGCGACCGGCTGATTGCAACGACCGGCTTTGGCGAAATCTTGGCCCTGTCCACCGCGACGGGCGAGGTCCTTTGGCGCGACAGCTTCGGCGCGCCCTTCCGCGCGGCCCCGGCGGCCAATGCGGGACGCGTCGTCGCGGTGACCCGCGCAAGCCAGGTCTTCGCGCTCGAGAGCTCATCGGGCCAGGTGCTCTGGCGCTCCGAGGGCGTCGCGGCCGAGGCCGGCTGGCTCGGCGGCGCGAGCCCTGCAATCGGCGGCGGCGGCGCGGTGGTGCCCTATGCCTCGGGCGAGCTCGCAGCATTCGACATCAACACCGGGCGGCGGTTTTGGGGCGCGGTGATCAGCGGCGGGCGCCGCGGATTGGCACGAGCGGCCATTACAGATCTCACGGGCGATCCGGTGCTGCTCGGCCCGCTCGTGATAGCAGCCAATCAGAGCGGACGGCTGGCGGCGTTCCAGGCTCGGACCGGGCGGCGTATCTGGACGCGCGTGCTTGGCGCGACACGGCCGCTCTGGGCGGCGGGCGACACGCTGTATCTCGTCTCGGACGCTGGCACGCTGCTTCGCCTCGATGCGAGCAGCGGGCAGACGCTGTGGAGCCGGCAGCTCCCGATTTGGGAGGATGAGGAGGATCTCGAGGATCCGATCACCTATTCCGGGCCGGTTGTGACCTCGGGCCGCGTGATCGTGTCGGACAGCATCGGGCAGATCTGGTCGCTCGATGCGATCTCGGGCGAAGGCGGCGTTGCCGGAGAGATCCCCAGTGGATCGATCACTGGTCCGGTGGTTGCAGGCGGCACGCTCTACCTCTTGTCCTCCGACGCGGTGCTGCACGCCTTTCGCTGACCCCTTGCCGGAGCGCGCAGGCCCCGATAGGGAGCGCTCCATGTCCTTCACACTCGCGATCATCGGCCGGCCCAATGTCGGCAAATCTACACTTTTCAACCGATTGGTTGGCAAGCGCCTCGCCTTGGTGGACGACCGCCCGGGCGTCACCCGCGATCTGCGCGAGGGCGAGGCACGCCTCGGCCCGCTCCGCTTTACGATCATCGACACGGCCGGTCTCGAAGAAGCAACGGATGACAGCCTGCCCGGGCGGATGCGGCGCCTGACCGAGCGCGCGATGGCCGAGGCGGATGCCTGCCTGTTCCTGATCGATGCCCGGGCCGGGGTGACGGCGCTGGACCGGACCCTTGCCGAGATGCTGCGCAAAGCCGACGCAAACGTCATCCTGGCCGCCAACAAATGCGAGGGTAGGGCGGCCGATGCGGGGCTTTATGAATCCTTCGAACTCGGGCTCGGCGAGCCGGTGGGTCTGTCGGCGGAACATGGCGAGGGGATGGGCGACCTGCTCACCGCGCTCGAGCCGCTTGCCGAGCAGCACGCCCAAGCCGCGGCTCAAGGTGCAAAGGACAGCGGAGCCGAAGATGATCCACTGGCTGAGAACCGACCGCTGCAGATCGCCATCACCGGACGTCCCAATGCGGGCAAATCCACCTTGGTGAACACGATCCTGGGCGATGACCGATTGCTGACGGGACCCGAGGCCGGGCTCACCCGCGATGCGATCTCGGTCCCCGCCCTCTGGGGCGGCCGGCGATACCGCATGCACGACACGGCAGGACTGCGAAAAAAGGCCAAGGTCCAACAGGTGCTCGACCGCCTGTCCTCATCGGACGCATTGCGGGCGATCCGCTTCGCCGAAGTGGTCGTGCTGTTGATGGAGGCTGATCAAGCCTTCGAGACACAGGATCTCCGGATCGCCGATCTGGCTGCCCGCGAGGGCCGCGCCATCGTGCTCGCCCTTTCCAAATGGGATCTGGTGGACGACAAACCTACGATGCTGCGCGACCTCCGCGAAAAGGCGGACCGGCTGTTGCCGCAGCTGCGCGGAGCGCCCGTGGTTCCGATCACGGGGCTGACCGGCGAGGGCCTCGACCGGCTCGAGTCAGCGATCCGCGCCATGCACGCCACCTGGAACACCCGGGTCGCGACCTCGAAGCTGAACGATTGGCTCGCCGCGCGGGTCGAAGAGCACCCGCCGCCGGCCCCCGGAGGGCGCCGGATCCGCATGCGCTTCATGACGCAGGTCCGAACCCGCCCACCCGGCTTTGTCGTGATGTGCTCGCGGCCCGATCATCTGCCCGACAGCTACTCGCGCTATCTGGTCCAGAGCCTGCGGCGCGATTTCGGGTTTGGCGGCGTGCCGTTGCGCCTGCATCTGCGCAAGCCCGACAACCCCTATGCGCCGTGACGCGCGCGCTCAGTCGGCCTCGGACATCTCCATCACCTCGAAGGGCACGCCGGGGGTATCCTTGGCCGCCCGGATGACCAATGACGTCTTGACCGAGGCCACATTCGGCGCGGCGGTCAGCTGGTCGGTCAGGAAGCTCTGGAAGCTCGAGAGCGTTGGCGCCATGCATTTCAACAGAAAGTCGATCTCTCCATTCAGCATAAAGCACTCGCGGACCAGCGGCCAGGCGCGGGCCTGCTCCTCGAAGGCGGCGAGATCGGCGCCCGCTTGGCTCCGCAGGCTGACCATCGCAAAGACCATGACTTCAAATCCGAGCGCGCGCGGGTTGACCCGCGCATGATAGCCCTCGATGAATCCCGCCTCCTCAAGCGCCCGCACCCGGCGCAGGCAGGGCGGCGCCGAGATCCCAACCCTCCGCGACAGCTCGACATTGGTCATGCGCCCATCGTCCTGCAGCTCCCGGAGGATCTTGAGGTCGATCTCATCGAGCTTGGTTCCGGTCATCGGGCGCGTCCTGTGTGGCAAGGGGCGGTTGGCCTCGGGATTGTCGCCTATGTAAGCTTAGGCCCCGCAGAAAGCAATAAAATTACAGCCAAGAGCAAGAAATGGAAATTGAGTCGGGATCCAAGCCGCTTCTGATCTGGGCGCTGACCGATGGGCGGGCGGGCAATGTGGCCCAGGCGCTGGGCTTGGCCGAGGCGATTGCCCGCCAACGCCCCGCGGCTGTGGAGGCCCCGGTGGCCGCTCCCAGTGCGCTGGCCGCAGCCCTGCCAGCGGCTCTGTCGCACCGGCTGGGCCAGGTGCTCCCAGGGTGGCCGATGCGGGGGTATGCCGGGCTTCCGGCGCGCGACCCACGCCCCGATCTCATAATCGGCGCCGGGCGGCGTATCGCCCCACTGGTCGCGGCATGGGGCCGTGACGGCGCCAAGACCGTTCAGGTGCTCGATCCACAAATGCCCGCAAGCGCCTTTGATCTGGTGGTCGTGCCCGAGCATGATGGCCTCGTCGGGCCGCGTATCCTCACCTGTCTCGGCGCCCCGGGACGGGTCACACCGGCGCGCATCACCGAGGCGGTGGCGGAGTGGGAGCCCCGGCTCCCGCAGAACCCGAACCCCAGGCTCGCCGTCTTGATCGGCGGCTCGGGGCGCATGGCGCGGTGGTCCGAAGGCGATGCCGATCGGGTGTTGCAAGCGGTCACCGCTCTGGCCGAGGACCACGCGATCCTGGCCACGGTCTCGCGGCGCTCAGAACCCGGTCTGGCAGATCGGCTGCGCGAGAGACTGGGGCGCGAGAGATTGGGGCGCGGGCGGCATCTGGTTCACGACGGCTCCGGCGACAACCCTTATCCAGCCATTCTCGGCCTGGCGGATGCTGTGCTGGTCACCCAAGACTCGGTGAACATGGCCTCGGAGGCCGCATGTTCCGGCCTGCCGGTGCACATCCTGCGCGTGGGCACACCTGCGCCCAAGGCCGTGCGCTTCCACGCAGCCCTCGCCGAGCGCGGCATCGCGCAGGATTTCCAAGGTCGGATCGCGCAATGGCGCTATGACCCGCTGGCCGAGGCCGACCGTCTGGCAGCGCTGTGCCTCACGCGCCTCCACCTGGCGTGAAGGGCTCTTGGCGGAGCCCGGCCGGCTGCCTATCTTGGCGCGATCCACGGGCCAGAGGAGAGCGCCATGCCTGCCGACAGCGGAGCCACCCCCCGCACCACGCGCGTGCTGATCATCGGCTCGGGGCCCGCGGGCTATACGGCCGCAGTTTATGCGTCGCGCGCCTTGCTTGAGCCGGTCCTGATCCAAGGCCTACAACCGGGCGGTCAGCTGACGATCACCACGGATGTCGAGAACTGGCCCGGGCTGATCATGACCCAAGGCCCAGAGCTGATGCAGCAGATGGAGGCCCATGCCAAATCGGTTGGGACAGAGGTGATCTCTGACATCGTCACGCGTCTCGATCTGTCCGCTCGCCCCTTCCGCGCCGAGACCGATAGCGGCCAGATTTGGCTGGCCGACAGCGTGATCCTGGCGACGGGCGCCCAGGCAAAATGGCTCGGTCTTCCCTCCGAGCAGAGCTATATGGGCAGCGGCGTCTCGGCCTGTGCCACCTGTGACGGGTTCTTCTATCGCGGGCGCGAGGTCGTGGTCGTCGGCGGCGGCAATACGGCGGTTGAGGAGGCCCTGTATCTCGCTGGTCTTGCATCGAAAGTCACCTTGGTTCACCGGCGCGACCAATTGCGGGCCGAGGCGATCTTGCAAAAGCGGCTGTTCAACCATCCCAAGATCGAGGTGATCTGGGACAGTGTGGTGGACGAGATCCTCGGCAGCCCGGCCGAAGGCGTGACTGCCATCCGGCTTGCCCACGCCAAGACCGGCGAGACCCGGGAGCTGCCAACCTCCGGCGTCTTCGTCGCGATCGGACATGCGCCAGCCTCGCACCTGGTCGCCGATCAGCTCGAGACCCACAACGGTGGCTATGTGGTCACCAGGCCAGACTCGACTGCCACATCGATCCCCGGCGTGTTCGCAGCAGGCGATGTGACCGATCACATCTATCGCCAAGCGGTCACCTCGGCGGGCATGGGCTGTATGGCGGCGCTGGAGGCCGAGCGCTTTCTGGCCGAGCAAGCCGAAGCAGCGGCGGCGAGCCGCGCGGCCGAATAGCGCGCCAAGCATGAAAAACCCCGGCCCGGGCTGCCTGGCGGCGCCTAGGCCGGGGTCGATCGGCTGCGGGATCCGCCCATCTGCGCCAAAAAGACAGCACAGGAACCTGTGGGCGGAGCCGATCTGAGATCGGCCGGCCATGGGACCGACCGCTTGGTCAGTTACTTGAACAGCAGAGTGAGGCCTGTATCGACGCCCTGCCCAACACTTACGCGCGCCATCGTCATACTCAAACCACTCACGGTCATCGGGTCACACGCTTACACACACAGTCGCCTGATACGCCAATCCACCATGGGTCCACTTAAGCTTGACCCGATCTACGCACCGTGCACCAACCGGCGACAGGTATGGTTATGCTCGGGAAAAGCGCCGAAATGAGGCACGAACAAAGGTCATTTTTCGGCGCAATCTGGCAAAAAAGGGACCCGCACCGACGGGCGAAATTGCCGTCAACTTATTGAAAATTAGTTGGTTTATCGAGGGAAACGGTTGTTGCGCGGGAAACCTCGCGGCGCCATGCGCCCGATGCCTGCGCGTCGGCCGAGCCACTCGCTGAGATCCGGTTCTCTGCGGACCCGCCCGGCGCTGTCGGGCCAGGCGAGACCCTCGGCCAGTGCGATGCAGAGCGCGTCGGCCAGCCCGCCATCCTTGTATTTCTGGAGCCGGATGCCTTTGCCACGAGCCATTTCAGGGACTTCGGCGATCGGGAAGACCAGCATCTTACGGTTCTCGCCTATCACGACCAGATGGTCGTGGAACGGTTGCACAGGCCGGCATACGGCTGCGACCACGCCGTCCTTGACGCTGAGCACCTGGCGACCGTTTCGCGTTTGGGCAACGAGAGCGTCCTCCGCCGCGACAAAGCCCTCCCCCGCCGAGGAGGCCAGCAAGCGCTTGCCGCCCGGGCTGTGCACAAAGAGTGACACAATATGGTCATCATTCGCCAGATCCACCATCAGGCGGACCGGTTCTCCCTGGCCGCGCCCGCCGGGGAGGCGATCGGCGCCGAGGGTGAAGACCCGACCCGAAGCCGCGAGGGCCAGCAGCCGATCGGTCGTCTGGGCGTGTAGGACAAAGCCCGGGCCGTCGCCGTCGCGGTATTTGATCTCGGTCTCGAGCGAAATGTGGCCCTTCATGGCCCGGATCCAGCCTTCACGGGAGCAAACCACCGTGATCGGCTCGCGCTCGATCAATGCCTCCGGGGGCACCTCGTCGAGGATCGGCGCGCTTTCAAGCGCAGTGCGCCGAGCGCCGGGCGGATACTCGGCGCGTCCGGCCCGGGCCGCCGCCACATCCTGGGCGCTGCGGACAAAGCGCAAGGCGCGCGGGGCGCCAAACTGTTCCCGCATCTGCCGGATTTCCTCGGCGATGCGCTCCCATTGGGCCTCCTCGTCGGCCAACAGCGCCTCGAGCCCGGACTGCTCCTCGATCAGGCGGTCGCGCTCGGCGCGGAGCTGCATCTCCTCGAGCCGGCGGAGACTGCGCAGGCGCATGTTCAAAATCGCCTCGGCCTGGGTGTCGGTCAGGCGCGCACCTTCGCCCCAGTCTTCGGCCATCATAACGGGTTTGGGCTCGTCCTCGGTGCGGATGATCTCGATCACCCGGTCGAGGTTGAGGAAGGCGACGATGTAGCCCTCGAGCACTTCGAGCCGGTGGGCGATCTTCTCGAGCCGGTGGCGCGAGCGGCGCTGCAGCACGGCCCGCCGATGGTCGAGGAAAGCGCGCAGCACATCGCGCAGCGAGCAGACGCGCGGCGTCCGCCCATCGATCAGCACGTTCATGTTGAGCGGGAAGCGCGTCTCGAGATCCGTGAGCTTGAAGAGCGTCTCCATCATCATGGCTGGCTCGACGCTGCGCGAGCGCGGCTCAAGCACGATCCGCACATCCTCGGTCGACTCGTCGCGAATATCGGCCAGGACGGGCAGCTTTTTGGCGGTGATCAGCTCGGCAATCCGCTCGATCAGCTTGGATTTCTGGACCTGATAGGGGATCTCGGTGACCACCATCTGCCATTGCCCCCGTCCGAGATCCTCGCGCACCCAGGTGGCCCGGAGTCGGAAGCCGCCGCGCCCGGTGCGGTAGGCCTCGAGGATCGTCTCCGGCGGCTCGACCAGCACACCGCCCGTGGGAAAATCGGGGCCCGGCATATGCTCGAGCAGCGTCTCGATGCGCGCATCGGGGTGCTTGATCAGGTGCAGGAGCGCAGCGCAGACCTCACCGGCATTGTGCGGCGGGATCGAGGTCGCCATGCCGACGGCAATGCCGGTCGCCCCATTGGCAAGCAGGTTGGGCAAGGCGGCCGGCAGAACCTCGGGCTCTTGCTCCTCGCCATTATAGTTGTCGCGGAAATCGACGGCGTTCTCGTCCAGCCCGTCGAGCAGCGCCATCGCCACCTTGGTCAGCCGCGCCTCGGTGTAGCGATAGGCGGCCGCGCTGTCGCCGTCGATATTGCCGAAATTGCCCTGGCCCTGGACCAGCGGATAGCGCTGAGCGAAATCCTGGGCGATGCGGACCAGCGCCTCATAGATCGCGCCGTCGCCATGGGGGTGATAGTTGCCCATCACTTCGCCGACGATCTTGGCGCATTTCTTGAACGCGCCGTCGGGGTCGAGCCGGAGGCCGCGCATGGCAAAGAGGATGCGCCTATGCACCGGCTTCAGCCCATCGCGGGCATCCGGCAGAGCGCGGTGCATAATGGTCGACAGCGCATAGGTCAGATAGCGCTCGCCCAGAGCCCGCGCGAGCGGCTCGGGAAACTCACGCATGTCCGATTGGGTGTCGTCGTCGCCATCCGCCATGACCGCGTGCGTATCAGGCCGGTTTGGCGGGGTCCAGCGGGTGCGCGGCGAAATCGGTACGACGCAGCATGCCCGGGTTGCTAGGTCGGCAACACCCGGGAGCGCCCGCTGTCGTTGATCGCGACGAAGGTGAAGGTCGCCTCGGTCACCTTGAGATGATCGCCAGAGGGTTGGCGGGTGATCCAGACCTCGATCCCGATGCGCATCGAACTCCGCCCCTCGCGCAGCATGGTAGCGTGGACCGAGACGAGATCTCCGACAAAGACCGGTTTGAGGAAGGTCATCCCCTCGACCGCCACCGTCGCCACCCGCCCGCGCGAACGCCGCCGCGCCAGCACCGAGGCGCCAAGGTCCATCTGCGCCATCAGCCATCCGCCAAAGATGTCGCCATTGGCATTGGTGTCGGCGGGCATGGCGAGCGTCTGCAACGTGATCTCGCCGGTGGGTGCGGGACTGTCGGTCATGGGCCAGTCCTTGCCCAAGGCGGCGCCAAGGCGCAAGGTGCTTAGGCGGTGGCGATCACAAGCCCGCCCGCCAACAGCAGAAGAACGGCCCAGGCACGCCACAAAAGACGACAGGCGGCGCGAACATCGCTCGCATTGGCGTTGCGGCGGCCCTCGGCGTGCACCCAAGGATCACTGGTGGGCGTGCCGTGATAAGACCGCGGGCCCGAAACGGCGACGCCCAGACACGCGGCCATCGCAGCCTCGGGCCAGCCGGCGTTTGGCGAGCGGTGGAGCCCCGCATCCCGCAACACGATCCGGAGCGCCGCGAGCCGTCCTCCGGCACAGACCATCAACACCGCCGACAGCCGTGCGGGCACCAGATTGGCCAAATCGTCCAGCCGAGCCGCCGCCCATCCAAATGCCTCATAGCGCTGGGTGCGGTGGCCGATCATGCTGTCCGCCGTGTTGATGGCCTTGTAGAGCAGAATGCCCGGCAGGCCCGCGACCGCGAACCAGAAGGCCGGGGCCACGACGCCGTCCGAGAAGTTCTCGGCAGCCGATTCGATGGCGGCGCGCGCGACCCCTGCCTCGTCCAGCGCGTCCGGATCCCGCCCAACGATCCGCGAAACCGCCGCCCGCCCTTCGCCAAGCGTCCGGTCGAGCGCATCGGCGACATCTCGAACGTGCTCGACCAGACTGCGCTGCGCCAACAGGACAGCGGCCAAGAGGACCTCGGCGACGCCGCCGAACAGGGGCTGCGACAGCGCCACGCCCAGCCCCCCCAGTGGCAAAAGCAGAAAAGCCATGGCGAGCCCCCCTCGCACGCGCCGGTATGCGCCTCGGTTCAGCCCACGCTCCAGACGGGCGATGGCGCGGCCGATGAGGACAATGGGGTGCGGCAGCCTGCGCCACAGCGGCTCAGGCTCACCCAACACGGCATCGAGGATCAGCGCGATCGCGAGCATAGCGCCGGTCGCCCTGCCTCAGATCCGCAGGCCGTGCTGGTCATTCGATCCCCCATGGTCGCCGCACGCCATCTCGGTTGGCGTGTTGAGGGCCTCCTATGCCAATCCCCGCCGCCGCTGTGAACCATCTCGCGTTCCGGCGCACAGCACAGCAAGCGGCCCACGGCCTTGACATGCACGCCAAGCCGATGACCTAACACAGACGATACGAGTTCCACGTGGTGAGGTCTGGCATGAGCGACGATCCCCTCAATATGTCGATGCGGAAGTTTCTCAAACAGGTGGGCGTCACCTCGCAGCAGCAGATCGAGGCGGCGGCGCGCTCGGCCGGCCCCCAGGGTCCGGTGACCATCCGCGCTGTGATTTCTTGCCCGGAGATCGGCCTCGAGCATGTGGTCGAGGGCGAGATCGACACCGGCAATCTCGACACGGGCAACGCATCATGAGCGTCACCCGCGAAGAGGTTGTCGCGGCCCTTTCGCGGATCGTCGACCAGCGTTCGGGCAAAGATCTGATCTCGGCGGATATGGCGCGGGCGATCAGCGTCAAGGACGGCGCCGTGAGCTTCGTCATCGAGGTCGACCCGGCCATCGGGGCCGAGATGGAGCCCGTGCGAGCCGCCGCCGCCGCCGCGGTCGAGGCGCTGCCGGGGGTGAGCCGGGTCTCGGCGATCCTGACCGCCCACGCGGCCGAGCCCCAAGCCGCCCGGGCCCCAGCCTCCAAAGGGCCGCCGCCCGATCTCGGCGTCTCGCGGCGCAAGCCAGCCGCCCCGGCGGACAAACGCATCCCCGGCGTCGAGCGGATCTTGCCGATCGCATCCGGCAAGGGCGGTGTCGGCAAATCAACGGTTTCGGCCAATCTTGCTGTCGCCATGGCGGCCCAGGGGCTGCGGGTCGGGCTGCTGGACGCCGATGTCTACGGACCATCGCAGCCACGGATGCTCGGCATCTCGGGCCGGCCGTCCTCGCCGGATGGGACGACCATCCTACCGCTGCGCAATCACGGCGTGACCGCCATTTCGATCGGCATGATGGTCGCCGAGGGCGAGGCCGTCGTCTGGCGCGGGCCGATGCTGATGGGCGCGCTCGAGCAGATGTTGCGCCAGGTGCAATGGGGCGGCCTCGACGTGCTGCTGGTCGACCTGCCACCGGGCACCGGCGATGTGCAGCTGACCCTGTCGCAAAAGGCCGAGATCTCGGGCGCCGTCGTGGTCTCTACCCCCCAAGACATCGCGCTGCTCGATGCGCGCAAGGCGTTGGACATGTTCGAGAAGACCAGCACGCCGGTGGTCGGCCTGATCGAAAACATGTCGACGTATATCTGTCCCAATTGCGGGCATGAGGCGCATATCTTTGGGCACGGTGGGACACGGGCCGAGGCCGAGAAACTGGGCCTCCCATTCCTTGGAGAGATCCCACTCGATCTCGACATCCGTCTGGCGGGAGATGCCGGCGCACCGATTGTCGCGGCCAAACCGGCGAGCCCGCAGGCCAAGGCCTTCCTCGACATCGCAGCCCGCTTGCGCGACACCGAGGCCTTCCGCTGATCACAAAGACCTTGCGGCTAACTACACGCGATGGTTGTATTTGCCGGCGCATTGGGCAAGAATTGATGAGGAGTTCCCGGGAGGCCGCTATGATACGTCCCCTCATCCTAGCGTTGTGCCTCGTCGTGCTCGGAAACCCGGTTGCCGCTGCCACCCTGGGGCTCACCCGGATCGTCGACGACACCGGCGTTGCGAACCCGATCCATGTCGCGGCCCCGCCAGGCGACAGCGACCGGCTCTTCATCCTCGATCGAAGCGGCGTGATCCGCATCTATGACCGCAGCTCGGGGACGCTGTTGGCGACACCTTTCTTCGACAACAGCGCGGTGACGGCCACCTCGGGCGAGCGCGGCGCCTATGCCATCGCCTTTGACCGCAACTTCGCCACCACCGGGCGGCTCTATCTGAGCTATGTGGACAACCGCGGGGCGGGCGGCGCCGAGACCCACCGGGTGATCTCAGTCGATGCGAGCGCAAATCCAAACGTCGCCGATGCCGTATCGGTCCGGACCGTGATTGATATCCCCCACACGATCGACGGATCGGGCAACCATTACGGCGGCTGGATCGGCGTGGACACTGCCAACACCCTGCTGATCACAACCGGCGACAGCGGGCAGCAGAGCGATCTGGAGAACGGCTCGCCACTGCTCGGCTCGATCCTGCGAATCGACCCCAATGGCGATGATTTCCCAACCGATGCTGGCCGGAATTATGCGATCCCCGGCGACAATGTCTCGCCCGGTGGCGGACCGGTGACCGAGGTGATCGCCGAGGGATTTCGCAACCCCTATCGCGGCGGCTACGACGATGCCACGGGCACGCTGCTCGTCGGCGATGTGGGCCAGAACCGTCTCGAGGAGGTCAACATTGTCGAACAGGGCCTGAACTATGGCTGGCCCGATTTCGAGGGGACGCTGCCCTTCTCGACCTTCTTCCCACCCGGCACGCTGTTCGAGGATCCAGCCTTTGAGTACGTGCACGGCGCCGAGCCGATCGCCGGCAGCTCGATCACCGGAGGCGAGGTCTATCGTGGGCCGCTCGGCGCGCTCGATGGGCTCTACTTTTTTGGCGATTTCATCAGCGACCGGATCCTGTCGCTGGAGTTCGATGCTGCAAGCGGGACGCTTTCAGATCTGACGCGCTGGGATCTCGACATCGATGCGGGCGATATCACAGGCCTCGCCTCATTCGGCCAGGATGGCGACGGGAACCTCTATGTCATCGATCTGTTCGGCGATGTATTCCTGGTCAGTTCGGCCGAGGACGTGGACCGCAATGTCGCCGTGCCATTGCCGGCCAGCGGTCTGTTGTTGCTCGGCGGGCTTGCGGCCTTGGGGGCTGCGCGCTATCGGCGAAAGGCGCCGACCAGCTCCACATGGGCGGACCAGCGGAACTGATCCACGGGCTGGACCCAGTCCAGACGGTAACCCCCGTCGATCAGGATCCGTGCATCCCGTGCAAAGGTGGCCGGATTGCAGCTGACGCTCGCAATCCACCGAGGACCGTGCTCGGCCAGCTGTTCGGCCTGAGATCTCGCGCCGGCGCGCGGGGGATCGAGCACCGCAGCGTCCAAGCCTTTCAGCTCATCGCGCCGCAGCGGACGGGCAAACAGATCGCGGTGGACGGCCACGACTTTGCGCAGGCCCGGGGTCGCCCGCCAGGCCGCCTCCAGCGCATCGATAGCTGGGCCCTCGCCATCGACGGCCATCACCTCCGCGCGCTCGGCCAAAGGCAGGGTGAAGGTTCCTGAGCCCGAGAAGAGATCGGCCACCCGGGCCGCGCCCTCGGTGATCTCCAACACCGCCGCGACCAGCGCCGCTTCCCCCTCGACAGTGGGCTGCAGAAATCCGCCCGGCGGCGGCAGCAGCGTGGCAGAGCCCAACCGGTGCACGGGCGGTGAGATGGTCACAGCCACCTCCCCGTTCCACGCCAGCCGCGCCAACCCGGCCCGGGCAGCCATGCCCGCCAACAGCGCCATCTCATAAGGTTTCAGCGCCTTCGCCCCGGTGACCGCCAGATCGATCCCAGCCGCCGCCAGCGTCAATGTCAGGCGCAGATTGCCCCGCCGGCTCGCCCCGTATCGCACGATCTCCTCGAGCGCGGGCAGGATGGCGATCAGCTCGGGCGCGGCGACGGTGCACTGGGAGACCGGCACGATCTCGCCCGAGCCGGTGGCGAGAAAGCCCGTCAGGACGCCTGACCGGGTGCGCCGGGCGGTGACGGCGATCCGGCGCCGGCTGGCTGCGGGGACGGTTTGGACCGGGCGGACTGGCACCCCCTCGATGCCGCGCGAGGCCAGCGAGGCCGCGATGAGTTCGGCCTTCCACTCGGCCAGCAGATGGTCCGAGGCGTGCTGCAGGACACAACCGCCGCACTGCTTAAAGTGCGGGCATTGCGGCATCACCCGATCGGGCGAAGGTTCGAGCACCTGCACGAACCGCACCCGGTCCCCCAGCTCGAGATCGCCGTGCACCCGCTCGCCCGGCAGGGCGAACGGCACGAACACCGCGCCGTCCTCGGTCACGCCGTCTCCGCGCGCTCCGAGCCGCGCGATGCGAAACTCCTGGCCCATTCCGCTCACCCAATCAGCCGCCCGACAGGGGCGGGTAGCGGCGGACCATAGGCCAGCCGTGCGGCGCGCGGAAGGCCAGATCCGCCTTGACCGCGGGCCTCGGCAATCCACCCTCACAAGGATATCCATGAACGGAGCCGATCATGCATGCATTCGCCCTTCGCCTTTCAGCGCTCTTTCTGGCAGCGGTCTTTTTTGTCGCGGTGGCCACTCCGGTGGCGCGCGCCCAAGACAGCCAGATCGAGATGGTGATCGAGGATCAACTCGCTGCGTTCCAGCGCAACGATCTGGCCGCAGCCTTCGCCCATGCCGCACCGGGCATCCAGCAAAAGTTCGGCTCGGCCGAGAACTTCGGGCACATGGTCCGCCATGGCTATCCCATGATCTGGCGACCACAGCGCCATGAGTATCGTGGGCTCGCCGAGCGGCCGGCGGGCCTGTTCGTCAAGACGGTGCTGTTCGAGGACGCCCGCGGCGCGCAGTTCGAGGCCGACTATATGATGCGTGAGAGAGACGGCGCCTGGCGGATCGAGGGTGTCACGCTGCGCCGCCTGCCGGGCGTGTCGAGCTGATCCCACTGCGCAAAGGCCGGCCTCTCAAAGAGACCGGCCCCGCCCCATCCAGATTTTGATGGCTCAGTCTGCGCTTTGTAACTGGGCCGCATCCGCCTCGAGCGCTTTGCCGATCGCCGACATCCGCTCCTCGAGCATCTGCTCCACCACCTCGAAGAACATCCGATCGACGGGCAGTTTGGCCATGGCCGCATCGGCCAGCTGGCTCGGCCCCTCGGTCCCTTTCCCTGATTTGACCGCCTCGACCACCGCTTTGGTAAGCAGGCCGAACTTGTCCATGCACCACTGCGTCAGCATTGGCACGAATTTGCCGGTGCCTGCGGATTTGATCTCGTCCGCCAGACGCTTGACGAGGACACGCTTGGCCATCTCGGGCCCGATCTTGTCGACCAGGTGATCGCCGATCAGCTTCTTACCCAAGGGCGATTTCGCGATCTTACCGACAATGGCCACCAGCGCCTTGGATTTGAGCATCTTCAGCGCAAGGCGCTGGCCGATCAAGTCGCTCAGCTTCTTGCCGAGCCCGTTGTTGAGCGCCGCCACCACGCCGTCGGCGACACCCTTGCGGATCGAGCTCCAGACAATGTTCATGGACATGGGCTTTTGGCCTGCCAGGGCCTTGCCGATCTCGTCCGCCATCGTGAAGAGCGTGCTGACGGACCCCGCCTCAAGCGCATCTCCGATCGCACCGGGGCACTTCTTAAGCGCCCGCGAGGCCAGAGCCTCTGCCGCCTTATAGCCAATGTCGCGGGTCAACGTGGCGCCCCACTCGGCATATTTGCCGCCGATCAGCATACGATCAGTATAGGTGTTCACGTCCTTGGCAAAGGCGTCCATAGCCGGACCAAAGACGTCCATGGCGGCCTTGATCGCCTTGCCATCGCCCTTCTTCACCGCGTTCTTCAGGGCAAAGAGCGCGTTGTGGGCCGCCTGTTGCTTGCCGTGATCGAGTTTGGTCCAGCCGACATACTGGATGATCACCGTCGCCAGGGCGAGCGCCGTGTTGCCCGGCATCTCGATCAGCGTTTTGAACTGCGAGTAGACGTTGCGATAGGCCAGATCTGCCGGCGCCACGATGGTCTTAGCCAGGTTCACCTGCACCTTCTTCTGATAGGCGGCGAACTCCTTGTCGGTCAGATAATACGTCGCCCCTTTGAAAGTGATCTTGTTCAGCGTGACGCCCGGATCGGGCATCCAGACCTTGTCACCCGCTTGCAGGTTGTCGGGTGACTTCCGCTTGGATTGGATCTTGCTGTTTTGCTTCATCTTCCAGATGGTCGTCTGGTCTGATTTTGAAACACCGTGCTTTTTGCAAATATCGGCGAATTTTTCGCCCTTCTTGACTGTGTATTCGATGAACATCGCGGCCTCCCAGCATGCGAACTCAATGGACAGTCATAAGTGCCCGGTCCATCAGCGATGGTTCATCGTTCCAGCAGATTTTGTGATGGGTCGCGGCGTGCGCGCTCAGAAGGGCTTCCAGACGCTCAGCTGCACGCCGAGCCCGTCGTCGAAATCGGCCAGATCTTGGCTGAAGCCGATCTGAAGGGTCACCGGCTTGCCACCGTCATTCGGCCTGTGGAAGCTGTAAGCGAAGGAGGGCGCGATCTTGATCGACACATCCTCCTCGCCCTCGACCGGGAAGGTCGAGAACAGGCTGAGCAGCCCCATGCAACAGGGATCGGGCTGGGCGCCGACCGTGATGTCGACGCGCAGTTCGTCCTCATCGCCGTCGGTCTGGTAGTGATAGCCGCCCTCGGTCGAGAGAAAGGCGCTGCCCCATTCGAAGCCCCAGCCCCGCCCATAGAGCAGGCGCAACGAGATCTCATTGGTCGGATCCGCCCCTGGTCCGCCGAAATCATCGCCCAACAGGTCGTTGATCTCTTGCTTGGCGCCGAACTGGACCGAGGCCACATCCCCCGCCTCGCCTTGCCACAGCCGTTGGCGCACAAACAGCCCCACATCGGCGGAGTTGTCGTCATCGCCGCTGGCGAACTCCACAAATACCGTGCCGCCGACCGTCAGGCCCTCGAGCGCGCCGTATTCGGCAAACAACGCGGTAAAGGTGCTGTCATCGCTCTCTCGCGACGAGGGGAAGGGCGAAAACTGGCCGGATTTGCGGCTCGCCGAGAGGATCGCCTGGCCCGAGCCGGGCTTTTGCGTCCACGCGCCCGCGATCGCGGACAGCGGCGCCCCTCCTGCCATCAAGACAAGCGCGCCGGCCAAAACAACCCGAAGAGCGAACATGCACCTGTCCCATTTCCCGACCTAGAGGTTGGGAGGAATTGGTTAACAGAGCGTTTACTCGCTCGAGTATTAGGCAAATCCGACGGGAAATCCGCCCGTTTCAGCGCTGGGTGAATTTGAACTCGATGCGCCGGTTGCGGGCATAGGCCAGCGCATTGTCCGCCGGGTCGAGCGGCCGGAACTCTCCGAACCCCGTCGCGGCCAGACGTTGCGGCTCGACCCCCTCGGCCTCGATCAGATAGCGTACGACCGATAAGGCGCGCGCTTGGCTCAAGTCCCAGTTGTCGGAGAAGCGTCCGGCCGTGATCGGCTGGCGATCGGTGTGCCCGTCCACCCGCAGGACCCAGTCCAAATCTCCTGGCACCTCATCGGCGATCTGTCGCAAAACGGCGCCAAGTTTCGCAAGCTCGGCCCGTCCCGCGGCGTTCAGGGTGGCCGAGCCCGAACCGAACAGCACCTCGGACTGGAAGACGAACCGGTCGCCAGCCCGCTGGATGTCATCGCGCCCACCGAGCACCGCCTCCATCCGCTGGAAGAACTCCGACTGGAACCGTTCAAGCTCAGAGACTTTGCGCGCAAGGGCGGCGTTCAGCTGCTCGCCCAGCCGCGCGATCTGCACCTTTTGCGCAGTATCGGCAGCCTCTGCCTCACCCAACAGCTGCTGGAGCGCGCCGATCTGATCGGTCAGCGCCTGCATCTGCTGGGCGAGGCGGGCGACCTCGGCGGTCTCGGCCGTCAGCTGCGCATCTCGATCGGCAAGCGTCGCGCCGGCATCGCGCAAGTCGTCGTTTCGCGCGGCCAGATCGCGGCGGAGCGCTGCAGCGACGGCGGCCTCCTCAAGCAAAGCCCGCTCGGCGTAGTCGAGCGCCTCGGCGCGTTTGGCCAAGGCTTCCTCGGCCGCTGCACGGAGCACCTCGACATCGCGCCGGGCAGCTTGCTCAGCGGTCAGATCGGCCTCGAGCGCGCGAATGCGCGACAGCGCAATCTGGCGGTCCGCTTGGATTTGGCGCCGCGCCCGCTCTTCGGCCGACAGGCTCGCCTCCAGCGCCTCGACCCGTTCGAGCGCCGCGAGCTTTAGGGCCTCGACCTCGCGTCGCTGGCGGCGCAGGGCCTCGAGATCGGTCGACAGCTCGGTCTGCTCGGCGAAAGCGCGGTCCCGGGCGGCAGCGATGGCATCGCGCTCGACCTCGAGCTGGGAGAGCAAGGCGAGTGCGGTGGCCACCTCTTCCGCCAGCTGGGCGCGCGCCGCATCGGTTTCGTTTAGGCGCTCGCCGAGCCCCTCGGCCCGGGCCTGGTCCACCGCCCGCCCCTCGCGAAGCTGAGAGATCAGGGTCAGCGCCGCGGCCCGCTCGGCGTCGAGCCGGGCCTTCTCGGCGGTGAGCGCATCGGCGGTGTCGGCCAAGCGGGTGATCTCGGTCGCCTGTTGGATCCGGCGAGCCTCGAGGCTGGCGACCGCTTGCTCGAGAGCGGCTTGCTCCTCGGCAAAACGCTGCAACCGCTCGGCATCGCTGACGCGGGCCTCGGCCAGGGCGGCGGCGTCGCCCGCCGCCGCATCGCGCTCCGCCGTTACCGAGGCGAGCAACGTGTTGAGCTCGGCCTGTTCGCGGCGGAGCGCAGCCAGGGCGGCATCCTGTTCGCCCCGCTCGGCATCCAGCGCGGCCAGGGCCGCTGCCTGTTCCGCGCGATCGTTATCCAGCTGATCGATGGTGACGGCCTGATCTGCGCTGGCCGCCTCGAGCCGCGCGATCAGTGCGGCAGCCGAGGCACGATCGGCCTTAAGCCGCCCAAGCTCCGTCGTGCGCGTCTCTGCCTCGGCCCGGAGTTCGACGATCAGAGCCGCGCGCGCCTCCGCCTCGTCCATGGCGGCATCGCGGGCACCCGTTGCCTCGGCCAAGGTGGCGCGCAGGGTGCCGAGATCGCTTTGCATCTGTGCGCCGCGGCGTTGCTCCATCGACAGTACATCCGCCAAGTTCTCCACCTGTGCCGAGAGCGCGCCGATGCGGACCCCCTGCTCGCGGATGGTGTTCTTCTGCGTGGCGATCTCGCGCGTTTGAGCGTCGATCTCGTCCTTTTGCGCAAACAGCGTCTTGTCCTGCACATCGATGCGCTTTTGCTGGACGCCGATCACCTCCTCCTGTTCCAGCAGCTTCTCATCCTGACCGAGGATGGTCTCGCGCAAGCTGAACTGGACGATCATAAAGATCGACAGAACGAACATCAGAATCAGCAGCAGGGCGGTCAGGCCGTCGACGAAACCAGGCCAGATGCTGGTGTCGAACCGTCCTGTGCCGCGCCGTGCGAGCGCCATCAGACAGCGCCTCCCCCGCCTGGACGCGTGCGCTGGTCGATCAGCGTGATGAGCGCGCGCAGCTCAGAGCGAAGCGCTTGGGTCGTCTCATGCCGCCCGACGGCCAGATCATCGGCCAGAGAGCGCAGCTGCTTCTCGACCCCGCGCATGGCCGAGGCCATCTCGGGATCGGCGACACCTCCGCCCCCGGAAACGGGCCCCCCGAGATAGGCCGCCCGCTCCAGCGCGTCGGCCAACGCGCTCTGGCTTTGCGCGATCTGTGCGCTCGACTGCTCGAGCCGCTTCAGCGAGGTGAGCATGGCATGGTCGCGGGCGGCCTCTTGCTCGCGCGCCTCCTTCATCTCGGTGAACATGCCCTCGACAAGGGTCCGTTGCTGGTCCACCTGGCCGGCCATGGCGGCGACAACCTCGGCGGCCTGGCCGAGGCGCTTTTCGGCCTCGATCCGGGCGTCCTCGGCCTTCTTCGCGCTGTCCGAGGTGCGCTCGAGCCCTTCATCAACCCGCTCGAGCAGGGCAACCAAGGCCCCGTCGGGTCCCTCACCCTCGGAGACCAGACCAAGGCGCGTGAAGCTGCCGAGCCACTCCTCCAGTTCCCGGTAAAACCGATTCTGTCCATGCCCGGCAAAGAGCTCGAGCAGACCGACCACCAGCGATCCGGCCAAACCCACCAGCGATGAGGCGAAGGCCGTGCCCATCCCGCCGAGCTGATCCTCGAGCCCGCTCATCAGCCGCTCGAACACACTCACATCCGAGGTGTCGCCGCCCGAGGGCGCGAGCGAGCGGATCGTGTCCACCACCGCCGGCACCGTGTTGGCGAGCCCCCAAAAGGTGCCGAGCAGCCCGAGAAAGATCAGCAGATTGGTGATGTAGCGCGTGATATCCCGCGCTTCGTCCAAACGCACGGCGATCGAGTCGAGAATCGAGCGCGTGGTCGAGGCCGCCAGCCGCTTCTTCACCCGCCCATCGGTCAGAATCGGCGCCATCGAAGCGACCAGTCTAGGCGGGCGGCCGATCTCGGCCCCCTTGGCACCCGATTGGATGTCACGCAGGAAGTTGCTCGCCGAGATCAACTGGCTGACCTGCCAGAACGTCGCCGCCACGCCAAAGACGAAAACGCCGAAGATAAAGCCGTTCAGATACGGGTTGGCCCAGAACACGGTCTGGATCTGCGCGGCCAGCAGCGTGGCGCCCGTGCTGACCAAGATCAGCACTGTCAGCATCAGGAAGATCTGCCGCGTCGGTTGCGAGAACTCGACCTGGTGGGTCTCTTGGTCCATGCGCCTCCCCCTCGGCCCCGTGCCACCATACCGGCGTGCGGCGTATTTTCCAGTGCGCTCTTCGGGTTGAGGGGCCCCTATCGCAATGCGCAGCGCAATCCTAGGGTGGCGCAAGGAGGCGGCCCAAAGAGGCGGCCCCGGGGAAACGCCGACAGGAGAGCACAATGAGGATCGGGTGTCCGAAAGAAGTGAAGACGCGGGAGTATCGCGTGGGCCTGACGCCCTCGGCCGCGCGCGAGGCGATTGCGCATGATCACAGCGTGGTGGTCGAGACCGGCGCCGGGGCCGGGGCCGGGTTCGGGGACGAAGACTATGTTGCCGCGGGCGCGACCATCGTCGAGACGGCGGAGGCGGTCTTTGCCGAGGCAGAGCTGATCGTCAAGGTCAAGGAGCCTCAGCCTGAGGAGCGCAAACGCCTCAGCGCGGGTCAGGTTCTGTTCACCTATCTTCACCTGGCGCCCGATCCCGATCAGACGCGCGATCTGCTGGAGAGCGGCGTCACCGCGATCGCCTATGAGACCGTGACCGACCGGAGCGGCGGGCTGCCTCTGTTGGCGCCCATGTCCGAGGTGGCCGGTCGGCTCGCCCCGCAAACCGGGTCATGGGCGCTGCAAAAGGCAAATGGCGGGCGCGGCGTGCTGATGGGCGGCGTGCCTGGGGTCGGCCCGGCCGAGGTGGTGATCCTGGGCGGCGGCGTCGTCGGCACCAATGCGGCGCGGATTGCCGCGGGGATGGGGGCGGATGTCACCGTGCTCGATCTCTCGCTCGACCGGCTCCGCCATCTCGACGAGGTCTATCGCGGCCTCTTCCGCACGCGCTATGCCTCGAAATCGGCCACAGCCGAGGACATCCGCCGGGCCGACATGATCATTGGCGCGGTTCTGATCCCGGGCGCCGCCGCGCCGCGCCTGGTCAGCCGGACCGATCTGTCGGAACTCAAGCCCGGAGCCGTTCTGGTGGATGTGGCGATCGATCAAGGCGGCTGCTTTGAGACCTCGCGCCCCACAACCCATGATGACCCGATCTATGAGGTCGACGGCATCATCCACTACTGCGTTGCCAATATGCCGGGTGCGGTGCCGCGCACCTCGACCATTGCCCTGGGCAACGCCACGCTGCGCCACATGCTGGCCATCGCCGACAAGGGCTGGGTCGAGGCCTGTCGCGCCGATCCGAATCTGCTCGCGGGGCTAAACGTGCATGCGGGTCAGCTGACCAATTATGCTGTCGGCCGTGCCCTAGGGATGAATGTGATCTCGCCCAAACTGGCGCTGTCAACGTGACGCGGGCACGGGGCCGCTTGACAGCGGGCCCCGGCGCACCGACTTTATGGGGGGCAGCGATTGGCACCAAGAGCGATTTCGGAGGCTTGACCCGTGACCCTTCCACCTTCCAGGATCTCCGATAACCACGTCTGCCCGATGGTCAACGGGACTGTGCCCCATGTGGGCGGGCCCGTGATCAAGGGGCAACCGACGGTGTTGATCGGCAATATGCCCGCCGCACGGATCGGTGACAACCTCACCTGCGTCGGGCCGCCGGACACTTTGGTCAAAGGCTCAGCCACCACGCTGGTCGGCAATATGCCCCAGGCGCGGATCGGCGATACCAACTCCCATGGCGGGTCGATGGTGGTTGGCTGTATGACCTGCTTGGTGGGCTAATGGTCAGCTCAGATGCTCGGCCAGAGCCGGGCGTAGATCGGCGTTCGCCGCCAGGATCGTGCCGGTCGCCAGGGGATCTGAGGACCCGGGCTCACCGCCCAGAGCGCTGACCAGCCCGCCCGCTTCTTGCACCAGCAGAACGCCGGCCGCCATGTCCCAGGGGCTGAGTTCACGCTCCCAAAACGCATCGAAGCGCCCGGCCGCCACATAGGCCAGATCGAGTGCAGCTGCCCCCCAGCGCCGCACCCCGGCCGACCGCGGCATGAGCGCAGCGAGGTCCTTAAGCATCACCGGCAGCGTTTTCTTGGCACCAAAAGGAATGCCCGTCGCCAGCACCGCCGCGCTGAGATCCCGCCGTGCCGAGACCCGGCAGCGCCGGTCGTTCACCCAACAGCCTTGCCCCTGTTCGGCCACGAAGATTTCGTCCTTGGCCGGGTCGAACACAACGCCCGCCACGATCCGGCCCTTGTGTTCGAGCGCGATCGAGACCGCCCAATGGGGCATGCCGTGCAGAAAATTCGTTGTCCCGTCGAGCGGATCGACGATCCAGCGCCGCGTCGGATCGGTGCCTTTGCTCTCTCCGGTCTCCTCGCCCAGCCAGCCATAGTTCGGGCGGGCGCCCAGCAACTCCTCGCGCAGGATCTCCTCGGCCTTGTGATCGGCGAGCGAGACGAAATCGCCCACGCCCTTCACGCTGACCTGCAGGTTCTCGACCTCGCCAAAGTCGCGCACCAGGCGCCGGCCGGCGCGGCGCGCGGCCTTGATCATGATGTTCAGGGTCGGCGAGGCGCCGGACATCGTGGTCTCCCAGCTAGGATGGGCGGAGATCAGCCCGGTTGCTTGAGCTCGGTCTCGACGAACACCAGCTCGCCAGGGCCCGCATTGATCACGTCATGGGCAACCCCGGCCTGGCGGAAATAGGCCTGACCCGCCACCATCTCGACCCGGGTCGTGCGCTGCTCGGCATCCTCAATGTCGATCGGGCTAGACGTCACCGGAACGATCACATAGTCGAACTCATGCACATGCCAGCCGGTCGCTGCCCCAGGGGCAAAGCGCCATTCGGTCACCCGCACGCGCGCATTGTCAACCATCATCGTGGACGTCGCAGCCGGGCGCGCCACGGGCTCAGGCCCGCTCGGTGTATTCGAAGGTCTCGGTCGAGACGATGATCGCCTCGCCCTGGGCCACAAAGGGAGGCACCATAACCCGGACGCCGTTGTCGAGCACCGCCGGTTTGTAAGAGTTTGCCGCGGTCTGCCCCTTCACCACCGGCTCGGTCTCGGCGATGGTGCAGGTTACTTTCTCGGGCAGGGTGACCGAGAGCGCCTCTTCCTCGTAGTACTCGATTGTCACGGTCATGCCGTCCTGCAGGAAGGGCCGCGCCTCGCCCAGCAGATCGGCGGGCAGCTCGATCTGCTCGAAGGTCTGGTTGTCCATGAAGGTCAGCATGCCGTCGGTCTCGTAGAGGAATTGCTGGTCCTTCTGCTCGAGCCGCACGCGCTCAACCTTGTCCGCCGAGCGGAACCGCTCGTTCAGCTTCGAGCCGTTGCGGAGGTTCTTCAGCTCGACCTGGGCAAAGGCGCCGCCCTTGCCTGGCTTGACGTGGTCGGTCTTCACCGCGACCCACAGGCCGCCATTGTGCTCGATGATGTTGCCGCGGCGGATCTCGTTGCCGTTGATCTTGGGCATGGGGGCGTCCTCGGCTGCAATCGGTGGCTGTGATCGGTCGCGCGGAGCTATAGCCGCGGGACCCACTCCGGACAAGCCCCGGCGCACCTGGCCCGTTGCGACGCCGGCCTCAACCTTCGGCGAGCGCGCAGCCGAATTGCGCGCCGATCTCGGCCAACTGCTCCCAGAGCGAGAGGGCGAAGCTGCGAAACACGAGCAGATCATAGCCCGTGCCCCGGCGCAGAACCGTGATGCCCACACCATGCGCGCTGCTGAGCGCCACCGCCCCTTCGCCGAAGCTCTGAGGACGAAGATCGGCGGAGACCAGCCGGGCCATGACCTCGGGTGCCGCCGATCCCTCGACCCGGATCAGCGTGCGGGCATGGGAGAGGTCGAGCACCGAGCCGTCCTCGATGGCAAGCGCCGGCGCGTCGGCGCCTTCGGCCCGCTCCACCAGCCACTTGAGCGGCTCGGTGCGGATCAGGCGCCCGCCTGGCCCGGCCAGACTGCGCCCCGGGCCCGGCGCCTCGGACACGCCCACCAGTGTTGCGCCAAAGGCCCCCACGGCGCCGAGCCGCTCAGGCCAGGCCGCGATCTGCCAGAGTCTGCCGATCCGCCGCTCAGAGAGGCGCACCCCCGGCCCGGCCTGTCCGACCGTGCCGACCTGGCGCGCCACGGCGGCGCCGGCCAGGGCGGAGATCCGTTCAACCATGCATCCGCTCTCCCTTGGGGTCATAGCGATGGGGCGAGAGCACCCGGGCCCGGCACTGCCGGCCCCGCACCGGATCGGCGATGACCACCTCACGGCCCTCCCAGGCCTCGGGCCCGCCGGCCACCAGACCGATACCGACCCAGCGGCCCTCAAAGGCCGGCGCGACGGTGACGCCCGTGATCCAGCCGAGCCCATGCCCCTCCACATGATCGGGCGCGCAGACGATCGCCCCGATCATAAAGCGCTGGGCCGGGTCCACCGGCTCGAAATGGGCGAGCTGGGGGCGATCGCTTTGGGCAAGATCCGGGCGCTTGCGCAGCGCCTGGCCGATATAGGCCTTTTTGGTCGAGGCCATGCGGCCGAGCCCCGCATCCTCAAGGGTCACGCGTCCGTCGAGCTCGGCATGGGTCACATGCCCCTTCTCGATGCGGAGCGCGCCGAGCGCCTCCATCCCATAAACACAGCCGCCCTCCTCCGCGACCCGGGTCCGCAGGGCCGCCCACAGCGCGGGGCCGTAATCGGAGGGCGTATAGACCTCATAGGCCATCTCGCCCGAGAAGCTGATCCGGGCGATCAGCACTGGCACGCGGCCGCCGTCGACCACGACCTCGCTCCGCAGGATCCCCATGAAGGGCAGCGCGTCATTGTCCATCGCATCGGCCACAATCGGCTCCAACGCCGCGCGGGCCCGAGGCCCGGCAACCGCGATCCCGGCCCATTGATCGGTGGTCGAGGCCACATGCACCCGCAGCTCGGGCCAGCGGGTCTGCAGCAGCATCTCGAGCCAAGCCAACACACCGGCCGCCTGGGCCGTGGTCGCCGTCATCAGGAACTCGTGCTCGCCGAGGCGCCAAGTGACACCGTCGTCATAGACGATGCCATCATCGCGCAGCATCACGCCATAGCGGCACTTCATCACCGGCAGTTTGGCAAATCCGTTCACATAGACCCGGTTCAACAGCTCGGCTGCATCGGGGCCCTGCACCTGGATTTTACCGAGCGAGGTGACATCGACCATGCCAACCCGCTCACGCACGGTCTTGGCCTCACGCACATAGGCGACCGACAGTGTCTCGCTGCGGCGGGCGGGCGTGTACCAGGCGCGCTTCCACAGGCCGGCATCGGTGAAGATGGCGCCCGCCTCGGCCTGGACCGCATGCATGGGCGTGCGGCGCGTCGGCCTCCAATGGGCGCCGCGGGCCCGTCCGGCAAAGGCGCCGATGGGCGTTGGTGTATAGGGCGGGCGAAAGGTGGTGATCCCGGTCTCGGGAATGGTCTGGTCCAGCGCCTCGGCCAGCAGCGCAAGGCCCAGCACGCCGCCGGTCTTGCCCTGATCAGTCGCCATGCCGAGCGTGGTGTAGCGCTTCATGTGCTCGACCGAGACATAGCCCTCGCGGGCCGCCTGGCGCACATCGGCCGTTGTCACGTCGTGCTGCGGATCGACAAAGGCCTTCAGCTTGCGCCCGCGCACGCGGACCTCCCAGACCGGCGCGATCTCGCCGAGCCCTCCCGGGCCCGGGCGGTTCGGTGCAGCCCGCCGGCGCCCGGTCAAGCGCCCGATCAGATCGGCCGAAGAGGCTCGGGCATGGGTGATAGCGGCCTCGGTCTCGAACACGCCGGCCGCCGCGCCGGTGAGCGCGACCCCCTCGGGCGGCTCGCCGGAGAGGAAACATTTGAGCTCTTCGTTCCAACTGGGCTTCACGCCGCGGTGGCAGACCAGATGGATGGCGGGCGACCATCCGCCCGAGACGCCGAGGCAGTCGCGATAGAGCGTCCCCGCCACGCGCGTCTCGCCCTCGTGCAGCCGTGCCCATTCGAGCGCCCGCATCGAGGGCCCGCCCTTCACATCCACGGGCACCGCTCCCGCCATGACCTCGACCCCAGCGGCCTCCGCTGCCTCGGCGACGGCGCCCGGGGCCTCGCGCGCATCGAGCACCGTCGCCCGAAGACCGGCCGCCGCCAGCGCCCGCGCGACGCCATAGCCGCTGTCGTTTGTGGTGGCGATGGCCGCGCTCTGCCCGACCGCCACGCCAAAGCGTTCGGCATAGGTGGCGAGCGCGCCGGCCAGCATCACCCCCGGCCGGTCATTGTTGCCAAAGGCGAAGGGCCGCTCGATCGCCCCCGTGGCGAGCAGCACCGCCCCGGGCCGCACGATCCGCAAGCGCCCTCGCGGCAAAGCCGGATCCGGGCGCCCTGTGTGATCGGTGACCTTCTCGTAGAGCCCGACCACATTGGCGTCATAGAGCCCGATGGCGGTCGTGCGGAGCAGCACACGCGCCTTGGCGAGCGGGCGGCCATGGGCCTCGAGCCAGGCCGAGATCGGAGCGCCTTCGACCTCCTCGCGCGACCCGATCGCCGTGCCGCCCAGGGCAAAATCCTGCTCGGCGATCATCACGTCGAGACCGGCGCTGACCGCCTGTTCCGCCGCGGCGAGCCCGGCGGGCCCTGAGCCGATCACCAGCAGATCGCAGTGGTCATGGACAATCTCATAGGCATCCGGGTCCGCCTCACCGCTGGCGCTGCCCATGCCGGCTGCTCGACGGATGACCTTCTCGAACTGCATCCACTCCCAGGTGCCCTTGCCGAGCATCCCGAAGAACGTCTTGTAGTAGAAACCCGCCGCGAAGAAGCGTCCGAGCAGATCGTTGACCTGGCCAAGATCGTAGCGAACCGAGGGCCAGGCGTTCTGTCCAAAGGCCTCGAGCCCCGGATAGAGCTCGACCTCCGGCGCCTTGACGTTCGGCACCCGGTGCGCGCCGCGGCCTGTGGTGACGAGCGCGCCGCCCTCTTCGGGCCCGGCTGCCATCACGCCGCGCGGGCGGTGATACTTGAACCCGCGCGCCACCACGCGCTCGCCATTCGCCAGAAGCGCCGAGGCGAGCGTGTCCCCGGCACATCCCTGCATCCGCCGCCCGTCCCACCAGAAGGACACGCGCTGATCGCGGTCGATGACCCCGCCGCTCGCGAGCCGAGTGCCGGTCATGCCACGGCCTCGGATGTGGGACCGTGCGCGAGGCGCGCCGAGCGGATCTCGTGCGTGAGCGTGTCCCGCTCGACGATCAGAACCGCGCGGCAGCCTGCTGTGTGGTGCCAATACTCGAAATGCGCGCCGCGCGGGTTCCTACGCAGAAAGACCGCCTCATACCAAGCCTGCTCAGAGGCATCGAGCGCCGGATAGTCGACCGTCGCATCGCCCTCATAGACGAACTCGGTGTGGTCGCGGAGCCCGCAAAACGGACAGGGAATGCGCAGCATCAGGGGATCTCCTTCGATGCGTCTTGGGCGTCGGTCCTGAGGCCCGTGCTCCATTCGGAGAAGCCGAGCGCCTGCCAGAACCGAAACGCCGGCTCGACCGAGGTCTCGAGGCGCACGGGCCGGCCATCGGTGGTCGCACGCCAACGCTCGAACAGCGCCCGGCCGAGGCCCTGGCCGCGCAGCCCCTCGGCCACGCAATAATTGCGCACGAACAGATGATCGCCGAGATCGGCCCACATCAGATAGGCCACAGCCACCTCGCCTCGCCAGAACAGCACGGCCTGCTGGCCCGGCGCGGTCAACATGCGGCCGATCTTGGCCGCCGCCGCCGGCTCGGGGAAGTCGTCGCCATGGGCGGCGCACATCGCGGTGTAGAACCGCGCCATCAGCGGGATCTCGTCCATCCCGGCCGGGGCGAGAACCACCGGTGCGTCGATCACATCGCTGGCCATCAATGCGCCTTGGGGTACGGGCCATGGCCCGCTTCGTCGATCTGCCGCCCGGTGCGGTAGCGATCGAGCGTCAGCCGCCGGTTCGCCCAATGCGGCTCATCCTGGGCGATCGTATGGGCGAACACATGGCCCGAGCCCGGCGTCGCCTTGAACCCGCCATAGCACCAGCCGGCATTCAGATAGAGCCCCGGCACATCGGTCTTGGTGATAAACGGCGAGCCGTCCATGGACATGTCCATCACGCCGGCCCATTGCCGAAGCAGCTTGACGCGCCCGAGGCACGGCATGACAGCCATGCAGTTCGCGGCCACATCCGCGTAGACGGGCAGGTTCCCCTTTTGCGCATAGGAGTTGTAGCCGTCGAGATCCCCGCCATAGACCATGCCGCCCTTGTCGGACTGGCTGATATAGAAATGGCCCGGCCCCCCGAACACCACCACGCAATCGAGGATCGGCTTGATCGGCTCGGACACATAGGCCTGAAGCTTGTGCGTCTCGATCGGCAGGCGGCCAAGCCCCGCTTTGTGCGCCAGCACGCTGGTGTGGCCCGCGACCGCCATGCCCACCTTCTCGGCATAGATCTCGTGGGTCGACTGGCCGCGGCGCACCTCGACACCGACGACGGCGCCGGCCTTGCGGACAAAGCCCGTGACCTCGCAGTTCTGGATGATATCGACGCCCAGCGCCGTCGCGGCCCGCGCAAACCCCCAGTTCACGGCGTCATGGCGAGCGGTGCCGGCGCGCGGTTGGACATAGGCGCCCAGCACCTCGTACCGGCCCTCGTCGATCGACATCTGCGGCACCCGGCGGCGCAGTGTGTTCTGATCCCAGTACTCTCCATCGATACCGTTCAGCCGCATGATGTTGTAGCGCCGCGCCATGGCATCGCGCTGTCCAGGCGTGAACACCAGGTTCACATGGGCCCGCTGGCTGAACATGACGTTGTAGTTCAGCTCGTGGGAGAGATTTTCCCAGAGCTTGAGGCTGTGCTCATAGAATTCGGTGTTGCCCGGGATCATGTAGTTCGAGCGCACAATGGTCGTGTTGCGCCCGGCATTGCCGCCGCCGAGCCAGCCCTTCTCGAGCACCGCGACGTTGCGGATCCCGTGCTCTTTCGCGAGATAATAGGCCGTGGCGAGCCCGTGCCCGCCGCCACCCACGATGATCACGTCATAGAACGGCTTCGGCTCGGGCCGACCCCAGACCGGGTCCCAGTAAGATTGCCCGTTCAGTCCGTTCTTGATGACCTGCCAGAGCGAATAGCCCTTCATCAGCCCCGCATCCTTTCGGCATTGGCGTCCCAGATCGGCGCGTGCTGCAGCGCCGCGGGCAGCTTCTCACCCAGCAGCTCGATGTGCCAGGGGCCATCGGCCGCAGCGTGCTCCTTTGGCACATAGCCCATCGCCATCGAGGCCCCGGAATTGTGGGCAAAGCCGCCCGAGGTGACCCAGCCGACGCAATCCTCACCGAGATAGATGGGCTCATCGCCGATGACATCCGCATCCTTCGCCTGCAGCACAAAAGTCTTCAGGCGCAGCGTGCCGCCGCTGTCGCGCTCGGCCAGGGCGCCGGTCTTGCCGATGAAGTCGGCCGGCTTCTCATAGGCGACGAAACGGTCGAGCCCGGCTTCGAGCGGGCCGTAGAGCGGGCGGTACTCGCGCGCCCAGCCGCCGAAGTTCTTCTCGAGCCGCATGGCGTTCAGCGCGCGCAAACCGAACAGGCGCAGGCCCAGATCCGCGCCCGCTTCGAGCAGCCGCTCGAACACATGGCGCTGGTACTCGGCCTTCATCCAGATCTCGTAGCCGAGATCCCCGGTGAACGAGACCCGCGCCACATCGCAGGGCGCAAAGCCCAGATCCATGCGGCGCACCGCCATGAACCGGAACGCCTGGTTCGACAGATCCTCCTGGGTCAGCCGCGACAGCAGCTCCCGCGATTTCGGCCCGGCGATCGAGAGCCCGCACACCGAGAGGCCCACCGCCTCGACCCGGACCGAGCCATCGGCGGGCAAATGGTCGTGGAACCAGCGGAGATAGTACTCCTCGGCCATGCCCGAGCCGGCCATGAAGAAGCGCTCATCGCTCCAACACGAGACCGAGAGATCGCCGATCAGCTTGCCGTCCTGCTTGAGCATCGGCGCGAGCGTCATGCGCCCCGGCTTGGGGATCCGGCAGGCGAGCACCCGATCAAGCCAGTCGCGCGCACCCGGCCCCGTCACCTCGAACTTGGAAAAGCCAGAGATCTCCATCAGGCCCACGCCCTGGCGCACTGCAGCGACCTCGGCCTTCACATGCGGGAAATCGGTCGAACGGCGCCAGGCAAACACATCGCGGGTGCCATCGGGCGAGAACCACAGCGGCACCTCGAGCCCCCAGCTGTCGCCCCATTGCGCGCCCAGTGTGGACAACCGGTCATAGATCGGCGTGGTCTTGTAGGGGCGGGCGGCCGGCAACTCCTCGTTGGGGAATTTGATCGAGAAGCGGCGGGAGTAGTTCTCCTGCACCTTGGGGTTCGTGTAGGCCATGCTGGCCCAGCCGCCATAGCGCGCAACATCCATAGCCCAGACGTCAAAGCCCGGATCGCCAGAGGTCATCCAGTTGGCGAGCGCGAGCCCCACGCCGCCGCCCTGGCTGAAGCCCGCCATCACGCCGCAGGCCGACCAGAAGCCCGGCAGCCCCCGGATCGGCCCGATCAGCGGGTTGCCATCGGGCGCGAAGGTGAAGGGACCGTTGATTATCTGCTTGATCCCGGCGTTCTGGAAGGCGGGGAAGTGCTCGAAGCCGACCTCGAGGCTCGGCGCAATCCGGTCGATATCAGGCTGGAGCAGCTCGTGGCCAAACTCCCAGGGCGTCTGGCGCTCGGACCAGGGCACACAGGCCTTCTCATAGGTGCCCATCAGCATGCCGCCGCGCTCTTGGCGCAGATACAGCTCACCGTCGAAATCAACCGCGTGGACGACCTCCTTGCCGGTCGTCTCGTTGATGACCGCCACTTCGGGCATATCCTCGGTCAGCAGATACATGTGCTCCATGGCGAGCACGGGCAGCTCGAGGCCGACCATGCGCCCGACCTCGCGCGCCCAGAGTCCTCCAGCGTTCACCACATGCTCGCAGACGACATCGCCCTTGTCGGTGTGGACGATCCATCCACCCTCGCGGCTGCGGGTCAGCCCCGAGACCATGGTGTGCGTATGGATCGCCGCCCCCAGCTTGCGCGCCGATTTGGCATAGGCATGGGTCACGCCCGAGGGATCGAGATGCCCATCCACCACGGTTTTCAGCGCGCCGACGAAATGGGCGGGGTCGAGCAGCGGCATGATCTCATGCGCTTGCTCGGCGGTGATGACCTCGACCTCGATCCCCTGATAGCGGCCTTTGGCGGCGGTTGATTTCAGCCAGTCAAAGCGCTCGGGCGTCGAGGCGAGCATCACGCCGCCGGTCATGTGAAACCCGGTGGCCTGGCCCGAGGCCTCCTCAATCTCCTTGTAGAGATCGATGGTGTATTTCTGCAGCTTGGCGACGTTTGGATCGCCGTTGATGGTGTGACAGCCGCCGGCGGCGTGCCAGGTGCTGCCGCTGGTCAGCTCAGAGCGCTCGAGCAGCATCACATCGGTCCAGCCGGCCCGCGCGAGGTGGTAAAGGACGGAGCAGCCGACGACGCCGCCTCCGATGACGACGACCCGTGCGCTGGTTTGCATGACGCTCTCCCGGTTTTTGCCGCCTGCCACTCAAGCAGATTTTTCCGCCAGGCGCTTGCCGAACGCGGCAAAGGGCGGGTCGATTCCGACATCGAGCAGCGGATGTGGCTCAAATGGTATGTTCCGATTTTGATCCAAAATGCGCTTCCGCGGTTTGGAAGTGGATCAGTGCCGTCCTCTCACTCCTCGCGGCCGAGGGCAATCAGACGGGCGTGCATGCGGGCGGTATCGGCCGCCCCGCTTTGCAGCCCAAAGACATAGGCATGGGTCAGAAAAAAGGCCTCGCGGTCGGTGTCGCCGGCCCGCCGTGCGGCCTCGGCCGTTTCGGCATAGAGGCGCGCGAGCAAGGCCTGGTCACCCTGCGCGTGCGCCCGGATCAGCGCGGCGTCAACCGCGCTGTCAGTCTCCTCGGTGACGGGAGTGTCAGCCATCGCTGCCCGTACCACTGTCCCCCGCTTGTCTCTCATCGGGGGCCAGAAGGCGCGTCCACAGCAGTCCGCCAAGCACCGCGCCGATGATAGGCGCCACCCAAAAGATCCCGAGCTGCGCCATCGCCCCAGTCTCCGCGAATAACGCCACCCCGGTCGAGCGCGCGGGGTTCACCGAGGTGTTGCTGACGGGGATCGAGATCAGATGGATCAGCACGAGCCCCAGCCCGATCGCGATGGGAGCAAAACCGGCCGGAGACCCCTTGGCCGTCGCGCCGAGGATGATCACCAGAAAGGCGAGCGTCATCACGATCTCGGTCAGCAGCACCGCGCCGAGGCTGTATCCCCCGGGCGAGAGCTCGCCATAGCCGTTGGAGGCGAACCCGCCGACGCCTGCAAACTCCGTCTGCCCGGACACGATCGTATAGAGCACAAAGGCCGCCGCAATGGCGCCGCCTACCTGGGCCGCCACATAAGGCGCGAGTTCGTCTCGGTTGAAACGGCCCGCCACCGCCAGCCCAATCGACACTGCGGGGTTGAAATGCCCGCCCGAGATCGGCCCGACCGCATAGGCCATGGTCAACACCGTTAACCCGAACGCAAACGACACGCCGAGCCAGCCAATGCCCACCTCCGGCGCCCCGGCGGCCAAAACCGCGCTGCCGCAACCGCCCAACACCAGCCAAAAGGTGCCGAAGGCCTCGGCGCAGATCTTTCTGATCAGACCGTCCTGCATGATCTCAATCCCCTGTGAGAGTGTGCGATGATCGCCCCCTCTTCTACCGGGAAACGGTCAGCCGATCATCCGTTCCGCCACCCAGGCGTGAAAACAATGGGTGGGGCTGTCCATCACCGGCGAGAAGCGTCCGCCATCGAAGGCCGTGGCATGGCGGCCGCGCTGCATGCCTTCGACGACAAAGATGTCCTCCTCGAACACCTCGCGCCACATGGCGGTGTTGCGGCTGCGCATGGCGGCCCAATCGTCACCGGCCACTTGGGCCTCGAAGTAGTGGATGCCGACGCGCTCGATGGTGTGATCCACGCCTTTGGGCTGGAGCAGAATGGCGAAGCAGTGGTCCTTGTGGACGCCCAGCAGGACATTGGGATAGAGCGCGGTGTACTCGGCCCCTTCGGCCCAATGCGGCGCGAGATCGGCCAGCTCCGGGAAGCGCCGGCCATCCTCGGACAAGAGCGGGCGGTAGACCGTGGTGCCCTGGCCGGAGAACTCGCCCGCAGCCTCGATGTGATAGTGGTCCTCGAGCCGGGAATAGCTGTTCAGCCCCGGATGCACCCAAGGCAAGTGATAGCTCTCGCAATAGTTCTCGACCGCCAGCTTCCAGTTCGAGCGCACCTCGAGATCAAAGAACCCGTCCGTCGCGGCGGTCAGCGGGCGCTCGAACTCGGCCCAGCGCGCGAGCAGGCCGCTGGCATAGTCGACAAAGGCAGGCGCCTTGCCGTCGAGATTGATCCACACAACGCCCATCCAGATGTGACTGCGCACCTCGAGCAACCCGAGCGAGGCGCGGTCGATGCAGTCGTGGCGGTTGGTTCCTGGCCCGCCCACATGGGGTGTCGTGCGGAGGCGACCGTCGAGCTCGTAGCACCAGGAGTGGTAGGGGCAGCGGATGGCGCGGCGCAGCGTGGTCGCGCTCTCGACCAGGATCATGCCGCGATGCCGGCAGACATTGTGAAAGACCCGCAAGCCGCCGTCGAGGTCGCGCGCCAGGAGCAGCGGCTGGCCCAGAAACTCGACTGGGCGCACATCGCCGGGCTCGGGCGCATCCGCGGCAAAGGCCAGGCCCGCCCAGCCGGCGGCAAACAGCCTCTGCGTCTCCTGCGCATGGAAGGCGGGATCGACATAGCAAGCATTAGGCAGGCCGCGCGCGTCCTGGATCGGACGGGTGACGGCTTGGAGGTCGGTCGCGTTGACGGTCATGGCGGGCCTCGTGGCTGAACACGGGCGCGAGCATGTCGCAACTCAGATCCCGCCATCGCGCCAAAAATCGTCTCGGCGATGTCGCATTTGCCCGCTGGGGTGGGTTGGACGCGGACACGCGGGCTCTGACGGTTCCGTGAAGTCGGCGCCGGAAGCCGCGGCACCACCCGTTCAGTGGGGGTTGAAACCGGCTGGGGAGGGCCGAGATATGCACATGCCTCTGCGGACGAAACCGATTCGCTCGGCGCTCGGCGCGCTGGCCGCGCTGATGCTGCTGGGCGGCTGCTACACGCCCCATGCGGCCGGCGGATACGGGGTGGCCTATGAGCCGGCCTATGGGGGACCCGAGCTCTATGACGACTATGTGCCGGCCCCGCCGCCGAGCTATGGCGTGGCCCCGGTCTATGCCGAGCCCTATCCGGTCTATCCCGGCGGCACCGCGTCGGTGAGCGTGTCGATCTATGACTATGACGGCCCCGATGGGCGGCCGATCCGGCGTCACCGGCCCTATGACTATGGCTATAGCCATCCGCGCAAAGACCGCGGCCATCGGGTGTTTCACGACGACCGCGGCCCCAAGGATCGGGTCGTCCATCGCGACCGCCGCGGACCCAAGGATCGGGTGCGCCACCGGGATCCTGGGCCCAAAGGTCCGACGGGCGGCACCGCCTATCGCCGCGGGTTTGTCGAGGGGCTGCGCACCGGGCGGGATCGCTCGGACGAGCCGGCGCGGCTCAAAGACCGCAAGCCCCGCCAGGGCTTTGGTGCCGATGGCCGCCGAATTGCCCGCGACCTCGGCTGGCGGCCCAAGGAGGAGCGCGGGCGCCCGGCCCGCGGCGACCGTCATGCCGATGCTGGTAAGCGACGCGACCGCCGGGGCGAGGGCGCGGGCGGCCGTGGTCGCGGAGACCGCGTTGTGCGGGGCGACCGCGGCAATAGGGTCCGCGGCGACCAGGGCGCGTTCCGAAGCGATCGAGGGCGTCCCCGGACCGGCGGGCGCGGCCAGGACCGGGTTGCCCGCGGCCCAGCCCGCCCCACCAAGCCGCGCGGCGGGCAAGTCGAGGGGCCCCGGCGCAAGACACGGCACGACCCGTGGAATGCCCATACCGGCTACAACCGCCAGGATCCGGTGACGGGGCAGGCTCCGCTGCACCAGTTCAGCGAACGCTGAGCCGCGACGAGTGAGGCAGGTGGGGCGCTTCGGTCGACGGGGCGCCCCGTTTGCGTCATCCGATGGGATTTGTGAGCGGCCCGCCCGCCCGGAACGCCTGGAGATTGGCCGCGAACAGATCGGCAAAGCGCAGCGGCCAATCGTCGACCCCATCCGCGCTGTGAGGCGAGATCAGAAGATTTGGCGCCTCCCAGAGCGGGCTCTCGGGCGGCAAGGGCTCGACCGCCGTCACATCCAGATAGGCGCCCCGCAACTGGCCCGCGCTGAGTGCTGCGATCAAGTCGGCCTCAACCACATGCCCCCCGCGCGCGGTGTTGAGAAACAGCGCCCCCGGCTTCATGGCCTGGAACGCGCGCGCATCAAAGAGGCCGGTGGACTCGGGCGTCAGGCGCAGATGCACGCTCACGATGTCCGCCTCGGGAAGGCTGTCCCACAAGGCCTCCGCCGGGCGAAGCTCTGCGCCCTCGACCGGCTGCTCTGAGCGGCGGAGCGCGATGACCCGCATCCCTAGCGCCGCGGCCCGCTGCGCCAGCTCTCCCCCGATCGCGCCAGCCCCCACCACCAGAAGGCATTGCCCCGCCAACGGCCGGAACGGAATGCCTTGCCACAGGCGCGCGCGCTGTTGGTCACGATAGGCGATCAGTCCGTGATTCAAAGCCAGGATGGCGCCGATGCAGGTCTCGGCCAGAAACGGCGCCAGCACGCCCACCGAATTGGTGACCTGCACCCGGGACGGATCCCAGCGGCCAGCGATGTGCTCATAACCCGAGCCGCCCACATGGAACCAGCGCACCGAGGGCTGGGCAAGGATCCGAGCATAGCTCTCGGTCGGCAGACCCGGACCCTTGATGGCGAACACGCAGTCCGGTTGTTCGTCCAGCGCGGCATCGAGGGCCGACGCCTCGACCACGGGCAGAAGCCGCTCCTGCGGGAACCGAGGGGCGAGGTGGTCGAGGATCTCGACCGCCTCCTCGGCATAGATCAACACCGGTCCGGCCATGGCGCCCCCCATTCGCATCTCGCCGCGATGCTAGGGCGCGCGCGGCCGGACCGCCAGCCCCTCAGGCCGCCATGGCCGGGGCAAAGCGGGTGTAGAACCGCTCACCCTTGGCGGCCATGTCCCGCAGCAGCGCGGGCGGGGCAAAGCGCGGGCCATGCTCGGCCGCGAGGCTCTCGGCCAGCGCCAGCGCCGCCGGGCTGCCGATCCGGTCGAGCCAGGCAAAGGGCCCGCCCGACCAGGGCATGAAGCCCCAGCCGAGAATGGCGCCCACATCGCCTTCGCGGATATCCTCAAGCACGCCCTCTTCGAGCGCCCGGACCGCCTCGAGCGCCTGGACCATCTGGAGCCGGGCCCGCACCCGCTCGACATCCGGCTGGGTCTCGGCCGGTGCCCAGATGTCGCCGAGCCCGGGCCACAGCCCTTGGCGCTTGCCGCGGTCGTCATAGGCGTACATGCCGCCGCCCGATTTCCGGCCGAGCCGGCCATCGGCCACCATACGCTCGAGCAGATCGTCGGCCCCAGTGCGCTGATAGGCGTTGCCCATCGCCGCCTTGGTCGCGGCCTGGATCTTGTGGCCGAGCTCCAGCGATGTCTCGTCCACCAGCTGCAGCGGACCGACCGGCATGCCAATGCCTTTGGCCGCGTTCTCGATCAGCGCCGGGGCCACGCCCTCGGTCACCATGGTCAGCCCCTCGTTGACGTAAGGAATGATGCAGCGGTTGGCGTAGAAGAAGCGGGCGTCGTTCACCACGATGGGCGTCTTTTTGATCTGGCGCACAAAGTCGAGCGCCTTGGCCACCGCTGCGGGGCCTGTCTGGGCGCCTTTGATGATCTCGACCAGCATCATCCGCGGCACTGGCGAGAAGAAGTGGATGCCGATGTAACGATCCGGCCGGATGCTGGCCTTGGACAGCTCACCGATCGGCAGGGTCGAGGTGTTGGTGGCAAAGATCGCGGTCTCAGGGATCGCCGCCTCGGCCTGCTTGGTGACGGTGGCCTTGAGCCCGGGGTCCTCGAACACCGCCTCGACCACCAGATCGCAGCCGGCCAGATGCGCATAGTCCGGCGTTGCGGTGACCCGAGCCAACACGGCGTCCCGGTCGGCGGCGGCCATGCGCTTTTTGGCGACGGCGCCGTCGAGGTCCTTGGCGATGGTGGCGTGGCCGCGGTCCGCGCTTTCCTGATCGCGGTCGATCAGCACCACCTCGATGCCGGCCTGGGCCGCCACCTGGGCAATGCCCGCGCCCATCATGCCAGCGCCAAGGACGCCCAACTTCTTGACCCGCGCATCGGGCTCGGCAGCGGGTCGTGAGGCCCCCTTGTCCAGCGCCTGTTTCGAGAGGAACAGCGAGCGGATCATTGCCTCGGAGGTCGGGTCCATCAGCACCGAGGTGAAGTGCCGCGCCTCGACCCGGATCGCCGCGTCGAAGGGCACCAGCGCACCCTCATAGACCGCGGACAGCATCGCCTTGGCTGCGGGGTAGACGCCTTGGGTCTTACCGTGGGTCATGGCCGAGGCACCCAGGAACATCTCAAATCCCTGCGGGGTGTAGGGCGCGCCGCCGGGGATCTTGAACCCCTTCTGATCCCAGGGCTTCACGGCTTTGGCCTCTGTGCCCTCGGCCAGCCAGGCGCGGGCCGCGATCATCAGCTCACCCGACGGGACCACGGCATCGATCAGCCCGCCAGCCTTGGCCTTATGCACATCCGGCGTCTTGCCCTCTAACAGGAAGGGTGCCGCCGCCATCATCCCCATCATCCGGATCAGCCGCGTCGTGCCGCCCGCGCCGGGGAAGAGCCCAACCTTGATCTCCGGCAGACCGAGCCGGGCCTTGGGGTTGTCGGCGGCGATGCGGTGATGGCAAGCGAGCGCGATCTCCATCCCGATGCCCATCGATGTGCCGGGGGTGGCCCAGACAAAGGGCTTGCCGCCCTTGTTGGTCTTGGGATCCGCACCACCGCGCTCGATCTTGCGCAGCAGACCGTGCAGCGTCATGACAAAGCCGAACAGCGTCTCGGCCGGGTTGCCGCCCTCGGCCGCAGCCTTGGCCTTGATCCCGGCGAGCGTGCCGAGGTCCATGCCGCCCGCGAAATCGGCCTTGGCAGAGGTGATGATACCGCCTCGCACGCTTTCATCGGCCAGCGCGCGGTCGACCAGCGCATCGAGCTCGTGAATGCCCTCGATGGTCAGCACGTTCATCGAGGCGCCGGGCAGATCCCAGGTGATGGTGGCGATGCCGTCTTCGGCGGCATAGGTGAAAATCTCGGTCATTCGAAGCGCTCCTTCGTGTCGCTGAGCGGCGTGCCATCGCGCGTGGTGAACCAGGTCTTGCCGTCTTTGTCGTGGGCGACCATGTCCACCTCCGCATAGTGGCAGCGGTCCTCGGTGGGGCGGGTGCCGATCTCGAGATAGATCGCGTCCCGCTCGCCGCGGTTCTCAAAGTGATGGGCGTTCGGCACACTGGCCGGAAAGCCCGCGGCATCGCCGGGGCCGAGCGTGCTGGTGCCGCCGTCCTCGATCAGTGTCAGCTGACCGGCGAGCACGACGACCATCTCGTCCTCGACCTCGTGCCAATGGCGCAAGCTCGAGCGCTGTCCCGGCCCGAGCGTGGTCATGTTGACGCCCATGGTGGTCAACCCGACAGCGTCGCCGAGGCGAACGCGACGCCGTTCCGCGAACTCGGCGCCGTGCGGGGCCGGATAGTCCGACCCCTCGGTCACCGGGGCCGAGCGGATGTCGATCTTGGGCATCAGACCCGCTCGATGATGGTGGCGGCCCCCATGCCCGACGCCACGCAGAGGGTGGCAAGACCCGTCGACGTGCCCGAGCGCTCGAGCTCATCCAGCAGCGTGCCGAGGATCATGGCGCCCGTCGCGCCCAACGGGTGGCCATAGGCGATCGAGCCGCCGTTCACATTGACCTTGCCATGGTCGGCATCAAAGGCCTGCATGAAGCGCAGCACGATGGAGGAGAATGCCTCGTTCACCTCGATCAGGTCGATGTCGCCGAGCTCCATGCCGGCGATCTTCAGCGCCTTCTCGGTCGAGGGCACAGGCCCCGTCAGCATGATCGTCGGATCGGTGCCCACGCGCGCCGTCGCCCGCAGCCGCGCCCGCGGGGTGAGGCCCAGCCGCTCGCCCGCCTCTTTCGAGCCGACCAGCACGGCCGCCGCCCCGTCGACGATGCCAGAGGAGTTGCCCGCATGGTGCACATGGTTGATCCGCTCGAGATGCGGGTACTTGACCAGCGCCACGGCGTCAAAGCCCGGCATCTGCTCGCCCATCATCTGAAAGGAGGGCTTCAGCGCCCCGAGCGCCTGCATATCCGTGCCGGGGCGCGGAAACTCGTCCGTGCCCAAGATCTCGATGCCGTTCACGTCTTTGACCGGCACGATGGATTTGGACAGCCGGTTCTCGGAGACGGCGACCGCCGCCCGCGCCTGGCTCTCGACCGCATAGGCGTCCACGTCGTCGCGTGAAAAGCCGTACTCGGTCGCGATCAGATCGGCCGAGATGCCCTGGGGAATGAAGTAACTTGAGAACGCCACCTGCGGGTCGACCGCCATGGCAAACCCGTCCGAGCCCATGGGCACGCGGCTCATCATCTCGACGCCGCCGGCGACATAGAGGTCCCCGGCACCGGCGCGCACCTGGTTGGCGGCGAGGTTCACCGCCTCGAGCCCGCTGGCGCAAAAGCGGTTGATGTGGAGCCCGGGCACGCCTTCATCCCAGCCGGCCGCCAGCACGGCGCCGCGCGCTATGTTGCCGCCCTGCTCCCCGACCGGCGCCACACAGCCCCAGATCACGTCCTCGACCTGGCTGGTGTCGAGATCATTGCGCTCTTTGAGGGCGTTCAGCACCCCGGCGGATATGGCCAGCGAGGTCACCTCGTGCAGGCTGCCGTCCTTCTTGCCCTTTCCCCGCGGCGTCCGCACGGCGTCGAAGATATAAGCGTCCGTCATGTCTCCTCCTTGGGCGCGCCCGCGCCTCTGGGGCTATGGTTTCTTGTCGTGGCGAGGCCCTTTGGGTCTCGAGCGGCGGGCCTTGCCGCTGCGGTCACGGCAGCGGATGCCCGGGCATCAAGTCATAGGGATGGGCCCACCCGTCCTCGGCGTGGATCCGCTCGCGCCAGGCGGTGAGGTTCGGGTACTCGGCGGGCCAGTCGACGGGATACTCGTCCTCGAAGAACAGATATCCCACGGCCGCAAGATCGGCGATGGTCATCCACTCCGCCGCCAGCCAGTCGCGATCGGCCAGATGCGCATCCAGCACCTGCAAGGCCGTGCGCGCGCGCTTCTCCAGAAACGCGATGACGTCCGGGCTTCGCTTGTCCTCGGGCAAGAAGCGCAGCATGAACCGCCAGGTGCCCAGCTGACCCGAGACCTTCTGGCTGTCGAACAGCATCCAGCGCATGGCTTCACGCTGGTTCTCGGGTCCCGGGTCGAACTGCCCCGTGACCGCTGCGAGATAGTCGAGGATCGCCCCGGACTGTGTGATGACCTCGCCGCGATGCTCGAGCACCGGCACCTCGCCCATCACGTTCAGCGCACGGAAGGGATCGGCCCGGGTCTCGCCATTGAAGAAGTCAACGAAGACCGGCTCCCAATCCGCCTTGGCCAGCGCCAACATCAGCGCCGCCTTGTAGGCATTCCCGGACTGGGCAAAACAATGAAGCCTGAACTCAGTCATTTTTCTTCATCCCTCTCGCTGATGGCGCCCCGTACTCGGCGATGAATGTCTCGAAGGCGGCCTTCAACCGACCCTCGTCCGCATAGTCGTCGAGATGCTCCAGCAGAACCACCAGCAGGTAGTTGTTCGAAAGACTATAGTCGGCGTTCAGAGCCCGCAGGCGGTCGTAAGCTGCCTCGGTCAGGCTCGCGCAGAACCGTTTCGGCAGCGGCAAACGCTTGGATTTGGGTTGAGCGGTCATGGCTCCTCCCTTTGGAAGCAGGGCGGCAAGGGAAGGTTGCGCAGGCGCTCGAGCTGAGCGCGATCCGCCGCTGCTGCTTGATCCGGTCGAGCCTTGGCCGAAAGCAACGCCACTCTGTCGGACGCATTGATCAGCCCGAGCCACTCCTCCGCAGCGCACACCACCAGTCTGGGGCAGTCTTGGTGGGCGTAGCGTACGTGGCAACTGACCAGGCCGTCCGGCGCCTTGCCCAACACGCAGAGTTCCACGAGATCACCAAATTGGGCCTGCTCACTGGCAAGCTGCGCGCCCATAGCGATCGCATCGGCTCGCGGATTCTGCAGTGCCTGATCGAGATCGGCTGCGGACAGGCTCGCCAGCTGGTCCCCCGGCCGATCCATGTTGGTCGGCCGCCGAACCAAGACCGCAATCCGGTCCTGGTGAGCCTGGAAGGCTTGATCGGTCAGTTGACCATCCCAGGCCTTGCCCAGCTCCGAGCATGCGTGCAGGGCAAGCCGATCTTCTGATGGCATATCCAACAGCATGAGGTCACGGTGATCCGTATCGACCCGCCACACCATTGCGTCTGCACCGACCCCTGGCACTGCAACGCCGGCGACAATATCCAGATCGCGGACGCGGTTTCCGAAAGCCATTTGCCCCATCGGCTGAACCGCGACGGCCAACCGATCCTCGCTGCCCGCCAGCAGCCGACCCACCCGCCTGTCGCGCGCGCGATCGCGGCGCGGGGGCGTTGGCCGCGTCCGTGCCGCAAGCGCCTCAGCGTAACCATCATACGGTAGGATTCGCTTCTCGCGACGCGCCGTGCTCCAATCGACGATGGCGCCGCGAAGCTGTTGTCCGCTGTCCGCCGCGAGAAAGCGCTGATCGAGTGTGCTTAGCTCTGCTAGGACCGTGTCGGTGGTCCCGCCTGCTTCCTTCGCGGCTTTCACACTGGCCCCCAATGTCAACGCCTGGCGGTGAAGATCCACGAAGGGCGCCAAGCCGACACTGTCCAGACCCCGTTCCGCATGGCCGACCGTGGCCAGGCTCGGGCGCGAGTTCTTGATGTAATGCCTATGCCCGCCGTTTTGCAGCTGACAAGCATAATGGTCGGCGTAGTCGGCGCTCATGGCGGCATTGGGCAGCTTGGCCGCCACGAAATGGCCCTTGCCCCTCAGATGGTTCACGAAATCGACCGCGGCGCCGAGAGGCGACAGCCGCGCTGGACCATCGGCAACCGGTTTGGCCAGAACTGGGATCTCATCGATCCGATCCGGTCCATGCGGACTGCTTGTGTCAACGTGGCTGGACACCATCGCTGATTTCCCTGTCGCAAGGGCCCTCGTCGCCGGCCCATCTGGTGCCTTAAAAGGCGTCGACCGCCAGGTCCATCACAGGATCCGCGCCGGTTTCGATGCGGGCGAGGTGCAGTTTGGTCGCGGGCAGCACCCGGCTCATATAAAAGCGCCCGGTGGTGAGCTTGGCGGTGTACCAGTCCGGATCCTCGGTGCCGTCCTGCAGCGCCTTCGAGGCCGCCTTGGCCATTCGCGTCCAGGCGAGCGCCATGCACACATGGCCCATCAGGTGAAGGAAATCCACCGCACCGGCCAGCGCCGCATTGGGGTTCTTCATGCCGGCCTGCATGAAGTACATGGCGGCCTTCTGTAGGTCCTTCGAGGCCTCTTTCAGCGGCTCGAGGAACTGTTTGGCCAGGGCCAGATCGTCCTCATTGTCCTTGATGTAGCCCTTGATGTACTCGAAGAAGGTCATCATCGGTTTGCCGCCTTTGAGCGGCAGCTTCCGGCCGACCAGATCCAGCGCCTGCACGCCTGTGGTGCCTTCGTAGATCATCGTGATCCGCGCATCGCGCACCAGCTGGCTGAGGCCCGTGTCCTCGACATAGCCTGCGCCGCCAAAGCACTGCTGCGCGACGGTCGAGAGCCGGAAGCCCTCATCGGTCAGGAAGGCCTTCACGACGGGGGTCAGCAGCGCGACCATATCGGCCGCGCGCGCCTTTTCGGCCGGGTCGGTGTGGCGCTTCTCGGCATCGAGCAGCATGGCGACCCAGGCGAGCATGCCCATACCGCCTTCGACAAAGCTCTTTTGCTCCATCAGCATGCGGCGCACATCCGGGTGCGAGATGATCGGATCGGCCGGGCCGTCAGGGTTCGTCGCGCCGGTGACCGCGCGGCCCTGCAGCCGCTCGCGGGCAAACTGCACCGCCTCCTGATAGGCTGCATGCGCTTGGGCGAGGCCCTGCATGCCGACCAAGAGCCGCGCCTCGTTCATCATGACGAACATGGCTTTCAGGCCCTTATGCGGCTCGCCCACCAGCCAGCCCTTGGCGCCCTCATGGCTCATCACGCAGGTCGAGTTGCCGTGCAGGCCCATCTTGTTCTCGAGCCCGATGCAGGTCACCGAGTTGCGGGCGCCGAGGCTGCCGTCCTCGTTCACCAGGAACTTCGGCACAACGAACAGCGAGAGGCCCTTGGTGCCCTCGGGCGCATCGGGCAGCTTGGCCAGCACCAGGTGGATGATGTTGTCGGCCAAATCATGCTCGCCGCTCGAGATCCAGATCTTGGTGCCCGTGATTGCATAGGAGTCGTCACCGTTGGGAACCGCCTTGGTCTTCACCAGGCCCAGATCCGTGCCGCATTGGGGCTCGGTCAGGTTCATTGTGCCCATCCACTCGCCCGAGGCGAGCTTCGGCAGATACATCTGCTTCTGATCCTCGGAGCCGTGCTGATGCAGCGCCGAATAGGCCCCGTGCGTCAGCCCGTGATACATCATCGCGCCCATATTGCAGGCGGATTTCATGGTGCCGACCGCCAGGCTCAGAACCGTCGGCAGCCCCTGGCCGCCATAGTTCGGGTCGCATTCCAGCGCCGGCCAGCCGCCCTCGCGCATGGTGTCATAGGCCTCGCGGAACCCCTTAGGCGCGCGCACCACGCCGTTCTCGAGCGTGCAGCCCTCGCGGTCGCCCACGGCGTTCAGCGGATGCAGAACCTCGGTCGCGATGCGCCCCGCCTCGCCCAGGATTGCGTCGGTGAAATCGGGGGTGAGGTCCTCATACCCGTCGATCTCCGGAAGCTCGTGCAGCTTGAGCACCTCGTGGAACAAGAAGCGATAGTCCTTGAGCGGGGGGGTATAGGCATACATGGGCGTTCCGTCCTCTGGTGTCGGCAGGTGTTATTCGGCCACCTGTCCGATGGATTTGTCGGTCAGCATCTTCTCGCCGATGGTCATTTGCTGCTCGAGCTCGGCGATGGCCTCGTCGAGCTCGCGGCGTTTCTCGAGCAGTTCGGCATGGTGCCGCTTGGCAGCCGCCAGCGTCGCCGAGATCTGCGAGACGTGATCGTCATCGTGGTTGTAGAGCTCGAGCAGATCCTTGATCTCGGCGAGCGAGAAGCCAAAGCGCTTACCGCGCAGGATCAGGATCAGCCTAGCCCGATCGCGCTGGGTGAACAGGCGGCGCTGACCCTGGCGGATCGGCTCGAGCAAGCCCTTGGCCTCGTAAAAGCGGAGCGTCCGGGGCGTGACGTCGAACTCGTCACACAGTTGGCGTATCGTATGCGTCTGAGTTGCCATCTCGGTCCTCGACTGTTCTCGAAGTTGTCCGACCTTTATGCCGCGCCCCAGCGCGTTCGCCAATGCATCGGCCGCCATTCTACGAGGTGCTCTGCATATAGCTGGAAGCTTACGTTTACGCAAGCGTCAACTTCATGTTTTTCCGACACGCGTCCGAGAAAAAGCGCTCTCGCCATTCCAGGCCGCGTGATAGTCAGCGGGCGCGAAGGGGGAATCCACGGAGGCATCATGTCTATCTTGCAAGAGTTCAAAGAGTTCGCGGTCAAGGGTAACGTTGTCGATATGGGGGTTGGCATCGTGATCGGGGCCGCGTTCACCTCGATTGTGAACAGTCTGGTGGCGGACATCATCAACCCGCTGATCGGCGTCTTAACCGGTGGAATCGATTTCTCGAACCTGTTCGTCAATCTGAGCGGCCAGGATTACGCATCGCTCTCGGCGGCCCAGGATGCCGGCGCGGCGACGCTGAATTATGGGTTGTTCATCAACGCGGTGATCAGCTTTCTGATCGTGTCCTGGGTGCTGTTTTTGATCATCAAGGGCGTCAACACCCTCAAGCGGGCCGCGGAGGCCGAAGCCGAAGCCGCGCCGCCGCCCGCGCCGCCGAAAGAGGAGGTGCTGCTGGCCGAGATCCGCGATCTGCTGGCCAAGCAATCGTCCTGACCGATCGCTTGGGCATGGCGGCGCAACCGCCATGTCCGCTCTCGCCGTTTTGCGAAAGGCCCGCATGAGCACTCCGGACCACGACACGCCCCCCGAGGACAGCCGCCTGGCCGAGATCATGCGCGGCGGCGCCGAGGTCGATCCCGAGGGCAGCGTGCTCATAGGCCTGCCCCACAGCCGCGCCATTGGCATGCGGGTGCACCTAGCCCATGAGGGGGTCGGACTTTTGTCGGTGCCCTATGATGCGCGGCTCGTCGGCGATCCCGAAACCGGCGTACTCCATGGTGGGGTGATCACCTCCCTGCTCGACACCGCCTGCGGCATCGCCGTGATGGCGAGCAAGACCAAGCTGATCGCAACGGCAACGCTGGACTTGCGGATCGACTATATGCGCCCTGCCACCATGGGGCTGCGGGTTTGGGCTCGGGCCGAGTGCCATCGCCTGACCCGTGCAATCGCCTTTGCCCGGGCGGTGGCCTATCACGAGGATACAGAGGATCCGATCGCCTCGGCCGCAGGCGCATTTGTGATAACCCGCCCAGCTGGCGGAGCAACAGCTGCCAAGGAAACGTCGTGAGCGCGCCGAGCCCGCACGAGCGGGAGGCAGCCAGGGACCGCGCCCTCGAACGGCTGATCAAAGCGGTGCCCTATAACTGTTTTCTGGGCGTTTCGGCGGATCGTCTCGGGGACGAACTCACCACCCGCATGCCGTTCCAGGACGATCTGGTCGGCAATCCGCTGTTGCCGGCCCTGCATGGCGGGGCGATCGGGGCCTTCCTCGAGATGACGGCGCTGATGCAACTGGCCTGGGACGAGGCGTTGGCCGCCATGGAGGCCAGCGGCCCGGCGGCCGACGCCATTGCCGAGGGGCGCTTCCCGCCGATGCCCAAGACCATCGACATCACCATCGACTATCTGCGTCCGGGCCGGCCGCGCGACAGCTTTGCGCGCACCCGCGTGCAAAAGGCCGGACGGCGGGTGGTGCACCTGCATGTCGAGGCCTGGCAAGAAGAGCGCGCGCGCCCCATCGCCATGCTGCGCGGCAACTTCCTCATGCCGGATCCGGACTAGGACGCCCATGCGGTTGGCGGCGATCCGGATGGGCCTCGGGCCGATCCTGCTGACCCAGGGACAGCGGGTGCGCCGCGACATTCTGCGCCTGCCCGAGGCGGCGGGGCCCCGCAGCGGCGAGATCGGCACAGGCCCGGTCCTGCGACTGCTGATCCTGGGGGACAGCTCGGCCGCGGGCGTCGGCGCACCGGATCAAGCGCTGGCGCTATCCGGGCAGCTGACGGCGCGCCTTGCACAGGACCACCGCGTCGCGTGGGAGGTCTTGGCCAAAACCGGCTGGACCACCCGCGATGCGCTCGATGCCCTCCGAGCCCACCCGGCTGGCCCAATCGACCTCGCCATCCTGTCCGTCGGCGTCAACGACGTGACCACCGAGACCGGGATAGCGCCCTGGCTTGAGGCCTATGGCGCTGTGGCAGAGGTGCTCCGGTCCCGCGGGGCGAGTCGGATCATCGCCTCGGGCCTGCCACCCATGGGAGCCTTCCCTGCCCTGCCTCAGCCGCTGCGGTGGTATCTGGGACAGCAGGCGACGGCGCACGACACAGCCCTCTCGGCCTGGGCCGCGCGCACCGCCGATGCGCGCCATGTGCCACTGACCATCCCTCTGGGCGTCGAAGCCATGGCCGAGGACGGGTTTCACCCCGGGCCCGCGGTCTATACCGCCTGGGCCGAGATGCTGGCCGCAGTGATCCGCGACACACGCCCCCCCCAATGACCGAGACCGCGCCCGCCAGACCTGTCACCTATCGCCGTGTGGCCGGCATCGCGCTGCCGGTGGTGCTCTCGAACGCCACGGTGCCGCTGCAAGGCGCCGTCGACACGGCGATCATCGGCAATCTCGGCCAGGCGCATGCCCTTGCGGCGGTGACCTTGGGCGCCACGGTCGTCACCCTGCTGTTCTCGTCGTTTAATTTCCTGTGGATGGGGGTCTCGGGGCTGACCGCCCAGGCCGTTGGCGCCCAGAACGCCGAGCGCGTGATGAACACGCTGGCGCGGGCCCTGCTGATCGCGATGGCGGCCGCGGCCCTACTGGTGCTGGTGTCGGGCTGGATCGCGCCGCTCTCGCTGGCGCTCTTCGAAGGCTCCCCGGCCGCAGAAGCCGAGGCGCACGGTTATGTCCTGATCCGCCTGTGGAGCGCGCCGGCCGAACTTGCAAACCTGGCCATCATGGGCTGGTTCGTTGGTCAACAGCAGACACGGCGGCTGTTCGAGCTGCAACTGGTCATCTCGGTGCTGAATATCGCGCTCAACTTGCTGTTTGTGTTGGGGCTTGGCTGGGGGGTCGAGGGCGTGGCGCTCGGTACGGCGGTTGCGGCCACCGCGGGCACCGGGCTCGGGCTTTGGCGCATCCGGCAGCGCGCGCGCGTGGTTGTGCCGACTGGATACCGTCTGGACTGGCCGCGCATCCTGCAGCGGCGCGAGATCGGGCCGCTGCTCGCCCTCAATACGGATATCTTCATCCGCACGCTGTGCCTGACCGGCAGCTTTACCTGGATCGCGCGGCTCGGCTCGCTCGAGGGCGATGCGGTGCTCGCCGCGAACGGCGTGCTGCTGCAGTTCCTCCACATCTCGGCCCATGCGCTTGACGGTTTTGCGATCGCCGCAGAGACGCTGGTTGGCCAAGCCTTGGGCGCCCGTGATTCGGCTCAGATGCGACGCTCTGTGGTGGTGAGCACGGTCGCGGCGCTCGGGCTGGCGACGGTCTTTTCCTTGGTGGCCAGCGCTTTGGCGGGTCCGGTGATCGCGCTTTTCACCAACGTCCCCGAGGTGCAGGAGATCGCGATCGCCCACGCGCTTTGGGCGACTGCCCTGCCCTTGGTGGCGGTTCTGGCCTATCAGCTGGACGGGGTTTTTCTCGGGGCGGCAGACGGCCCCGCCATGCGCAATGCGATGCTGGTCTCGACCGCTCTCTTCCTGCCGCTCAGCTGGGCGCTGACGCAGAGCCTTGGAAACCACGGACTTTGGGCCTCTCTGTGGGTCTTCATGGCATTGCGCACCCTGACCCTGGCGCTGCGCTATCCCGGTCTCGAGCGCCGAGCGAACGGGCGTTTATCACATGACTAGAATTGGCTAGCGGAGTGATCTACTATCGCGCTGCGTGAGGGATGTTTGGCGGGGATCACCATGAGATGCAATGTGTTGCTGGCCATCATGGCGGGGTGGGTCGTACTCTTGGGCCCAGCAGAGGCTCAGTCTTTGAATGGGTGCTGGCACTACAGTGACGGCAGCGTATTTTCAACGGTCTGCATCAGTGATGCAACCGAAGGCACGTTCAATCTCGACTATGCTGTTGAGGACGATCAACAAGGCCTGGTAAAAGGCTCGTGCAACGGCGCAATTCAGATCCAGCCGTCCGGCGATGGAGATATCGCCTTTACCGTTCCATTCCAGGAAGAGGCGTGCCGCCAGGAGGATCAAGTCTTCCGACTCGCACGGCGTGACTACAGCTGCGCTTTCGATCAGGGCAAACTGATCTGCGATTTGACGGTTTTCTACGATGACGGCTCCGTGTTTGGTGAAGCGGTCGGCCTGGAGTACTCGCGCTAGATCCGCCTGCTCTCGTCGAACGCCATCAAACGCCCATGTGAGCGTGAGGGGATCGGCGCAGCGCCGGCTTCTGATGACCGCAACGTTGTTCATGCACGCCGTTACTTCGCATCGAGGCCAACGGCGTCTGCGGGGCCATTCAATCCGTCGGCCTCCAGCAAATCTGCCAACTCTCGTGCGATCGTCGAGACCAGCGACAGGCCGCCATAGGCCAGCGCTGTGTAGAGTTGCACCGCCTGCGCACCGGCTCGGATCTTGGCATAAGCGTCGGCGGCCGTGCGAACGCCTCCGACACCGATCAGCGGCACTTGGCCGTGGGAGAGCCGATAGAGTGCGCGCAGCACTTGGGTCGAGCGCTGGAACAACGGGGCGCCCGAGAGCCCGCCGGACTGGTCCGCATGTGGGCTCTGCAGCGCGCTCCGCCGGACCGTGGTGTTGGTGGCGATCACGGCATCGAGCCGCATCTCGAGGGCAATGGCGGCGATGTCCGCGATCTCGCCCTCGGTCAAATCCGGGGCGATCTTGAGAAACAAGGGCTTTGGCCGCTCGGCGCCTGCACTCGCCACGCGCTGGTCGAGCACCCGGGCCAGCAGCGCCTCGAGCGCCGCACGCCCTTGCAAGTCCCGCAACCGCTCGGTGTTGGGCGAGGACACGTTCACCGTGAAAAAGTCCGCCGCATCGTAGAGATGGCGCAGCACCAGCGCGTAATCGCCCGCCCGGTCTGGGCTATCCTTGTTAGCCCCCAGATTGACGCCGACCACACCCTGCCCGCGCGCGGCCAACAGACGCGGGCGGATCGCCTCCATCCCATCATTGTTGAAGCCAAAGCGGTTGATGGCGGCGCGGTCCTCGACCAGGCGGAACAAGCGCGGACGCGGATTGCCGGTCTGTGGCCGCGGCGTGACGGCGCCGATCTCGACAAAGCCGGGGCCGGCGCGCAGGAGCGGGCGGAGCGACTCTGCGTTCTTGTCAAAACCCGCAGCGATCCCAATGGGGTTCGGCAGCGCCAGACCGGCGAGCCTTGTGCCAAGGCGCGGGCCGACGATGGGGCCGCCCTTTGGCCCAAGCCCCAAGCGCAATGCCGTCAGGGCGAGCCCATGGGCACGCTCGGGATCGAGCTGCCCGAGCACGGCCAAGCCCGCCCGCTCAAGCGCACTCACCGCAGCCCGTCCGGCAGGGTATGAGCCCCGTCAGGCGCAGCCTCGATCAGCCGGGCCTCGATCACATCGGCCAGCCGCAGAGGCGCATAGAGATGCGGAAACAAGGCCCCGCCCCGCGACGGCTCCCATTCGAGGGATGCCGACACATCCGGCGCCGCGCCATCGATCGTCAGGAGCCAGAGGCTGGCGTGACCCGCGAAATGTTTGGCCAGCGTGCCTGCCAGCTGATCGGCCGTCGAGAAATGCACAAAGCCATCAGCGACATCAACCGGCGCGCCCGCCGTTTGGCCGAGGCGTTGGAGCTCTTCATACTCGACGGGCCGGAGGAGTTTGTAGATATGCATGCCCCTCACCTACCCGGCTCTGGCGGCAGGTCAAGCGCCGCAGCACTCAGCCCTGGGGCGGCAGGCCAGGGCGCGCGCGGGCTTTCTCGGCGGCGAGGCCCAACTTGCGCTCGCGCCAGAGAATCATAAGGCCAGCAGCGATGACGATCAGCGCGCCCCACAGCACCATCGGCTGAGGTACCTCGTCAAAGACGAACCACCCGATCAGCAAGCCATAGAGCATCGAGGAGTAATCGAAGGGCGCGATGATCGAGGCTTCGGCATGGCGATATGCCTCGGTTACCAGGATCTGCGCGATGCCGCCCAAGACACCGGCGGCCACCAGCAACGCCAGCACAGGTCCCGTCGGCCAGACCCAGCCGAACGGCGCGGTCGCAAGGCTCGCCAACGTGCAGCTCACATGGAAATAGAAGACGATGGCAAAGGTGCTCTCGCTCCGGGTCAGCCAGCGCACCTGGATCTGGGCTAGCGCCATCAGCGCCGCTGCCGCGAGCATGCAAGCGGCCCCCAAAGCAGCCCCATCGGCCAAGGCATCGCCCCCGCCCTCGCGCAAGATCGTGAGCCGCGGCCAAACCATGACCAGCACGCCGATGAGCCCGACCACCACCGCGCTCCAGCGATAGAGCCGCACGGTCTCGCCCAGCAACAGCACCGCCAGCGCGGTGGCGAACAGGGGCGCGGCAAAGCCAATGGCGATCACCTCGGGCAGCGGCAGCAACCCCAGAGCTGCAAAGGACAGCCCCATGGCCGAGGCGCCCACCATGCCTCGCCACGCATGGCCCACGGGGTTGCGCGTGGTCAGCGCGTCGCCAAACCGTCCCATCCAAGCGGCATAGGCCAGCACGGGCACCAGCGCGATGGCCGAGCGGAAAAACACCGCCTCTCCGGCGGGCGCCTCGATGCGCGCCGCCTTGACGCAGGCAGCCATCACGGAGAACAGGGCAATTGAGGCGAGCTTGAGGAGGATCCCTCGGACCGGCGTCATGCGCCGGGCTTACTCTCCCGGGACACCCTTGCCAAGCGATCGCTCAGTCCCCGATCGCAGTGCGCCGGCCAAAAGCGGCGTGCCAGCCGAGCCAGCCCGATGCCGCCCCATAGAGCGCAAAGACCAACGGTGTCAGGACATGGCGATAGGCGTGGACCGCCAGTTCGGCCAGGACGCTTGGCTCGGGCACTTGGGTGGGGTCAAGAAAGGCCGGCGGCCCCGGCCGCAGCGCCGCCATCCATAGGAACGCAATGCCGCCATAGGCGAGAGCGCCGAGACGCACGGCCACGCCGCGGCGGAGCCGGCCGCGCGCCAACATCGCCCGAAGCGCCGGTGCCCCGGCCAGAAAGCTGACCAGCATCGCGACCGGCAAGCCGATCAGAAAGGCCGAACCGAACAGATCCCAGGCGAGCCGGGCGGTCAGCCCCCAACCGCCCACATGCAAGGCAAAGAGTGCGACCGCCGCGGCCGAGGCGACCGTCAATCCGCGAGCGATGCGCCAGGGGATCTGGCGCCAGGTCCACTCCTGGAGCAGAGCGGCCGTATCAGCTGCCGGGGGCATGGTCGTTCCCTGGGCAGCGCACAAATGTCACCCCGCCCACGCCATCGGCGCGCTCCAGCACATGGGCATCCGGTGTGACGAACCGCACTCGCTGCTCGAAGCCGAGCGTGGGGTTGTAGATGCGCGCTGCACCGTCCTCGCCGATCTCCAGGATCTCGCCCGTCATGCCCGGAACGGCATTGCCATAGGTGACTGTGAAGTGCTGGATCGCACCCGCCTGCACAGCGATCCGGACCCAAACGATGCCGCAGCGATGCACCCGCGGATCGACCCAGTCGCCCGCCAATTGCGCCGAGAACCCGGCGATGTCAGCTGGCTGGGCTGAGGCCGGCTGGGCGGCCATAAGGCCGCTCAAAAGGGCGAAGGGGACAGCGTGCCAGCGGCGCATGGGGCGGCTCCTCGGTTGACCACCTTCAAACCTAGGACAGAAGCGGGCCACGCCAAAAGCGCGGCGTTCCCAACCTCACCGCATCGTGCTGACCGCAGCGTCTCGCGGCACCAAACCGCGCCGCGGCGAGGGCTCGGTCCGGGTCCGCCCAGCGCCTTACCCCAGATGGCCTTCCGCTTTTGCCCAGGCCATGGTCGCGTCGAGCGCAGCGGGCAATGGCTCGAACAGCGCTTCGACCTCCTCCTCGGAGATGATCATGGGCGGACAGAAGGCCAGCGTGTCGCCGATGGCGCGCAGAATCACGCCATGCTTCAGCAGCTCTTGGGCGAGCCGCGGGCCGACCTTGCCGGGCTGCGCGAACATGGCAGCCGAGGCCGGGTCGGGGGAGAGCTCAAGCCCGCCCATCAGGCCCACGCCCCGCGCCTCGCCAACCAGCGGGTGATCCACCAGCGCGCGCAGCCGCTCTTGGAAGAGCGGGGCGATTCGGCGCACATGGCCGACAATGTCGCGCTTGATGTAGATATCCAGCGCCGCGACGCCGACCGCACAACCGCCTGGATGCCCGCCATAGGTGTAGCCGTGGCCGAGCGCTGGGTGGCGTCCGGATTCCGCCTCGATCACCTCGGCCATCTGGCGATCCATGGCAACCGCCGAGAGCGGGAAGTAGCCGCCGGTCATCTGCTTGGCCATGCTGACCGAGCCCGGCTGCATACCCATGGTCTCGGTCCCAAACCAGTTGCCCGTGCGGCCAAAGCCACAGATCACCTCGTCGGCAATCAGGTGCACATCGTGTTTGGCGAGCACCGGCTGGATCGCCTCGAAATAACCCTCGGGCGGGACGATGACGCCGCCGGCCCCCATGACCGGCTCGGCGATAAAGGCGGCGACCGTCTCGGGGCCCTCGGCCTCGATCAGCGCATCAAGCTCGGCGGCGAGACGGGTCGAGAACGCCCGCTCGTGCTCGCCGGCCTCGGCCTCGCGCCAATGGTGCGGACAGCCGGTGTGCTTGATGAATTCGAACGGCAGATCAAAGCCGCCATGGTTGAGCGGCAAGCCGGTCAGCGAGGCCGAGACCAGCGTCACACCATGATAGCCCCGGCGCCGCGCGATGATCTTTTTCTTTTCCGGGCGGCCCATGGCGTTGTTCATGTACCAGAGCAGCTTGATCTGGGTGTCGTTCGCCTCGGAGCCCGAGGAGCAGTAGAACACCTTGCTCATTGGCACGGGAAACAAGTCCTTGATCTTCTCGGCCAACTCGATCGCCGGCTCGTGCGTTCGCCCGCCGAACAGGTGGTAATAGGGCAGCTTTCCAAGCTGATCGCGCGCCGCGTCGATCAGTTCCGCATCGCCAAAGCCGAGGCCACAGCACCAGAGGCCGGCCATGCCCTCGATAAAGCGCCGGCCGCCATCGTCGTAGACAAAGACGCCCTCGCCGCTCTCGATCAGGTGCGCGCCCACTTTCCGGTGGCTGACGCCATTGGTGTAAGGGTGCAACAGCGCCTCGATGTCGCGGGCCTGGGCGTTGGTCAGGGTGTCGTGCGCCATGGGAACCTCCTGTGCTAGGCCAAGCCTACGCCCGTCCGACCCATGGGCCAAGAACCGCCGTGCCTTGGCGGCGCACAGGAGGTGATATGTCGCGTGCGATCACGGATTTGGTGGCGCTGCTGGGGGGCATGGAGCCGGTTTTGAACCCGGGCGAGTGGGCCTATTCGCTGCTGCCCGAGGGTGCGCCAGTCCCGAAGGATGCCATCGGATGGTTCCGCGAGCGCGAGGGGCTGACGGTGATTGGACCCGCGGACGGAGTGGCCGAGCCGCTGTTCCGCTGTGCCTGGATCACCTTGCGGGTGCAGTCTGCTCTCGAGGCCGTGGGGCTGACGGCGGCAGTCTCGGCGGCTCTGACTGAGGCGGGGATCAGCTGCAACGTCGTCGCCGCCGCGCATCACGATCATCTCTTCGTGCCCTTCGAGCGTGCCGAGGACGCGCTGGCCTGCCTGCAAGCCCTGCAAAGGGCGAGCCTGGGCGAAACCGGTTAGCGGAGGATGCCAGCCTCGGCGAGGGAGAGCCCGAGCGGCCCTTCATAAGCCACGATGTCCAGATAGGTGTGTTGTGGCATACGGGCACCACCTTCGATGGCCGCAATGCGTGCGTCGGCCTCGGCCCGGGTCGCGAAATCGACCGGCGGGCCCGATGAGGACACGCGCACCATGCGATAGCGCATCTCAGCAGAGATGGCCGGCCAGCGCTTCGAGCGCCGTTTGCCCAGCCACCGAGTTGCCGAACCGGTCGAGCGGCGGCGACCAGGCACAGGCGGCGAACTGCCCTGGCTGTACGACCAAAATCCCGCCTCCGACCCCAGATTTTCCTGGCAGACCGACGCGGTAGGCAAACTCGCCCGATTGGTCATAGAGCCCGCAGGTCCGCATGATTGCCCGGATGCGCGCGGCGTGAGCTCCGCCCGCACACGCCGCCCCGCCCACCTGCGGCGCGACCAGGAACATCACCGCCCGGGTCAGGTCTCGCGCCGACATGGCGAGCGAACAGGCCCGGAAGTAGGTGTCCGTCACCTCGACCGGATCCTCGCGTAGGTTGCCGTAGGCGTTCAACACATAGGCGATGGCCCGGTTGAGATCGCCGGTCCGCTTCTCGGAGGCGTGCACCTCGGCGTCGTATTGCAGCGTCGGATTGTCCGCCAGCAGCCGCATCTGGGCGCGAAAGGCGGTCTCAAAGTTCCAACGGTGCTCCATCAGCGCGTCGGTCACCACGATGGCGCCCGCATTGATGAAGGGGTTGCGCGGGATGCCCTGCTCGGTCTCGAGCTGGATCAGCGAGTTGAAGCGCATGCCCGACGGTTCGCGCCCGACGCGGGACCAGAGCCCGTCCTCCACCCATTCCATGGCAAGCGCCAAGGTAAAGAGCTTCGAGACCGACTGGATCGAGAAGGGCGTGTCCGCATCACCGGTCGCCCATTCCTTGCCATCCACCGTGCGCAGCACAAGGGCAAAGCGGGCCGGATCCACACGCGCCAAGGCCGGGATGTAGTCGGCCACCCGCCCCTCGGCCGCGATCGGTCTGGACGTCTCGGCGATCTGGTCGAGGATCTCTTGCACGCCGCTAGCCTCAAATTGAAAATGGCCGCGCCCCTGGGGGCGCGGCCGGTTCTGTCCCTCGTTGGCCGCTTGGCCTTTTTTACATCATGCCGCCCATGTCCGGCATGCCGCCGCCGGCCGGAGCCGCAGTCTTGTCCTCAGGCTTGTCCGCGATCATCGCCTCGGTGGTGATGAGCAGACCCGCAACCGAGGCTGCATCCTCGAGTGCCGTGCGCACAACCTTGGCCGGGTCGATGATGCCCTTATCCATCAGGTTGCCGTACTCTTCGAGCTGGGCGTCGAAGCCGAAGTTGGCGTCTCCGCTCTCGAGCACCTTGCCCGCGACCACACCGCCGTCGAGGCCGGCATTGGTCGAGATTTGACGCAAGGGCTGCTCGAGCGCACGGCGGATGATGCCGATGCCGGTGGTCTGGTCGGCGTTCTCACCCTCAAGACCGATCAGCGAGCGACCAGCGTGGATCAGCGCGACGCCGCCGCCCGGAACCACACCCTCCTGAACCGCGGCGCGGGTGGCGTTCAGCGCATCATCGACGCGGTCCTTGCGCTCCTTCACCTCGACCTCGGTGGCGCCGCCGACGCGGATCACCGCAACACCGCCCGCCAGCTTGGCCAGACGCTCCTGGAGCTTCTCACGGTCGTAGTCCGAGGTGGTCTCTTCGATCTGGCTGCGGATCTGGGCGACACGCGCCTGGATCTCACCCTTGTCGCCAGCGCCGTCGACGACGGTCGTGTCGTCCTTGGTGATGCGGATCTTCTTCGAGGTGCCGAGCATGTCGAGCGTGACGCTCTCGAGCTTCATGCCCAGATCCTCGGAGATCACCTGGCCGCCGGTTAGGATCGCGATGTCCTGCAGCATGGCCTTGCGGCGGTCACCAAAGCCCGGCGCCTTGACAGCCGCGACCTTCAGGCCACCGCGCAGCTTGTTCACGACCAGGGTGGCCAGGGCCTCGCCCTCGACGTCCTCGGCGATGATCAGCAGCGGACGGTTCGACTGGATGACCGACTCGAGCAGCGGAACCATAGGCTGCAGCGATGAGAGCTTTTTCTCGTGCAGCAGGATGTAGGCATCCTCAAGCTCGGTGATCATCTTGTCCGAGTTGGTGATGAAGTAGGGGCTGAGATAGCCGCGATCGAACTGCATGCCCTCGACCACTTCGGTCTCGGTCTCGAGGCCTTTGTTCTCCTCGACCGTGATCACGCCCTCGTTGCCGACCTTCTGCATGGCGTCGGCGATCTGGGTGCCGATCTCGCTCTCGCCATTGGCCGAGATCGAGCCGACCTGCGCGACCTCGTCCGAGCCCGACACTTCGCGCGACTGGCTGCGGATGCTGTCGATGGCGGCGGTCACGGCTTTGTCGACGCCGCGCTTCAGATCCATCGGGTTGGCGCCGGCGGCAACGGCCTTCAGGCCTTCCTTCATGATGGCGTGGGCCAGCACGGTGGCAGTGGTGGTGCCGTCGCCGGCTTCGTCATTGGTCCGCGAGGCCACTTCGCGCACCATCTGAGCGCCCATGTTCTCGAACTTGTCGGACAGCTCAACCTCTTTGGCAACCGTCACACCGTCCTTGGTGATGCGCGGGGCGCCAAAGGATTTGTCGATCACCACGTTGCGGCCTTTCGGGCCGAGGGTCACGCGGACCGCGTTGGCGAGCGTCTCGACGCCGCGCATCATCTTCTCGCGGGCCTCAGAGTGGAATTTTACGTCTTTCGCAGCCATGGATCAGGCTCCTTGTCGTCTGGAAATCTTTGGGCGGATGGGTCAGGCGGCCTGCGCGGCAGCGCTCTCCACCATGATACCGAGGATGTCGCTCTCTTTCATGATGAGCATTTCCTGGCCGTCGATTTTGACCTCGGTGCCCGACCACTTGCCGAACAGGATGCGGTCGCCGGCCTTGACGGCCATCGGGATCAGCTCACCGCTGTCCTTGCGCGCGCCTTCACCAACGGCGACGACCTCACCCTCTTGGGGCTTCTCCTTGGCGCTGTCGGGGATGATGAGACCGCCGGCGGTCTTCTCGTCGGAGTCGATGCGCTTGACCAGGACACGGTCGTGAAGCGGCGTGAAGTTCATATCAGAGCTCCCACTTGGCTTGCCTTGAACGGGGACGGACCCGCGCGGGCCCGTGTTCTGCTAGCACTCACCAAATGCGAGTGCCAACTCACGGCACGCCAGATACGGACTTGGTGGGAAGCTGTCAAGCCGGTCGCCGCGGCTTTTGCCCTCTGACCGTGGGTGTCTGCCGACCGAGCGCGGCCATGCGACTGCCATGATCGCGGGACATAAGCGCATGGCCGGGAGATGCAAGGGGCGTGTTTCGGGTTCCCGCAGCGGCGACGGGGCGCTAGACTCGGCCGGCGGGAGGCGAGGGGGCCCGTGCGGATCTGGTCGATTTGGGAGGACCGCATGCCTCGGTGGATAGCGTTCGTGCGCGTGGCAGTGGTTGCGTGTCTGGGCATGCTGGTGCTGCCTCAAGACGCCGAGGCCCGCTGTGTCGGGCGCAACTTGATGAACGATCTGAAGCGAATCGATCCCACGGCCCACAAGACCATCCTCAAACGCGCCAAGGCGGTCGCCAATGGTCATGGACGGTTCTGGGAAGTGAAGGCGCCCGGGGTCGCGCCCTCATATCTCTTCGGCACTCTCCACAGCACCGAAGCAGCCCAGCGCGGCCTGCCGAGCGCAGCGCAAACGGCCTTGGAGTCCGCCCGCCTGCTGATGGTGGAACTCACACCGACCGAGCAGAAGCGGCTCGAGAAGCGGCTGATGACCGATCCGAGCTATGCCATTTCGCGCAAAGGCCCAACGCTGTCGCAGCGGCTGGCACCAGACGAGCGCGCTTTGGCGGAATCGGTGCTCAGCGCCAGGGGCATGTCGCTGGCCGCAGCTGAGCGGCTCAAACCCTGGCTCATCGTCTCGATGATCGCGGTGCCACGCTGCGAGCAGTCACAGATCGCGGCAGGCCGGCCGGTGCTTGACGATGCCATCGCCACGGTGGCCCGCGAACGCGGCATCCCGGTCATGGGGCTCGAGACCTACGAGGAGACGTTCAGCGCCTTCGATGGCCTGACCGAAGCGGAGATGACCGGGCTCCTGATCGACGGCTTCAGCGCGGTGCACCAGGAAGAGGACCTGCGCCGGACGCTCGAGGAGCTCTATGCCCGGGGCGAGATCGCCGCGATCACCGAATTCAACGTTTGGTATGCGGAACAATCCGGCGCCGTCGAGCAGCCACGCGCCGGCGCCGAAGCGCTGCAACGCGCGCTGATCGCTGATCGCAACCGGCTTTGGATCGACCGGCTGGTGCCCGAGATTGCCCAGGGCGGTGTCTTTGTCGCCTTCGGAGCCTTGCACTTGCCTGGGGAGGCCGGGATCGTCACCCTTCTGCGTCTTGCCGGGTTCTCTATTCGACGCGTCGCGCCCTGATCCTCAGACAAGCGCCGAGGTCAACAGGGACACCACCGCACCGAGTGTGAGCGGCCAGCGCAAGTTGGGCCACCACGCCGGTGCCCCACCGCGGTTCGTCAGCGCCAGATCCGCCGCCAAAAGGCACAGGAATGCCAGCGCCAGCAGCATCAGCCCAAGCCAGCCACCAAGCAAGGCCGCCAACCAGCCGTTCAGCGCCGGCAAAACTGAGACCGCCAGATTGCCCGTGGTCGGCCCGTCTCCCATCTCTGCCGCAGCGAATCCCCAGCGACAGCCCCCCATGAAGGACAGGATCGCGGCGCCATAGACAATGAGTGCGACTTCGGCCTCGATGCGCCACGGATTCGGCGCAGCCACGGATGCGAGAGCAAGTCCAACAAACGGGATCAGCCCCGCATAGCCCAGCCGCATGGCCGCTGGCGGCACCGCGGCGCCGCGTTGGAAACCCTGCTCGGCCATAGCTCCTCCTTGACGTGACGCGCGCACGCCCGACATCTCCACCCCATGACCCATGTTCTATCGCATCCGCCCCGAACAGCAAGCGATCCCCGTGCGGCCGGCACGGTGTTCTACGACGGCCAATGCCCGGTCTGCAGCCGCGAGATCGGCTGGTACCACAGAATGCGCGGCGGCGCGGAGGTGACCTGGCGGGACGTGGCGGATCCGGCGACGCCTATCCCTGATGGTCTCGACCGCAAGGCGATGCTCGGGCGCTTCACGGTCCAGCGGCGCGACGGCACATTGGCGACCGGAGCAGCCGGGTTCACGGCGCTCTGGCGCGCGATCGGACCGACGCGCTGGCTAGGGCTGCTAACCGACCGCGAGCCGTTCCGCACGCTCGGCGAAGGGCTCTACCGGCTCTTCTTGCGGTTGCGGCTGCTCTGGCGCTAGGGCCATTGCCGGAACACCCGTGCTCGGCCATCATTCCGCGGCCGAAAATCCCGCGACCAGGAGGTGCGCCATGCGTCGGCTCGGACGGATCCTGACCACCGCAGGGACAGCGCTTGTGGTTCTGTGGTCGGCCCTTTGGTTCATCGGACAAAGCCAGATAGACAGCCGCCTCGCCCATGGACTTGACGTGATGCGCGGCCAGGGCCTCGACGTCGAGGTCGGAGTACACCGCGTGTCGGGCTTTCCCTTCGCCTTCGCCGCCGAGTTCGAGGACGTGGTGCTCGAAGACCCAGCGAGCGGGCTCAGCACGGCCCTGCCCGCACTCAGCGCCCGCATGGGGCTCGACGCGCCCGGCGAACTGATCACAGATTTTCCTGAGCGCTTCAGCGTGACGCTGCCGCTCGATCCGGGGCTGCGCGCTGCCTTGCCGGGCCTGCCGCCCCGGCTTGTGCTCTCGGTCGAGGCCACGGGCCTCTCGGTCACGGTGCCGGTGGCGGCGGACGGGGCGCAGCCCCGCGCGGCCTCTGTGCAAGCGGAGCGGATCCGGATCACGCCGCTCGCCTCGGGGCTTGGGACGGATTTCGACCTCCGTGCCGAGGGGTTTGAGGCGCATGGCATCCTCGGCTCCGTCGATGCGGTCGCAGGCGGCACGGTCGCAGGCGGCACGGCGGCTGAGAGCCTCGGCCAGCTCCTCGCAGGCCGTCTCGTTCTTGCGCTGGAGCTCAGCGAAGGCACCCGCCGTCAGACGCTCGATCTGGCGCTGACCGACGCCACGCTGAGCGCCCGCAGCGATGCGCGGGACTTGGCGGACCTCCAGACCCTGCTCGCCGGCAATCCCGAGGGGACAGGCGAGATCGCCTTGCGTAGCGGCGAGATGAGTGTCGATATGGGCGCCAGCGGCCTCGGCCCCGAAGACGGCAGTCTTACCCTTTCAGGCGGTGGCTTCACCGGCCAGTTCGGCATCGAACGGGGCGGCATCGCGACCGAAGCCACCCTGGAGACGCCCGAGATCACGCTCACCCCGGTCAGCGCGGCAGCGCCCTTCCGCGGTTCGGTAGCCGCCGACCGTCTGCACAGCACGGTCCACCTTCCGCTGGCCGCTGGCCATCAGATGCGGGCCATCCGCCTGCAGATCGAAGCGGAGGCGCTGGCCCCGGATCCCGCCTTTTGGGCAAGGCTCGACCCCAAGGGCGTGCTCCCCCGCACCCCCGGAGACGCCCATCTCGAGATTGCTGGCACCGGGCGCTTTACCAAGCCGCCGGCCCAGACCCGCCCGGGCGAGGCGCTCCCGCTCGAGCTCGGCAACCTCTCGCTCCGGACGCTCGAGATCACCGCCCTCGGAGCCCGGACCTCCGGCACCGGCGATGTCGAGTTTCTCCAACCGGTCAATGAGCCAACGGGCACGATTTCCCTGCAGTTCTCGGGTGCCCTCGCCCTCATGCGCCACCTGCACGCGGCGGGGCTCATCACCCAGGAGCAGCTGCAATCGTTGGCGACCCTGGCCGCCTTTTACACCCGCGCGGGCGCGGGCCCTGACGAACTCCTGACCGATATCGCCTTTCAGCCCGGAGACATCCGCGTCAACGGCGACCGCATCCAATAGAGCGCCATCAGCGACGGGCGTGGCAGGACCCGGGCGGTGGGGGAGCGGACGGCCCGCCACGCACAAAGCGGTGCCCGGGTGGGTGGGGCCCAGGTCCTGCCGCGCCGGATACCTTTGCTCAGAGCGCGTCGATCTCGCGCAACAAGGACACGGGCACGGCAACGCCCTCCACCGGGGTCCGCCCCCTATTGGCCAGCCGCCGGTCGCCCGGCAACCGAACGCCTTCTTCTGCCAAGAGTGCCGAGAACAACGCCTCGGCCCGGGTCGCATCGCCGCCCATCTTCGCCGGATCGATCGCTAGCACAAACTGGCCGCCCAATTGCGGCCCGCCAACGCTCGCCGATGCGCCCGCTTCCAGCGAGGTGACCTCGCCCAGCAGCGGCCCGGCCAGCAGATCCACCATCAACGCGATCGCCGCGCCCTTATAGCCACCGAAGGGCAGCTGCGCGCCGCCCTTCAGAATCGCATTGGGATCGGTGGTCGGACGCCCATCAGCGTCGATGCCAGCTGTCTCGGGCACCGCATGCCCCTCACGCGCATGCAACATCACCTCGCCCCGCGCCATCGCCGCCGAGGCTTGGTCCCAGACCATCGGCGCACGCCCAGGTCGCGGCCAGGCAAAGGCCATCGGATTGGTGCCAAAGACCGGTCGCCGCCCCCCGGCCGCGGCCACATACGGCGGCGAGGAGGTGCAGGCGATCGCCACCAGCCCTTGCTCGGCCAGCGCCTCCGCCTCCGGCCAAAGCGCGGCATAGTGCACGACCCGGGTCAGCGCCAAAGCCGCCACCCCTTGCGCCCGCGCCATCTCGGTCAAAGCCGGCACGCCGACCGCCAGCGCCCGAGGCGCAAATCCGTCATCGCCCCGGACCCGCAAAGCGCTCGGCGCCAAGGGCTCGAGGGTCGGCTTCGCGTGCCCGTTGACCACCTTTGCCTTCAACAGCGCAACGTGCCCGGGCAATCGGAACAGACCGTGGCTCGCCGATCCGTCCCGCTCGGCTGCCCGCATCGTCGCGGCAACGGACGCGGCATTCTCGGCATCGCAGCCATGGGCCGAGAGCACGCCTGCGGCCAACTCCTCTACCTCGTCGAGCGTCTTAAGCACCGTCTCCATCCTGATCCCCACGTTCTTTCGCCAGCCCAGATCTGGCGCTATGGCGGATAGAAAGGATCATGGCGCGACGGCCCTAACGCAACCATTTGCTCACATCCGACGCCGACCGAGCCGGACACCCGCGGGGAGGATGAGTTGGGACTGGCGTTGCGCGGGGCGACGGATTGATTGGCGCAGATCTGGTCGCATCGCAGTGGATCGCGGCTGCTTTCGGCGGTTTCAGACGGCCTCCTGCCATG
>JBCCZI010000008.1:0-65142 GCA_039187815.1 Pseudomonadota bacterium | reverse complement strand
GGCGCGCGCCGCCATTTGATCGCGGTCCCAGGGCATGTCTGTCTCCTCGTCGTCTGGCGCAGCGCCCGGGTGGCCCGCGCGGGGTGGGTGGGCGGGAGCGTGGGCCGCCTCGGCGCCCTCCGGATCAGGCGGCGCGGGTCGTCACCTTTTCGATGCGCTTCTCGTGCTCGCCGCGGATGATGCGCTGCACGAAGATGCCGGGGGTGTGGATCTGGGCCGGATCGAGCTCGCCCGGCTCCACCAGCTCCTCCACCTCGGCCACAGTCACGCGGCCTGACATGGCGGCGGGTTCGTTGAAGTTGTTGGCCGTCTTGCGATAGATCAGGTTACCCAGGGTGTCGCCGCGCCAGGCCTTCACGATCGCCAGATCCGCCCGGATGCCGCGCTCGAGGATATAGGTCTTGCCGTCGAAGACCTTCTCCTCTTTGCCTTCGGCCACCACGGTGCCGACCCCGGTCGCGGTGTAGAAGCCGGGGATGCCGGCGCCACCGGCGCGCAGGCGCTCGGCCAGGGTGCCTTGGGGGTTGAACTCGAGCTCCAGCTCGCCCGAGAGGTATTGGCGCATGAACTCGTCGTTCTCGCCCACATAGGACGAGATCATCTTTTTCACCTGGTGCGTCTGCAGCAGAAGGCCGAGGCCGAAATCGTCGACGCCCGCATTGTTGGACGCGACCGTCAGATCCTTGACCCCGCTGTCGCGGATCGCCGCGATCAGGTTCTCGGGAATGCCGCACAGGCCAAAGCCGCCGGCTGCGATCAACAGCCCATCCGCCAACACTCCGTCGAGCGCCGCCGCCGCGTTGTCATACACCTTGCCCATCAGAGCCTCCTCCTTGGTCGCGGGCGGACCCTAGCCCAGGGCAGAGCGGTTCGCCAAGGGGTCAGCGGTCCTCGGCGCGGAAGCCTTTGCGCGGGGCCTCCTCGGGCCCCGGCTGCGCCGCCGTGGAGCCCAGCACCGTGCGCCGCGGCTCGGCCAGCTCGCCGGCCCTCCGCGGCTGCTCGAGCAGCCAGAACAGCAGATTGTCGCCAAAGACCGGGTTCTTGGTCAGCTCCACATGCTCGTCCGGCAAGAACAACGTCGTGTCGAAGCGCAGCGGTGTCATCAGCCCGGCTTGGTTCTCCGCGCCCACCCGCTCGTCCAGCAGCACCGAGGTGCGCAGCACGACACCGTCGCCCTCCTCGCGGTCGGTCAGGCGAAAGGCGCCCGAGACCGGATCGACCTCGGCATTGGCCGGCGTTGCAAAGCCGCCGCCGACCACCAGAAACATCTCGAGGCCCGGGGGTTTCGGCGCCCAGCGGTCGATCGCGCGGTGGAACTGCTTGGCCCGGCGGAGCAGCCGCGCCTGGTGTGCGCCCGCCCGCTTGCGCCGCTCGAACGCGTCGCCCAGATCCGGCAGCAGCCACGACAGCAGCGGATCGGCCTCGGGCGCCAGAAGGCCCCAGTTGAAGCGCTCCCACAGCGAGGGATCGAGTGGGTCGAGCCGCGCGCCCCCCACCTCGACCAGCCGGCCATGGCGCGCCCGCGGAAACAGCTGCCAGACCGAGGCATGGGTCGCCAGCAACGGCGCCGGATAGAACGGTTGCAGCGGGCCCAGCGATTTGCCGTTGATCAAGTTGTCCATGGCGATGATCGAGCCGCCATTGGGGGCCGCCACGATCACGACGCGGCTGAAACTGCGCGCGCCCTCCCAGGTCACAGGCGGCAGCGAGCCGTCCTCGGGCAGCGCCGCCGGCCCGTGCATCAGATAGTACCGGGTGACCAGCCCGCCCATCGAATGGGCCAGCAGATCGAAGGTGATCTCCTCCGGGGCAACGGCGCGGCGTTCATAGATCGAGCGCACCGCCGCCACCTGGCGCTTGCGCAGCTCGACAAAGGCATGGAATTCGCGCGCCAGCGTGGGGATGTCGCGCCGCCAGTCGTAGTCAAAGCGGAAGGAGTTGGCCCGCCCCTCGGCAATCAGCCGATAATCATCGACACTGGGCGCCGAGCCGATGCCGGTGGCGTCATTGACCCGGCCGAGCAGGCTCGCCCGATTCGTCGAGCGGAAGCCACCCGCGGATAGGGTCCGCAGCACCCCGCCATAGACCTCGATATCGAGCGGGATGCCCAGCACCTCGGGCGTCGCCACATCGAGGATACCATCCGGCACGATCCCGTCACGATGGGCAAAAAAGGGCTCGTCCTCGGTGAGGATCGGGAGCGCGATCAGCGTCGCTTCGGTGGGGTCCTCCGGATCGGCCGAGAGCCCGCGGCTTCCCCCGCCCCAAATCACCGTGCCCGTCTCGCGGTCGCGCAGCCGCGAGCCCAAGGTCCCCGGCACTGTGATCAGCGGGCGGCGCACGCTGTCGTCCACGCTCTCGCTGACGCCGGAATAGATCGCGGCGAGATCCGGTTGCGCCGGTTCCTGAGCACAGGCGGCCGTCAGCAGGATCAGTGGCAGGAGGCGGGACCGGGACATGGACATCGACTTCGGCAGCACAAGCAGTTCTGAGGCTAGACCGCCGGGCGCCCATCCGCAATCGCCGCACCGGTGATCGCCATTCTGTGACCGCCGGGTCAGCTTGACGGGCTGCGGCGCGGGCTATCTCCGCGGGCATGGGAAAGTTTCACACATGGCTTGGCGCGCTGGCGCTGACGGCGATGGCGGCCTGCGGGCCGGACCTCGCCGATTTCGAGGGGCAGGGGCCTGAGCTCGAGCTCGAGCGGTTCCTGGACGGGCGGCTGACCGCGCATGGCGTTTTCGAGGACCGCTTTGGCAATCTGCGCCGTAGTTTCGTGGTCGATGTGCACGGCGACTGGGACGGCGAGACGCTGACGTTGACCGAGGACTTTGTTTATGAGGACGGCACCACCGAGCAGCGGATCTGGCGTCTGCGCCAGACCGGGCCCGAGAGCTGGACCGGCACCGCTGCCGGCGTGATCGGCCCGGCGACCGGCGAGGAGGCCGGGAACGCCTTCAACTGGCGCTACACCATCGATTTGCAGACGCCGGACGGGCCTCTGCGTGTCAGCTTCGATGATTGGCTGTGGAAGCTGGACGACCAGGTGATCGTCAACCGTGCTTCGGTGCTGAAATACGGGGTCGAGATCGGCACGCTTTCGATCTTCTTCCGCCGCGAGGTGCCGCTCGGCGGCTAGCGGGCGCCGGCCCAGGCGCTGATCCGCAGGCGATAGAGCACATGGCGCCGGAGCGGGCTGTCCTCGGCCACCAGCGGATGGTCGAAATCGCCCGCCGGGTCGTGCTCCATGCCGAGGCGCTCCATCACCAGGCGCGAGCGGGCATTGTCCGGCGTCGTGAACGAGAGGACCTCGGTCAGCCCCACCGTGTCGAAGGCATGGGCGAGGCAGGCCCGCGCCGCCTCGGTGGCAAAGCCCTGGCCCCAGGCCGAGCGTTTGAGCCGCCAGCCGATCTCGACACAGGGCGCGGGCGGTTTGTCGAAATCGGGCCGGCCGAGGCCCACGAACCCGATCAGCTCGGCCGCGCCCGTGCGCTCGAGCGCCCACCAGCCAAAGCGCGGCTCTTCGGCCCATTTCTGCAGAAAGCGCCCGACCAGCAGATCGCTCATCTCCCGCGCCAGGGGCCCACCCAGATGGGCCATCACCTCGGGATCGGCGTTGATCTCGGCGAGCCGGGCCAGATCGGGCTCGGTCCAGCCGCGCAAATGCAGACGCGGCGTGACCAGGCGCGGCGTCACCGACATGGTGTGGCCCGCCCCATGTTCAGACAAGCCGGCCCCAGAGATCGTAGTCCGAGGCCTCGGTCACCTCGACCATGGCCAGCGCCCCTGGGGCGAGCGCCTCCGGTCCCTCGACAAAGAGGTTCCCGTCGATCTCTGGCGCGTCCCCCTTGGTGCGGCAGGTGGCGCCGTCCGCGTCAACCTCATCGACGATGACCTCGAGCCGCTGACCGATCTTGGCCGCCAGCCGGCGCTCCGAGATCCGCCCGGCTGCCTCCATGAACCGCTCCCAGCGCTCGTTCTTCAGCGGCTCGGGCACATGATCGGGCAGGGCGGCGGCGGCCGCGCCCTCGACATTCTCGTATTGAAAGCAGCCGACCCGGTCGAGCTCCGCCTCCTCGAGCCAGTCGAGCAGATGCTGGAAATCCGACTCGGTCTCGCCGGGAAAGCCGACGATAAAGGTCGAGCGCAGCGTGAGCTCTGGGCAGATCTCGCGCCAGGCGCGGATGCGATCCAGGGTCTTCGCTTCGTTTGCCGGGCGGCGCATGGCCCGCAGCACCGAGGGAGCGGCGTGCTGGAACGGGATGTCGAGATAGGGCAGCACCGCCCCCTCGGCCATCAGCGGAATCAGCCGGTCCACATGGGGGTAGGGATAGACGTAGTGCAGCCGCACCCACATCCCCAGCCGCCCAAGCGCTTCGGCCAGATCGACAATATGCGCGCCGTCCGCATGGCGCAGATCCGTGCCATAGGCCGAGGTGTCCTGGCTGATCACCAAGAGCTCGCGCACCCCCGCCTCGGCCAGCTTCTCCGCCTCGCGCAGCACCGCGCGCGCCGGGCGCGAGGCCAGCGTCCCGCGCATCGAGGGAATGATACAGAACCGGCAGCTGTGATTGCAGCCCTCCGAGATCTTCAGATAGGCATAGTGGCGCGGCGTCAGACGGATGCCCGAGGCCGGGATCAGATCGATCTTCGGATCGGGCGCGGGCGGGGCCGCCGCATGGACCGCATCCAGCACCTGCTCGTATTGGTGCGGCCCCGTGACCGCAAGCACCGAGGGGTGCGCGGCACGGATCACCGCTTCATCAGCACCGAGACAGCCCGTCACGATCACCCGGCCGTTCTCCGACAGCGCCTCGCCAATGGCCTCCAGGCTCTCCGCCTTGGCGCTGTCCAGAAAGCCGCAGGTGTTCACGATGACGGCGTCCGAGCCGGCATAGTCGGGCGAGATGGCATAGCCCTCGGCCCGCAGCCGGGTCAGGATCCGCTCGCTGTCGACCAAGGCTTTGGGGCAGCCGAGCGAGACCATGCCGATGCGCGGCTGGCCAGCGACGACGGCCTCAGGGGCACGCGCCGGGGTCCGGTCGGGGCGGAGATCGGGTGGGTTCGCACTCATCCCCGCGCTCTACAGGAAGCACCCCGTTCCGCCAAGCCCGTCCCCCGCCGGATTGTGCACCGCTCGCCGCGCGCGCCTCCTTTTGCGCCCCGGCGCAAAAGGACCGGGTCTGCGGGGCTCGATGTCCCGCAGACCCGGCCGCTCTCAAAGGGCGCCGCCCTCAGACCCGCAGCTGATAGCTTGCCGGCACAAACCGGAAGCCTTCGCCCAGCGTCTCGAGATACCCAACCGCCGGCGAAGGCATGTGATAGCCCACAAACGGCACCCGGTCCGCCGCGATCATGCCGAGCACCCGCTTGCGCGCCGCCACCGCCTTGTCCTTGTCCATGTCAAAGCGCACATGCCAGTCCGGGCGCTGCAGCGAGACCACATAGTGGTTGCAGAGATCCGCGATCAGCACCAGCCGCTCGCCCTCGCTCTCGATGTGATAGCACATATGCCCCGGCGTATGGCCCGTGCCGTCGACCGCCTCGATGCCCGACAACACGCTGCCGCCCGCCTCGATGAAGCTCATCTTCTCGGCAAAGCCCGCGACCTTGCTCTGGACCATCGCATGGCGCTTGGCCATGCCTTCATCCGACAACAGATCATCACTGGTCCAAAAATCGAACTCGGCCGCCGCCGTCACATAGCGCGCATTGGGGAAGGTGGTCTCCCCGCCCTCGGTCATCCCGCCGATATGGTCGGGGTGGAAATGGGTCAGCACCACCACGTCGATCTGGTCGGCCGAAAACCCGGCCGCCGCCAGCCGCTCGAGCAGCAGGCCCGCATTCGGCCGCCGCCCCAGATCGCCGCCATTGCCGGTGTCGAACAGCACCAGTTCCGAGCCGGTGTTGACCAGAGTCACCGTGAACGGGATTTCCATCTTGTCGCCGGGCAGAAAGTTCTCTTCGGCCAGCGCCGCCACCGCCTCTTGGGTGGTGTTCTGCCCAAAGATCGGGTGCGGCCCCGGGATCTGGACGGCGCCGTCCAGGATCGTGGTCACCTCATAGCTACCGACGGTAAAGCGGTTGAAGATCGGCTGCGAGGCTCCCAGCATCGGGGCTGCGGCGCGGGCGCTCGGGGCGCCGGCGAGCGCTCCGGCAGTCATGGCTGCGGCGCCGCCGAGGGCTGCGCGACGGGTGAGCACTGTGTGGGTCATGGGTATTCTCCCCTGTCCGGTCCGAAAGTGGACCTGCCGGGGAGTATTGGTCGCGGGCGCGGTCTGTCCACCGCCAGTGGGGGATTTGCCCTCAGCGCTGGCGCCGCCGGCGCCGTGCCCGTCGCAGGCTGGGGCTGGTGCCGTGGCGGGTCTTGTCCCACCAGAAGGGCGCGATCACGATCTCGAGAACCGCCTTCCAGGCCGCCACCGCCCCCAGAGTCCAATAAAGCGGCAGTGTCAGTACCCAGGGAATCAGCCCCAAGGTGCGCCGCCGCACCATCGCCATCGTCGCGCAGGCGAGCATGACCGCCTGACCAAGCGCGAGCGTCGTGCCCGCCGGCCAGACCGCCCAGTCGGGCAGCGCGCCTTGCCACAGCGCCCCGCCCGTCACGCTCCAGCCGAGCACCGCCGCCCAAAAGAGCGGGATCGCCAGATAGGCCGCCGCACTGCCGAGAAACAGGATATTGAGCCCCAGGAACCCGCGCGGCCCAAGCTCGCGCCACAGCTGCCCCGGCCGGCGCATATGGCTCGCCCAGGTTAGCAGATAGCCCTTTAGCCAGCGCGAGCGCTGCCGGATCCAGCGCAGCATGTGGCAGGTCGCCTCCTCCTCGGTCACCGAGCGCAAAACCGTGGTCCGGTAGCCCATGCGCGCCAGCCGCATGCCGAGATCGGCGTCCTCGGTGACGTTGTGCGCGTCCCAGCCGCCCGCAGCCTCGAGCGCGGTGCGCCGGAAATAGACCGAGGTGCCCCCGAGCGGGATGGGCAGCCGCAGCGCCTGCCAGCCGCGTAGCAAAACCTCGAACCAAATCGCGTATTCCAGCTGGAAGCAGCGCGAGAGCCAGGTGTCGCGCCAATTGTGATAGGAGAGCTGGCACTGGCAGCAGGCGACCGTCTGCGGGGCCGAGCCGAGCCGCCGCGCCACGGCACGCAGCTGGTGCGGGTCGGGCCGGTCCTCGGCGTCGAGGATGCCGATGATCTCGCCCCGGCAGAAATCGAGTGCATAGTTGAGCGCCCGTGGTTTGGTGCGCGGCTGACCTGGTGGCACGACCATGGGCGTGATCCAGGCGGGCAACTGGCGCTCGGCCAAGGCCCGGGCGGTGTCGATGTCGTCGGCCTCGAGCAGCAAACGAACCTCGAGCCGGTCGCGTGGATAGGCAATGGCTGTCAGCGCGCGGATCAACTCGCCCGCCATGGCGCCTTCGCGATAGAGCGGGACCAGGAGGCTGATCATCGGCAGCGGCCGGCGGGCATCCAGGCTGATCGCTTCGGTGGGGGGGGCATCGGCGCGCACCCGGCCAGCCGTCATGGCCAGCACCCGCAAGGCCATTGTGGCGGCGTTGAGCAGAAAGAGCACCGTGAGGCCGATGCAAAGCGCGATCTCGCCGCCTATGACCGCCGCGGCGAGGAGCCCCGCCATCCAAAGGCCCGCGCGATGGCGCAGGCCCCGCAGCCCCCGGACGCTCAGCGCCTCGGGCAGCCGGTGGCTGGCGCGCCAGGCCAGCGGTTCGGCCCCGGCCTCCCCAATCGCCGCCTCGATCTGGGCGCGGGGCGCCACGACCACACAGGCAAGCTCCGGGCGCACCGAGAGCCGGGCCAGTGCTGCGGGCAGATCGGCCGGATCGGCGATCGCATAGGTGGTGACGCGCCCGATGCGCCGCCAAGGGACCATGCTGGTGGCGATGTAGGCGCCGATCTCTTCTGTGCGGAACAAGGCGGGGTCGGGCGGCTCTTGGGCCAGATCGACGACCCGGGTGCTGCGCCGCTCGGGCTGACCGGCGCCCAGCATCGCCGCTGGTGGCGCGGTCTGCTCGACCATCACGCTCGGGGCCCTCGGCGCCGTTCGCGAGGGCGGTGCCGGCGCGAACGCTTGGGGGCCTTTGGACGGGCTGCGTTCCATCTGGCTGACCTGCGGCTCGACCGGCGCGGTCGGCAAGGCGAGCGGATTTCGCGGCAGGTTCATCGCCGCCACCCTTGCCCTGTCAGGCGCATACCAAGCATCGCCGGGCCTTTCCCGCAATTCGATGCGAAGAAGGCTAAAATTGCAGGGTTAAAGAGCCGTTAATGCGGGTTGACAGTCGAGTGCGTCAATCGATCAGGCCGCGTCCATGGCCGCCGCAAAGCGGTCGAAGAGGTAAAAGCTGTCCTGCGGGCCAGGGCTCGCCTCGGGGTGATATTGCACCGAGAAGACCGGGCGATCGCGCAGCCGCAACCCGCAATTCGTGCCGTCAAACAACGAAATATGGGTCTGCACGGCCTCGTCGGGCAGGCTGTCGGCATCGACGGCGAACCCATGGTTCATGGACGTGATCTCGACCTTGCCGGTTTCGAGATCCTTGACAGGGTGGTTGGCACCGTGGTGGCCGTGGTTCATCTTGAGCGTGCGCCCGCCAAGCGCGAGCCCAAGCAATTGGTGGCCCAAGCAGATGCCGAACAGAGGCACCCCCGCCGCCAGCACCCCTTGGATCATCGGCACCGCATAGGCGGCGGTGGCCGCCGGATCGCCGGGGCCGTTCGACAGAAAGACGCCGTCCGGGCGATGAGCCAGCACCTCTTCGGCGGTGGACTGCGCGGGCACCACGGTGACCTCGGCCCCCGCTTCGGTCAGACAGCGCAGAATGTTGCGCTTGGCGCCAAAGTCTACAGCGACCACCTTGTGGCGCCGCTCAGGTGCCGGCGCGAACCCGCCGCCGTCCATCCAGCGCCCCTCGTCCCAGCGATGGCTCTGAGCACAGGTTACCTCTGGCGCCAAATCCACCCCTTCGAGTCCGGCAAAGGCCTGCGCGCGGGCAATCAATGCATCTGCATCAATTGCGCCCTCGGCATCATGGGCGATTGCGGCATGCGGCACGCCAAGCTCACGCATCGTTCGGGTCAGCCGGCGCGTGTCGACGCCCGAGATCCCGATGCGGCCGTGGCCGCGCATCCAGTCCGACAGCCCCGAGGCGGCCCGCCAATTGGCAGGCTCGGTCACCGGCCACCGCACCACGGCGGCGCGGGCGACGGGCGCCGGCCCTTCCTCATCCTCTGGGTTCGCGCCGACATTGCCGATATGGGGGAAGGTGAAGGTCACGATCTGATGGGCATAGGAGGGATCGGTCATGATCTCCTGATAGCCAGTCATCGCCGTGTTGAAGCAGAGCTCGCCCTCGGTCTGCCCGGTGGCGCCGAACCCCCAGCCCCAGAACAGCGTGCCATCGGCCAGGGCAAGGCATGCGGTGGGGGCGGGCAAGCGCATGGACGAGCTCCGAGGGGTTACTTGGGATACTGGCGCGGACCCTAAGGGCGGGGCCGAGGCTTGGTCAAGCGCTTGCGAGCATAAAATAAGTCCAAGAAAAACAGACCGTTGGGCATATGGGGCAGCGTTGCAGATTGCGAAAGGTAAGATTATGGTTGGAGGCGGCGGCCTGCACGGCCGACGGGAGTGACAGATGCGAACACGGATTGCGACGGCGTTGAAGGACGCCATGCGCGAAAAAAATGCCGTGCGCGTGAGCACGCTGCGCCTAATGCTGGCGGCGTTGAAGGATCGGGAGATCGCGCTCCGCGGCGATGAGGGCCAGGAAGGTCTGAGCGAGGCCGATGCGCTGGCGCTTTTGGCCCGCATGCTGAAACAGCGTGAGGAATCGATCGCCAGCTATGAGCAGGCCGCCCGCATGGAGCTGGCCGAGCAGGAGCGCCAAGAGGCCGAGATCATCGCCGAGTTTCTCCCCAAACGGCTCAGCGCCGAGGAGGTGGAGCGCGCCGTGGGCAAGGCCATCGAGGCGGCCGGCGCCACAAGCATCCGCGATATGGGCAAGGTCATGCAGGCGCTGAAGCGCGACTTCACCGGACGGATGGATTTCGCCGCAGCCAGCGCCAAGGTCAAGGCGGCGCTGGGGTGAGCGAGCAGGGCGACAGCGGCGAGGCTGGCGACACCGAGCGCCGATTCGAAGAGGGGCGGGACCGGATCGCCCAGGGCAAGCGCTGCCTCGTCGAGGGCCATGCGATGATGCGTGCACTGTCGGCCGAGGTGCGCCCCGCCCGCGCCCGCGGTGCCATCCACCAGCTGATCTGGGATTGCGAGCGCCTCAGCCACCACCGCTCCCAGTTCTTTAGCCAGTCGGGCCAGGATGCCTTCCTGGACGAACGGGTGTTCAATGGCAAACGCGGTGGGGTCTTTGTCGAGATCGGCGGCTTCGATGGTATAACCAGCTCGAACTGCCTGTTCTTCGAGCTGATGCGTGGCTGGTCGGGCCTGCTGGTCGAGCCATCGACCGGCCCGCGCGCCCGGGCGGCCGAGTTTCGCCGTTGTCCTTGCCTTCCCATTGCCGTTTCGACGGGCAGCGGCGAGGGCGCGTTTCTCGAGATCGAGAAGGGCCCGGTGCAGATGAGCGGGCTGGTCGAGACCTACGACCCCGGCCTACGCGAGAAAATCGAGGGCGAGCCGCGCTATGCCGGCCGGGTGCGCCCCGCGCGTCAACGCAGCCTCGCCCAGGTGCTCGACAGCCACCATATGCGCGAGGTGGACCTCATCTCGCTCGACGTGGTGGGGGCCGAATTCGCCGTGCTCTCGAGCTTTCCCTTCGAGGAATATACCGTGCGCGCCTGGGCGATTGACGGCTCGACCCATGGGCCGCGGATCCAGCAGCTGATGCAGGCCCGCGGCTATCGCCGGATCGAGGCCATGGGCTCGGACGATATCTACATCACCGACTGAGCCCCGCCTTGCCGACCGGGCAGCGATCCGCTAGGCAACCCGCGCCCGCATCGGACGGGCCGGAGACCGAGCCCATGGCAAAGGACAAGAAAAAGCGCAGCCCCCGCCCCAAGGCCGAGACCCCGCGCGGCTTTCGCGACTATCTCGGCGCGGAGGTGCTCGAGCGTCAGGCCATGCTGCGCGAGATCTGCAAGGTCTACCATGCCTATGGTTTCGATCCGCTCGAGACCTCGGCGGTCGAGACGGTCGAGGCGCTCGGCTCCTTCCTGCCCGACGTCGACCGTCCAAATGCCGGGGTTTTTGCCTGGCAGGACGAGGACGAGAGCTGGATGGCGCTGCGCTATGACCTCACGGCGCCGCTCGCCCGCGTCTTTGCCCAGCACCGCGAGAGCCTGCCCGCCCCCTATCGCCGTTATGCGGTGGGGCCGGTCTGGCGCAACGAAAAGCCGGGGCCCGGCCGCTATCGCCAGTTCTATCAGTGCGATGCCGACACGGTGGGCACCCAGACGGTGGCTGCTGATGCCGAGATCTGCATGATGCTGGCGGACGCCTTTGAGGCGGTCGGCATCACGTCCGACGACGTGCTGATCCGGATCAACAACCGCAAGGTGCTGAACGGCGTGATGGAGGCGGCGGGCCTGCTGAGCCCCGATGCGCCCGAGGCGATGTCCGAGCAGCGCGGCATCGTGCTCCGCGCCATCGACAAGCTCGACCGCCTTGGCGAAGACGGTGTCCGTGCCCTGCTGGGCGAGGGCCGCAAGGACGAGAGCGGCGATTTCACCAAAGGCGCCGGCCTCTCGGCTAACCAGGTGGACGTGGTGATGAGTTTTGTCGGGGCGCACGGGGAGGTGAACAGCCGCCTCGCCCAGGAAATGAGCCAAGCGGCGAAATTTGGTTACTCCGAGTACGCGGACCGGTTGTCAGAAGCGCGGGAGTCAACCGAGCCGGCGCTATCGGCATACGCATCGTCGTTAAACTCCGGCCTGCCGCTTTGGAACGCGGAAATGACACGGCATCTTCAAGAGATCACACGTGGTTCGGCCATTGGACTCGTGGGCGTTCAGGAGCTTGAACAAATGGCCGAACTCTTGGAGAAGCAAGGCTACGAGAAGCGGATTCGGATCGATCCCTCGGTCGTGCGCGGGCTTGGCTATTACACCGGTCCGGTCTTTGAGGCTGAGCTGACCTTCGAGATCACCGATGAGGACGGCAATCGGCGCCAATTCGGCTCGGTGGCCGGAGGCGGGCGCTATGACGACCTGGTCAAGCGCTTCACGGGCCAAACGGTGCCGGCGACCGGCATCTCGATCGGTGTCGACCGTTTGCTGGCGGCCTTGCGCGCCAAGGGGCGTATCAGCACGACGGCCGCCCGTGGCCCGGTCATCATCCTGCCGATGGATCGCGATCGTATGGCCGATTACCAGACCATGTGCGCCGAACTTCGCCGGGCCAAGATCCGGGCTGAGGTCTTCCTCGGCGGGGGCAATCTGGCGAAACAGCTGAAATATGCTGACCGCCGCGCGGCGCCTATCGCCGTGATCGAAGGGGCGGATGAGCACGCGGCGGGGCAGGTCACGCTCAAGGACTTGGTGCTGGGCGCCCGCCTCGCGGCTGAGATCGAGACGCGCGAAGAGTGGACCGCCCAACCCGCCCAAAAGACCGTCGCCCGGGCCGATCTGGTGGCCGAGATCCAAGCCATGCTCGCCCAGTCCGGCGCCACTCCGGACGGCATGGACGGCGCGGGCACCCCGTGAACGCCGCCCGCGCCTCGCTGAGTTCGGCTTGCCTGTCGGGCGAGGCGCTGGAGCGGCGCTCGGCTGTCGTCGAGCGCCTGCTGGCTGTTTTCACCGGGGCAGGGCACGCCCAGCTCGAGCCGCCGCATCTCTTGGACGCGGACCTGCTTCTCGATCTCTATGGCGAGGACATCCGCACCCGCGCCTTCCTGTTCCCCGAACCGGTGCGGAGTGGCGAGCTCTGCCTGCGCCCGGATTTCACGCTGCCCGTTGCGCTGTCTCATGCACAGTTTGGCTGGCAGCGCGCGGCGAGCTATGCCTATGCTGGGCCGGTCTTTCGCCTGCAGGATATGGCCGAGACCCGCCCGATCGAGTACCTCCAGGTCGGCATCGAGCGCTATGGCGAGGCCGACCGCGCCCGCGCCGATGCCGCGGTGCTGGCGTTGATGCTCGAGGGGCTCGATGCGCTCGGGCTCGAGGAGCGGCGGATCATGACCGGCGACCCGTCGGTGGTCTTCTCGTTGCTCGATGCCCTGCCGCTGGCGCCAGATCGCCGGACAGCGCTGCGGCGGCATTTTTGGCGCCCCAACCGGTTCCGTGCGCTGATCGAGCGCTTCAGCCTCGCGCCCACTCCGCCCGGCGACCAGCGGGCCGCGCTGCTCGAGGCCGCAGAGGTCGGCGCGCCGGCGGTTGAGGCAATGGCCGCGCAGGGGCGCGAGTTGGTGGGGTTGCGCGGGCTCGACGAGATCGCCGCCCGAGCCGGGGCGCTGGCCGCCACATCCGGCGCGCCGCCGATGCCTGGCGAGGAGGCCGACCTGATCGGTGCCGTCCTCGATGTGCGAGGGGGTGCGGGCGAGGTGCTTGCCCAGCTCCGCGACACCACCACGGCGGCTGGTGTCAATATCGGCCCGGCGCTCGAGGCCTTTGAGCGCCGGCTCGACGCCCTCAACTGTGTGGGCATCGACGCCGAGATGCTGCCCTTCGATGTGCGCTTTGGCCGGGCCATGGAGTATTATGACGGCTTCGTCTTCGAGATCACGGCCGATGGAGAGGCGGAGCTGCCCCCGCTCGCCGGGGGTGGGCGCTATGACAGCATGACCCGCCGGCTCGGCGCGCCCGAGGCGGTGCCCGCGGTCGGCGCCATGATCCGGCCCGAGGTGGCCATCCGCGCCGGAGCGCGCCCGTGACGCTCAGCATCGGGGTGCCCTCCAAGGGCCGTCTGCAGGCCGACACGATCGCCTGGTTCGCCGCCCGCGGGATCGAGATCGCGCCCTCGTCCCGCTCACGCGAGTATCGGGCCGATGTGCGAGGGGCGGCGGGCGTCTCGATCGTCATGCTCTCGGCCGGCGAGATCCCCGGCGAGCTGGCCGCAGGGCGCATCCATATCGGTGTGACCGGCGAGGATCTGATCCGCGAGCGCATCGCCTTCCGCACCCGCGATGTGCGCTTGGCCAGGCGCATGGGCTTTGGCCATGCGGATGTGGTGGTCGCGGTGCCGGATTTCTGGGTGGACGTCGAGACCATGGCGGATCTCGACGAGGTCTGCGCCGATTTCCGGTCGCGCCATGGTCGCTCGCTGAGAATCGCCACCAAATATCACAACCTCACCCGAGGGTTTTTCCGCAAGGCGGGCGTGGCGGATTACCGGATCGTCGACAGCCAGGGGGCGACCGAAGCGGCGCCCAAGAACCAGACCGCCGAGGCGATCGTCGATATCACCTCCACGGGTGCGACCCTGCGGGCGAATCACCTGCGGGTGCTCTCGGATGGGCTCATCCTGCGTTCGGAGGCGAACCTTTGCGTCTCGGGCGAGGCGCCGTGGACGCCCGCTGCCGAGACGAGCTTTGCCGCGCTGTCGGATCGCCTCGGTCTCGACTGACGGCGTCGGCCGGGGACTGGCGCCTATAGTCCGGCGGCCACACTGCCCACGATCATGTCCTCGGCAGCCGGCATCAGGCGGTGGAGCAGGGCATACTCGGCCAAGGCTTGCATCCGCTCCCCGCTACCGCCGCTTTGGCGCACCGAGCTGATCGCCGCGTCCTGCATCCGTGTCTCGGCACTGGCGAGCGGCGCGACCGCATCGATGCCGTAGAGCCGCGCCACCCCCAGCCCGTTCGCCCGCGTGGTCGTCGACACCGGGATCACGCCGCCCAGCATCGGCAGCGCCGTGAGCCCCGCGGCCATGTGATCATCCGACACCGCGACGGCCAGCTCATAGACCAGCACCGCATCGAGCCCGGCGGCCGCGGCCAGGCCGGGCAGCTGTTCCGCCGTCACTGGTGTGCTGCCGGGGGTCATGGGCATCAGCCGGATCGGATAGGCCAGCGCCCGGTTCACCTCGGTGATCGCCCCGCGCCAGCGCGCGTACTCGGCCGAGGGCACGGGGCCCGGCTGTCCATCGGTCAACCGCAGCAATCCCACCCGGGCCGGCACCTGCAGGGCGCCCGAGACCAGCGGCGGACCGGAGAAACTGGTGGCCGGCGGCTCTTGCAGCGGGCCGGCCGTGCCCGTACAGGCCGAGACCAAGAACAAAGCGACGATGGCAACGGCATTGAGCAAGGCACGAAACATGGCGGTCTCCCGTTCTGGGTGCGCCCGCATGGCGCCGCACGCCAGAGTGAACCGTCCTGGTTAACCCTTTCTTGCCAGACCGCTGCCCCTTGCCCGCACGGGCAACAGGCTCTAAGCACCGGGCCACACCAGAGGCCGGTATAGCTCAGCTGGTAGAGCACGTGATTTGTAATCTCGGGGTCGGGGGTTCGAGTCCCTCTGCCGGCGCCATTCCAACGGGGCGAGTTGGCCACCCTCTGGGAGGTATGGCCAACGATCCGCGCCAGCCCTAGCTCTCGCTGCGCCGCGCCCGGGCCCGCACCAGCCCCAGCCCGGCAAGCCCAGCGATCAGGAAGCCGAGTGCGCCCGGAAGCGGCACGGGCGCTGCATCGGCCGTGCCAACATAGAGGTCATCCAGCAGCCAACCGGGGCCGACGGTATTGACCTCGATCCGCGCGATATCGGTCATCGTGGTCAAGCCGAAGAAGTCCAGCGTGCTGGCGATGCTATCAGATGTAACGGAGCCCAAAAGGTTGTCGGCTGAATCGAAGGCAGACAAAGTAGATGTGGATGAATTCAGCGCATTGTGCACGCCAATGGCTGTAATTCCTGAGATTGTGATCGTTGCATTAAAGAACCGAGGTGTGTTGGTTGCCCAGCTATTCCGGCCCGACACCGGTCTTCCCCCTTGAGAGTATATGTTCGTATTCGGAAAGACGACGCCCAGCGCGGCGTAATCGCTTCCAATCGGGACGCGACTTGTGATACCCGGCGTTTCGAAGTCGATCAGGGTCAAGCTGGATGACGCCGCTTGAAAGGACGGGAGATTGTTGAACGTGGCTGTAGCGGCCTGGGTCGATCCGATCGACATGGCAACCATGGTTCCGGCGATAAGTGCAAATCGAAGCATGATGTCCTCACTGTGTTGAGTGCGTCAGCGCGAGATGGGAAAAGTGCGAGCACCCAGATCGGACATGCAGATCCTTCGGCTCCCCGTCGGTCTTTGCGGCGCTGAGCAACAGCGAGAGCCTAGCAAAACAAACCTGTCAAACGCCTGTGACTGGACGCACATCGGGTGAAAACAGGACATTTGGCGCCATCCGAGCGATGCTGCCAAATGGGCGGAGCGGCGGGCGCGCCGGCGGCACCCCGACCTCGGCCTTTGGCCCAAGGCCTGGGCATGGATGGTTCACGCGCATGCGCCCCCTGATCAGGCCAGCATCTTCTCCAGGTATCCGACGGCGTTCTTCGCCTTCAGCTTGGCGAGGGACACGCCCGCTTCGGCGGCCCATTTCAGCATGCGCTTGCTCTTTATCTGCGCGAGGTTCCCGAGGGTCCAATAGTTGCCGTAGTTGTCCGTCACCGCCGCATCGACGGTTGTCAGGTGGCTGAGGATGATCTCGCCCATCTGTTGATGCTCGGCGTCGCGGGGGGTCGCGTCGAGCGTGGCGGGACCGACGGCCTTGCAGACGCTGTTCAGGACCGTAGCGTCCTCAATGCTCAATGCTCAATGCTCAATGCTCAATGCTCAATGCTCAATGCTCAATGCTCAATGCTCAATGCTCAATGCTCACGCATCGCTGAAGGGGAAATCATTTTCCAGAAAATTGATCTCTTTCGAAATGCTCAGAAATAAAGAATTGATTACACGCCGCGCACCACCATCCAAAATTGAATTAATGGCAACAGAGTGCGAGTTTCATTCGCCAATTATGTGCAGATATATTGTAGATAATTGATATCAGTCGGCTGTTGCCGGCTGTTTCAATGGCATCAGGACATGGTAATTCGGTTTTCTTTGGTATCGTGATGCCCGTGGATGGACTGGAGCTCGGTTCTGCAGGCGCCCAAATCCCACGACCCGCGTTTTGATTGGCGATGTTGAGACTGCGCGGCGGCGGAGGCCGCTGCTCTGAGAGGATTGATGCGATGGCTGACCTTGCTTCGGCTCCGACGAGCCTGGCCGTCCGTGTGCGTGCGTTTCAACGCAAACACGAGATTCTGATCGACAAGCTGGGCGGCGGGGCGGACACCGACGCGCCAATAACCGAGGCCCTCGGGCGCATTGGGCAGAAGATTCAAAGACTGGCAGCGCATGTTGAGACGGCGGATGGTCCGAGCCTTGCCGCGGCGCGCAAGGGCGCGCGTCGCATGCGGCTCGACACGGTGCGCCAACGGATCGAGGCGCTGCGCGACCGAATCCTGGCTGCAGAAGGCGCCCTCGCCCCCTAACCCCACCGCGCCGTTTTGCGCGCCAGCGAAAGGATCCCGCCATGGCCGATTGCAGCGATCTCACGGTCATCGACGCCGAGCGGACAGCGCTCGAGCGGGAGCTGCACGCGATCCGGGCCGAGGCAGAGGTCGAGGGTGCGGTCGACGATGACGAGCAGGCCGTCATCGACGAGATCAACGACGCGATCACCGAAGTGCGCCGTCGGCGCGCCGACAATACGCGGGCGCGCGACGCAGCGGCCGAGGAGAAGGAGGGCGGTTTCGTCTCGGGCCTGATGGACAGCGTCGGAGAGGTGATCGAGGGAACCGCGGATGCCGTGCGTGACATCGCCGGGATCGCACAAAAGAGGGACACGGGTAGGACCGCGACCGCCGTCGCCGATGGTGCTTTGGCGCGCTGGGGTCGGAGCATCTCGGCCTCGGCCGGCAAAGGCGGCAAGAATGCCAAAGCCGATGCGGAAACCGTCCAGTCGCTTCTGAACACGACCGGGGCGGGGCTGGTCGTCGATGGGTTTATCGGACCAAAGACGATCGGAGCGATCCTAGCCTTCCAAAGCAGTCAGAGCCGTCCGGATAGCTGTCGGATCGACCCGGGCGATGCGTGCTGGGGCCTGCTCACCGGCGGTGGGGCCGCAGCGCCTGCCGAAGTCGGCACAGGCGGCTGGGTCTCGGACACCGTCGCCGGGATCGGCGATGCGGTTGGGCATGTGGCAGGCGCGGTCAAGGACGTCTTTGGCGATGACGCCGCAGACGACGAGGCCATCGAGGCGCTTGAGGCCCTGGCCGAGGAGTTCGCTCAGCTCGAACGCGAAGCTTACGCGCTTTGAGACTGCAAAGGAGCGAAGACCATGCTGCCTGACATTTTGAAGGACCTCTTGTCCCGGATCGACCCCCGGGTCATCGAGCGCACCAAAGCGTTGCAAAGGCTCGAGACAAAGGTCGCGCAGCTGTCGAAGCGGCTCGAGCCGTGGGAAAGCAGGGCCCGCGACATGGGACCGCACTATGAGCTGGCCAAGACCCGCATCGACAAGCGCCGTTCCAACATCTACGCCAAGATCGTCAGCGAACGGATCGCGCTGGATAGTATCTGGGCGGACCATGGGGTTGATGACACCTCTTCGATCGCGTTCATCGAGTCGCTGGAAGATGATGCGGCGACCAAGGCCGCAGCGGCTGCCAAATGGGACACGCTGTCGCCGGAGGAGCAGACCCAAGCGGCGTGAGCGGCGGATGGGCCGCTGGCCGAGGCGCCCGACGCGATGGCCAAGCAGCTCGCCGAGACCGACGATCGCGAGACGCTGCGGGCCTTGCTGGCCATGCTCGATCAGTCCGAGCCTGGCACCGATGCCGATCACGCGCGGAGCCAGGTGGCCGAGAAGGCTGTGCTGGCCTGCCTCCGGGAGCTCGACCGCCTGGATGCAGAGCACGCGCGGCCGATCGACCTGGTCAAGGAGATCCGCGGATCGGGCGGTTCCGAGATCCCGGGCCCGCTCAAGGCCAAGCCGAAGGTGTTGTTTAAGGGCTTGCCAAAGGATCGCCGGCTGCTTGCGGAAAGGGAGATCGACCCCTGGCCCAGATCGGGCGCCGCTCCGCTGATGACTGAGGTGCTCGAGATAATCACCGGCCATGACCGCGGGACCGATGCCGAGGAGGCCACCCGAGGCCATTGCCCACCCGAGGCGGGCCAGGATGTCGCGATCGCCCAGATCGAAGGCGCCGAAGCCCTGAAGGGCAATCAGTGCCTCAATTTCCTCTATAAATCAGGGCTTACCGAGATCTTTGCCGATGATCCCGAGCTGGTGGATGAGGTGAAGGATGAGTACTGGAAGGGCGTCAAAGAGCGCAAGAAGAAGACCTCGTACAGTGCCAAGACGCTCGCGCGGCTGGCCTCGGAGGCGCGGCGCAAGGGCCAGTTTGGCCCCGTCACCGTGCTCGAATGGACGGTGAGGGACGGCGGCCACCACACGCCGTCCGCCGGGGACGTCGGCCGGCTGTCGAATGGCCAAGACGGGTGGTGTTTCTTCTTCTGCTCGGTGATCAGCTATCACACCTTCGTCATCGCGGTGGAGAAGGACGGCGGCTCAAAGATCTTCCACAAGATCGAAAACGCGAACCACGAAGAGCTGAGCAAGGCCGACATCAACTACTACTTTGATGACTACGAGAACGACGAGACGGCGAACAGCCGGATCTGGCAAGCCTATCTGAACGCCGTCGAGTAGCGGCCCGTCCCGTCAGCGCGCGAAGGTGATGCAGGAGATCATCAGGTTGCCATGGCGGTTCTGGCCGTCGATCACCGGGCCCTGCTCGCCAAAGGTGAAGATGCCCAAAGAGGGCGCGCCGCCCACCGCCTCGTGCACCTCGCTGGCAACCCGGTCCATGGCCTCGCGCACCGACAGCATGCAGCCGCCGCAATAGACCATCAGCGCGGCCCCGACCTCGGAGGGCGCGAGCGCTCCCTGACGGGCCGCCAGCCGCGCCACCCGTCCCGCCCGCGCGGTCAGGCTGTCGGGCGAGCCGCCCATCAGGTGCAGGCTTTCGCCCTCGGCGATGTTGGCGAACAGCTCGAGCGAGCCGTCGGGATTGGCCGTGGCCGGATGCGCGAGCAGGTAGAACGGCACGTCCATGACCTCGGCGACGGGGCGGCCGAGCGGATGGAAGGTGCTCTCGGCCAGGATCGGGACCGGGGCGAGATCTGCGCGCGGCAGTGCTCCGCCGGTCCAGGCGCCGTAGACCTCGGCGGCCGGGCGGCCGTCGATCTCATGAACCGTGCGCCCCTCGGCGCGGCTGACCCGGCCGACCGCGCCCTCGGGCGCATAGCCGTTCTGATAGGCAAAGGAGACCGGGCGCGAGGGAAACAGCACCGAGACCGTCACGCCGTCGGTATAGGTGTCCGCACAGTCGAAGCTGCGCCATTGGCCAGACAGGTCGTTGTCTGCCGCGCTGCCGCCGATGATGGGCGTTGTGGTGCCCACGACGTCTTCGATGCCGGCGATCACCGCCTCTTCGGCCCCGGGCACGGCGGTCAGCCAGACGAGATGCGGCGCTTCGCCCTCGCACCCAGCCTGGGCCAGCGCGCGTTCGGTGGCAATCCGTCCTGCGGCGCGCGCATCAGTGCCCTTGGCGGCCGATCCGGTGCCGTAGCGCCCCTCTGCATCCCAAATCGCAAAGAGGCCGATGCCGGTGTTCTGATCGGCCGCCATCTGGCCGCCAGCCATGACGCCGAGACAAGAGGTGCCGCCATGGAGGACCCGGATGCCCGCCACTTTCGCCGCATCGCGTACGGCCGCGGCATTATGGGCAGCGCTCAGATGGATCGCCGCAAAGCTCGGCGGCGCGGTGCGCGCGTCCGCCATGCGCGCGAGCAAGGCCCCGATCCCGGCGGCGGTGTCGGGCGTGGCTGTGGCGTCGGCAAAGAATTCCATCGCGGGGCCTCCATGTTCCACGCGATCCTAACGTCTAGGGGTCGAAGGGGCCCGGGTGCATCCGGCTAGCCGCCCTGTCCGAAAGGATAGGCGCGCCCGGCGCCGCGATGGGCCTCAGCTCTCGTCGCCGCGCAGCGTCTGGCGATAATCCGAGGGGCTCTGGCCCGTCCACCGGCGGAAGGCGCGGCGGAAAGCGCGGTCGTCGGAAAAGCCGACCAGAGCCGCCACCATCTCCACCGAGATCGAGCGGTCGGCCAGGAACGCCTCGGCATTGGCGCGCCGGGCGGCGGTCACCAGGTCGCTCAGGGTCGTGCCATGGGTGGCCGCGGTGCGTTGGGCGGTGCGGGTGCTGAGCTGGGCGCGTGCTACGATGGTCTGGATCCGGTAGTCGCCGCGTGCGGCGCCATCTGCGATGGCTTGGCGCAGCCGTACCAGAGCCGCAGGCTCTTGGCGCGCGCCGATCCGCCGGCGCAGGAGCGCAAAGTGCTGCTCAACAAACGTGAAGAGCTGGGGCTCGGCGGTCTTGACGGGGTGTGCGAGGGCGGGCCGGGAGAACACCAGCGCGTTGTGGCGGGCGCCGAACGAGACCGGGCACCGGAAGAAGCGGTCATAGGCCTCGGCGGGCCCACAAGGGGCGTGCACGAACTCGACCCGCTGCAGGACGGCGCGCAAGCCGAGGATCTCGCGCAGCAGGCGGGCCATCAGCAAGCCGCCCATCTCCGAGACGCGGCCGCCATCGATCAGGTCATTTGGATGCTCGGCGATCAGGGCGGCCTCGTCCGCGCTCTCGGCCAAACGCAGGTTCAGACGATCGGCCAGAACCGCCCGGTTGCTGACGAAAAAGCCAAGCACATCTCCCAAGGTCGCGGCATACTGCGCCCCGTGGACCAAGCCACCGAGCGCCGAGAAGGGGGCCGCCCGGGCGGCCTCGAGCGCCAGCGCCACATCGGGGCCCGAGCGCTTCATCAGCTCGGACCAGAGCTTGTGGTCGACGTCGTCGGGCAGCCGCGCATCCGGGTCACCGAGTGCGGTCTCCTCCAGCCCCGTCACGGCCTTGATCTCGGCCCAGCTCATCCCGCGCGACAGCGCAAAGGCCACCGTGGCCGAGGTCACGCCCACATGTTGCGAGCCGGTCGGGGCCGTGGCGCGAATGGTCCGCTTTTCTGACATCTCCGTCCTGTCCCCTTGGTAAACCGTTGCATAGCCTAGAGCCATGGCAGGCCCCATTGTTGTAGACTGGGGCTGGCGCGGCCTTCTTAGCAGGCCGACAGCGGATACAGGGGGGACAGCATGACGGCAATGGGGAATGCCAAGGGCGTCTCGGGCGCGGCCATTCTGATCCTGACGCTGTCGGGATGCTGGCCGGAGGAAGAGCAAGCCTCCGAGCCGCCGCCGGTGCGCGGGTTGGTCACCACCCAGGTCAAGGCGGTCGAGGAGACGACCGTGCGGCGCTATCCGGGCGTGCTCGAGCCCGGAGAGGTCAATGTGCTCTCTTTTGAGGTGGGTGGGCGGCTCGGCCGTTTGGGCCTGATCGTCGGCCAGCAGGTCAGCGAGGGCCAGCTGCTGGCCGAGCTCGACGCCGAGCAGTTCTCGACCCAGATCGAAAACCGCGCGGCCGCCGTCGAGGAGGCCCGCGCCACGCTCCGCCAGGCGGAAGAGGACCTTGCGCGCTCGCAACAGCTGCTCGATCGCGGGGTTGGCACGGTGGTGCGCCGCGACGAAGACCGCACCGAGGTCGCCACCAGCACGGCCCAGCTGACCCAGGCCGAGAAGGACCTGGCCTCGGCCGAGGAGGATCTGGCCGACAGCAAGCTCTATGCGCCCTTCGACGGGGTGATCGACGACGTGGAGGCCGAGAGCTTTGCCACCGTCTCGGCCGGCGAGACGGTGGTGACGCTCTACGAGCAGTCGGATTACGAGGTCTCGTTCTCTGTGAACTTCGACGTGGTCGGCCGGCTGGTCGTCGGCACACCCGCCACCGTGCGCCTGGCCGATGACCCGAGCGTGGCGCTCCGCGCCGTGGTCAGCGAACTGGGCGAGCGGGCGGGCACGGTGTCGTCCTTCCCGGTGGTTGTGCAGCTCGAAGAGGTGGTGCCGATCATCAAGGCGGGCATGGCGGTCGAGGTCGCCTTCGAATTTGCCCTGCCCGCGGCCCAAGGATTCCTGCTGCCGATCTCGGCCGCGATCCCCGATGTGCCGATCCCCGAGGATGCCGGGCCGAACACCCTCGTGCCGCTCGAGGTCTATGTCTACGACGGGCCGAGCGGCACCGTGCGCCGGCGCGCCGTCAAGATGGCCGGGCTGCGCGAGAACCAATTCCTCATCGTCGACGGGCTCGAGAGCGGCGAGCATGTGGCCACCAAGGGCGTGACCTTCCTGCGCGAGGGCATGGCGGTCAATCTGTTGGCGGATGACTGAGCCATGGATGTCCTGACCCGCTTTGGCCTGTCGAAATCCCGCTTCACCGTGCTGATGATGCTGGCGATCCTGGCCATGGGGCTCAGCTCCTATGTCAGCATCCCCAAGCGCGAAGACCCCGAGATCACCATCCGCACCGCCGTGGTGGTCGCACAGTTCGACGGCATGGCGCCCACCCGGGTCGAGAACCTGATCGCCGTGCCCATCGAGCGCAAGATCCGCGAGATCGGCGAGGTCGAGGACATCGAGACGATCGTCAGCACCGGCAATGTGCTGATCTATGTGAACCTGTTCGACCAGGTCGTCGGCGAGGATATCGAGAACGCCTGGGAAGATCTGCGCAACAAGATGGAGGATGTGCAGAGCGAGCTGCCCGACGGCACCTCCGAGCCGCGGGTTAGCACGGACTACGGCGATGTCTCGATCGCGACCGTGGCGATCACGGGCGATGGCTTCTCGCTGGCCGAGATCGAGGATGTGGCCGAGGATCTGCGCACGGCCCTGTTCCGCGTCGACGGGATCACCAAGGTCTCGCTTTATGGCACCCAGGACGAGCGGATCTGGCTCGAGGTCGACATCCGCAAGATCGCGGCGGTGGGGGTGCAGCTCAGCCAGCTGCTCGACGATCTCGAGGCGCAGAACGTCATCCTGCCGGCCGGTGAGATCGATGCCGGCGGCACCAAGATCGTGCTGGAGGCGAACGGCGATCTGACCACGGTCGACGAGATCCGCGGCGTGCTGACCAAGGTCAGCGGGCTCTCGGGCTATGTCCGTCTGTCGGATCTGATCGATGTGCGCCGCGGCTATGTGGATCCCAAGGAGACCCCGGTCTTCTTCGACGGCCAGCCGGCGATCGTCGCGGCGATCGAGATGGCCTCGCAGACCGACATCCAAGAGCTCGGCGGTCGCCTGCGGGCGGCGCTGACCGCGTTCGAGAACCGCCAGCCCATCGGCATCGCGCTCAACATCTCGACCTTCCAGGAGACCAATGTCTCGGAGGCGGTGAACGGCGCGCTCGAGAATGTCGGCCAGACCTTCGGCATCGTCTTTCTCGTGATGTTCCTGTTCCTTGGCTTCCGCTCGGCGCTGGTCATCGCCTGCATCGTGCCGTTCACCATTTGCTTTGCCCTGGTGATGATGGGGCTGATCGGGGTGGATGTGGAGCAGGTCTCGATCGCCGCGGTGATCATCTCGCTCGGGCTCTTGGTCGACAATGGCTTGGTGGTGGTCGAGGACATCGGCAACCGCATTGACGCGGGCGAAGAGCCGGAGGCGGCGGCGCGCGATGCCGGCGCCCAGTTCACCATCCCGCTGGGGGTCGCCTCGATCACCACGATCTCAGCCTTCCTGCCCATGCTGCTGATTGATGGGACCGAGGGAGAGTTCTCGTTCTCGCTCGGCGCTGTGGTCGCCTCGATGCTGCTCGGCTCGTGGCTGACGGCGCTCTACATCCTGCCCTATCTCTGCGCCAAGATCCTGCGGCGCAACAAGAATGCCGGGCAGGGGCCGGGGATGGTGCTGCGGCTCTATGGTGGGATCGTGCGCCGGATCCTGCCGCTCGGTGTGCCCATCACGGCGCTCGCCTTCGGCGCGGTCGCGTGGAGCGCCAGCCAGTTCGCGCTGCTCAAGCCCGAGATGTTTCCCTTCAGCGAGCGGGCGGATTTTTTGATCTACATGGACTTGCCGAACGATGTGGCGATCTCGGAGACCGAGCACACGGCGCTGCGGGTCCAGGCCTGGCTGGCGGACCGCGCGGAGAACCCAGAGATCCTCAACAGCACGGTCTATGTGGGCGACGGAGGCCCGCGTTTCAATCTGGGGCTGAACCCGGCCGATCCCGATGATGCCAGCGCCTTTTTCGCCGTGAATACGACGACGCTAGACGCGGCGAAAAAGGCGGTCGAGCGCTCCAGGCGTGTGTTCATCGAACGCTTTCCCGAAGCACGCTTCCGGGTGACCCGGCTGCCTTCGGGCGGGGCCGAGTCGGGTCTTGTCGATGTAGAGATCGCAGGCCCCGATGCCGAGACCCTGCTGGCCGCCGCGGCCGAGGTTGAGGCGGCCTTTGCCACGCTGCCCGCGATCGTCAAGAACGAGAGCGACTGGGGCAGCAAGGTGGTCAAGGTCGTGGTCGACATCGCTCAGGACAAAGCGCGCGAGTTCGGCGTGACCTCTCGCGACATCTCCGAGGTGATGGACGCCTATTTCTCGGGCACGCGCTATTCGACCTTCCGCGAGGGCGACGAGCAGATCCCCATCGTGCTCCGCGCCGTCGACCGCTCGCGCGACAGCGTCGAGGATCTGGCCAACCTCTCGATCGCTGCAGGAGGCGAGATCATCGCCGTCGACCAGGTGGCCAGCTTCCGGCCAAAGCTCGAATACTCCGAGATCCGGCGCGAGAACCAGGTCCGCAAGATCATCATTTCGGGCAAGAGCGCAGAGCTGAGCGCCCAGGCCTCGCTCGCGGCGATCCAGCCGGTGCTGGACGCGCTGGATCTCGGCCCCGATTACGAGATCACGATTGGTGGCGAGCTCGAAGACAGCGCCGATGTAAACAATCAGATGGGCGCCAACATGCCGATCGCGCTCGGCGTGATGCTGGCGGCCCTGGTGTTCCAGTTCAACTCGATCCGGCGCTCCTTCGCGACGCTTCTGACGATCCCGCTGATCGTGATCGGCGCGCCCTATACGATGCTGGCCATGAACCAGCCGCTGTCCTTCTTTGCCATCCTGGGGCTGATGTCGCTGATGGGCATCATCATCAACAACGCCATCGTGCTGATCAACCAGATCGACATCGAGGCCGAGCGCCAGGATATGGCCAGCGCCATCGTCAGCGCCGCCCAGGCCCGGGCCAAGCCGATCATGCTGACCTCGCTGACCACGATCTTTGGCCTGGTGCCCATGGCCATGGCCGGCGGCGCGCTGTTCGAGCCCATGGCGACCATCATGATCGGCGGATTGGCGGTCGCCTCGTCGTTGACCCTGATCGTCGTGCCGCCCCTGTGTTATGTCCTGCTGCGCCCCCGAGGCCGGCGGGCCCAAGAGGAGATGGCATGAGATCTCTGATCCTTCTGATCGCGCTGGCGGCAACCGCCTGCGGCAGCCCGGCGTCGCGCTCGCCGATCTCCGAGCCCGACATCGCCGCCGCGGCGCCCTATGGCATCCCGGGGATCGTGCGCACCTGGGGCGACACCATCGGGGCCGCCCGGATCGCCCGGCTCGAAGAGCGCCTGGTGCTCCGGGCGCAGATGATGCATGGCGAGGAGCTGGCCGCCGGCACCCCGATCCAAGAGACGGCGCTTGCGCTCTCGGGCGGCGGCGCCGACGGGGCCTTTGGCGCGGGCGTGCTCGCCGGCTGGTCCGAGCGCGGCGACCGCCCCGATTTCGACATCGTCATCGGCGTCAGCACCGGCTCGATCATCGGATTGTTCGCCTTTCTGGGGCCGAGCTATGACAGCTATCTGCGCGAGTTCTACACGGCCTATTCCACCGAGGATCTGCTCGAGCCCGCGCCGTTCTCGGCGCTGACCGGGGGCACCTCGCTGTCGGACACCACCAAGTACAACTTGCTGATCGACCGCTATATCGACGAGGCGATCATCGCCGCCCTGGCCGAAGAGGGCGACCGCGGCCGCATCCTGCTGATCGGGACGACCAATCTCGATGCCGCCCGACCGGTGATCTGGAACGTCACCGAGATCGCCCGCACGCGTCACCCCCAGGCGATTACGCTGATCCGCGATCTGGTCCGCGCCTCGTCGGCGATCCCGGCGGTCTTCCCGCCGGTCGTGATCCCCACCGTCACCGCCGATGGCCGCCGCCATGACGAGTTGCATGTGGACGGCGGCGCGACCCAGCAGGTAATGTTGTTCAGCCCCGAGCTGCCCATCCGCGTTGTCGACCGTGCGATCGGCAGCGAGATCGACCGCTCGCTCTACATCATAATCAACAACAGCCTCGAGAAGCCGTATGAGCCGGTCGAGCTCGGCGTGCTCTCGATCGCCGGCAAGGCGGTCAGCAGCCTGATCGGCGGCTCGGGCTCGGGCGATGTGTACAAGATCTATGCGATCACCTCGCGGGACGAGATCGATTTCAACCTGCTCTGGATCCCCAAGAGCTTTGACCAACAGCCGGCCGAGCCGTTCGACCGGGTCTACATGGCCGCGCTCTACGAGTTCGGCCGCAGCCTGGGCCGCGACGGCCCGGACTGGAGCGATCACCCGCCCAACTTCGTCGACCGCACGGCTGAATAGGTTTCCACGTCAGGCTTGCAACCACCCTCCGCCCTGGGTTTAAGGTGGGGCGAGTGGCCATGGGTTGGCCGTGTCGATGAGTGACGTGAGTGTGGTGACGTGACGATTTGCATGCAGGACGCGCACAGCTGGCTGTCAGATGTGCTCAGGGCGCGGCCCGAACTGGTGCAGGCGCCGCAACGGCCCGGTTATCGCCGCGGCATCGACGTGATGCGGCGCGAACAGTTGGGGTTCTCGCTGGGCGCCGGGCTCCAGATGTTCCGGCGCATCCACAACCGGATGCCGGATCTGATCAACGACCCGTGGGTGAATGACCACTACTTCGCCATGAAGTATTTCGGGTTTATCCCCGAGCCGAACCCGGCCGACAAGTTGAACACCGGGCGCTACATCCCAGAGCCGCTGCGCGATCAGATCCGGGTGCCGCGCAAGCTCTATGTCGCGACCGAGCCGGTTCTGCCGCCCGATGATGCGATCCCTCCGGGACCGTACTACATGAAGCGCGCGCTCGGCTGTAAGACCAATGCACGGGTGCAGTGGCCTCCCTCGCCCGAGGAGCGCGCGGCGCACGAGGCCACCTTGCGACGCTGGATGGGCGAGCCCTACGGCGTTGCCTGGGGCGAGTGGTGGTACGGCTGGGGCCCCGACCGCTGGTTCCTCGAAGAGGACCTGACCGCGCTGATCGAAAACCAGCACAACTGGCACTACTGGGTCCGTGATGGCCAGGCGGTGCTCGGCCAGATCCTGGTGGGCACCCGGCCTGACTCCATGGACGACAATGCCCAGCGCTGGTTCCATCCGGATCTGACGCCGATCGACGCCATCACGGTGCGCCGGCGTCCGTTTGACGGGCGGCTGCCCGATCGGGCCCAGCGCTATTTCGAACTGGCCTCGGCCATTGGCGCGCGCTTCGATGTTGTGCGGGTCGACATCTGGGACAGCGTCGAGGGCCCGCCCGTTCTCGGTGAGCTGACGCTCTGCGACTATCACTGCCAGCGCCGGTTCAATCCACCCGAGTTCGGCCGAACCATGGGGCAGATCCTGTTCGGCCAACAGCAGGCCGGCTTGTCGTGCCCTGCGGCCTAGACGGGCGCGGCCACGGGCGCTACACAGCGCGCCATGGTATGGGCGCTTCGCATCATCGGTCGAATTAGCGGCCCGGTCCCCGGTTGAGTGAGCCGAGGGCCGGGTTTATGCGCGCCCGAGCTGCGCTCCCGTCGAACCTGAGACCAGATGCGAGGCGAAGATGTCCGCCGACACGAACACCGAGACGGGGACCACCGACTGGAAGTCGACGCTGTTCCTGCCCGAAACCGAGTTCCCCATGCGCGCCGGCTTACCCAAGCGCGAGCCCGACTGGCTGGCCCGCTGGGAGCGCATGGGGATCTACCGTCGCCTGCGTGAGAGCGCGGCCGGCCGCACGCCCTATGCGCTGCATGACGGACCGCCCTATGCCAACGGGCACTTGCATATCGGCCATGCGCTCAACAAGATCCTGAAGGATTTCGTCGTCCGCTCGGCCCAGATGCGCGGCTTCGACAGCCGCTATGTGCCCGGCTGGGACTGCCACGGCTTGCCGATCGAGTGGAAGATCGAGGAGCAGTATCGCAAGAAGGGCAAGAACAAGGACGCGGTACCGATCAATGAACTGCGCGCCGAGTGCCGCCGCTTTGCCGAGGGATGGATCGACATCCAGCGCGACGAGTTCAAGCGCATGGGTGTGACCGGCGATTGGGATCGCCCCTATCTCACGATGGATTTCGACGCCGAGGCTGTGATCGCCGCCGAGTTCCACAGATTCGTGATGAACGGCACCGTCTATCAGGGCTCGAAACCCGTCATGTGGTCGCCCATGGAGAAGACCGCGCTGGCCGAGGCCGAGGTCGAGTACCACGACCGTGACGTCTCCACGATCTACGTCAAGTTCCGCGCAAAATCGCGTGGACCGCTCTATCAGCGGGGCGCCGATATCGTGGACCCGAGTGATGTCTTGGGCGCATCTATCGTAATCTGGACGACCACCCCCTGGACGATTCCCTCAAACCGCGGCATCGCCTTCGGTCCGGAGATTGCCTACGGCCTTTATGAGATCACCGAGGCGCCCGAGGACAACTGGGTCCGCGCCGGCGAGCGGCTGATCATGGCCGACGCGCTGGCCGAGGAGATCCTCGCCAGGGCGCGGCTGGACGAAGGCAGCTTCAAAAGGGTCCGCACCATCGAGGCGGGGGAACTGCCGGGCTTGATCTGCGTCCACCCGTTGGCGGCGGCGGATGCATTTTGGAGCTACGACGTGCCCGTCTTGGCCGCCGATTTCGTGACTGATGACACGGGGTCGGGCTTTGTGCACTGCGCGCCCAGTCACGGCGAGGACGACTATGAGCTGTTTCGCCGGCGGGGCATGCTGGACCGGATCACCCATAATGTGGGCGTAGACGGCGGGTTTGCCGAGCAGGTGCCCTTCTTCGCCGGCACCTATATCCTGGATCGCAAGGGCAAGGAGGGCAACGCCAACAAGGCGGTGGTCGAAAAGCTGAAGGAGGTGGGCGCCCTCGCCGCGCTCAAGCGCCAGACGATCTCGGACGCCCATTCTTGGCGCTCGAAGGCTCCGGTGATCCGCCTCAACCGTCCGCAATGGTTCGTCGCCATCGACAAGCCGCTCGAGGACGGCATGGGCGCTCATGGGCAGACGATCCGCGAGCGCGCCATCGCCTCGATCAACGAGCTGGTGGCGTGGACCCCAAAAGCGGGCCAAAACCGTCTGCGCTCGATGATGGAGAGCCGGCCCGACTGGGTGCTCTCGCGCCAGCGCGCCTGGGGCGTGCCGCTCGCCTGCTTCATGCGCCGCCACGAGGACGGGCGCGTCGAGCTGCTGCGGGATCAGGCGGTCAACGACCGGATCATCGCGGCCTTCCGTGCCGAGGGTGCCGATGCCTGGTTCGCCGAGGGCGCGCGCCAGCGCTTCCTGGCGGGCCGCACGGATGCCGCCGATTGGGAGATGGTGACCGACATCCTCGATGTGTGGTTCGACAGCGGCTCGACCCATGCCTTCGTGCTGCGCGACCGCGAGGACGGCGTCTGGCCGGCAGATGTCTATCTCGAGGGCACGGACCAGCACCGCGGCTGGTTCCACTCCTCGATGCTGCAGGGCTGTGGCACCCGGGGGCGCGCGCCCTACAAGGCGGTGGTGACCCATGGCTTCACGCTGGACGAGAAGGGCATGAAGATGTCCAAGTCGCTCGGCAACATCATCGCGCCCGCCGAGATCATCAAGCAATACGGCGCCGACATCCTGCGGCTGTGGGTGGCGCAGACCGACTTCACCGCCGATCAGCGCATCGGGCCCGAGATCTTGAAGGGCACGGCGGACAGCTACCGGCGCCTGCGCAACACCATCCGCTTCATGCTGGGCGCGCTGTCGGGCTGGGACGAGGCCGAGCGGGTCGCACGCGATGAGATGCCCGAGCTCGAGCGCTGGGTGCTCCACCGGCTGGCCGAGCTCGACAAGCAGGTGCGCGCGGGCTATGCCGCCCACGACTTCCAGGCGGTGTTCCAGACGCTGTTCAACTTTGCGACCGGGGATCTCTCGGCCTTCTACTTCGATGTGCGCAAGGACGCGCTCTATTGCGACGCCTTGGGCTCGGCGCGCCGGCGGGCCTGCCGGACGGTGATGGATGCGTTGTTCCACCGCTTGGTGACCTGGCTCGCGCCGATCTTGGTCTTCACCATGGAGGAGGCCTGGCTCGAGCGTTTCCCCGGCGAGGACAGCTCGGTCCACCTTGTCGACTTTCCCGAGACGCCGGAGGATTGGCACGACACCGCCCTGGCCGCCCGGTGGGAGGTGATCCGCGGTGCGCGGCGGGCCGTGACAGCGGCGCTCGAGGGGCCGCGGCGCGAGAAGGTGATCGGCGCCCCGCTCGAAGCGGCACCCGTGCTCTATGTCACCGATCCGGCCAAGGCCGAGATCCTGCGCGGCGTTGATCTGGCCGAGCTCTCGATCACCTCGGCGCTCACGCTGGTCGAGGGGCCGCCCGAGGACGGCACCGCGGTGGTGGAGGACGGCCTCGCCGTGGTCTTCGCCAGGGCCAAGGGCCGCAAATGCGCCCGCTGCTGGCGGATTTTGGAAGAGGTTGGGACCCTCCACCCCTCCGATCTTTGCCAGCGGTGTGTCGAGGTTGTGTCCGAATGAGGCGCGTTTGCGACCAACGGCCCGAAATTGCCCCCGGTCGGCCCAACTCTCGACCGCTTAAGCTTTCAGTATCCAGTCCAGGCGCAAGGTTCGCCGCGACTGAATGGAGAGCGATCGTGCTCGGACTGGTGTTGGCAATTGCGGGTCAGGCATCGGCGGCCTTATCGGCGCTGCCGCTGCAGGTGGTCGATGCCAGCATCGAGCCTGGGGTCGAGTATCACCGCACCGTTGCCGGCGTCACGATCGAGATGCCGGAGCTTGCGGCCCTGGATTGCGACGGGATCCGTCAGGTTCTCCGGAACCTCGATCGGAGCAACTACCGGGGTCTTGGTGTGCTTGAGGTGGGGCATCCCGACCATCCGGTCTTCGTCTACGAAGACGCGTTGGCGCGGGCACATTTCTTTGACTGCATCCTGCGCGCATACCCCCAGGCTGGTGCCGAGACGGTCTTGTTGCGCGGGTTCGGCGCCGACTGAGCCCCGTGGGCTGGTCCCGCTTCCTGTGGTTGGCCATCGGCGTGCTCGTCCTCGACCGGCTGACCAAGCTCTATGTGCTCGAGGGGCTCGATCTGGTCGCGGTCGGGCGCATCGACGTGCTGCCGCCCTATCTCGTCTTTGTGATGGCCTGGAACACGGGCGTGAATTTTGGCCTGTTCGGCTCGGCCGACTTGCGCTGGGCGCTGGTCGGCATCGCCGTGGTGGTCAGCGTCGCGCTCTCGTGGTGGGCGATGCGCCGGCCGAGCCTGTGGGTCCGCGCCGGGGCGGCGGTCGTGGCGGGTGGCGCGCTCGGCAATGCCTGGGACCGGATCCAATACGGGGCGGTGGCCGATTTCCTCAACATGAGCTGCTGTGGCATCCAGAACCCCTTCGCCTTCAACGTGGCCGATATCGCCATCGTCCTCGGCGCCCTGGTGATCGCGATCAAGGCGTGATCGGCAACGATTCGCCCCGTGGGATTGCCTCAAGCCCTGTGACAGGGCATGGTCCGCCCGACCGGACCGTTGATCGGAGCCTGACCCATGCTCGCCACAGCCCGCCCCCTCCGTGCCCTCGTGCTTCTGCCTGCGCTCGCGGCGCTCGTGGCTTGTGACACCATCGGCAACCCCATCGACGCGATGACGTCCAAACGCCCCTCGCCGGATGAATTTCAGGTGATCGCGCGCAAGGAGCTGCGCCGGCCACCGGGGCTCGGCAGCTCGACCTTGCCCGAGCCGAACCCCGGCGCGCCCTCGCCGCTCGACCCCGATCCCAGGGGCGATGCGGTGGCTGCGCTGACCGGGCAGCGGGTCGCGGCCTCGGCCCCGCGCGCCAGCGCCGTCAGCCGCGGCGAGGAGGCGCTGTTGGCCGCCGCCGATGCCCAGGCTGCCAATCCCGAGATCCGCGATCAGATCATCGCCGAAAACGCGGAGATTGCGGAGAACAAGCCCTACGAGCCGCCGACGATCTTTGAGCTGCTCTCGGGTGGACCCGACTACGATCCCGAGGATGTGGTCGACCCGGTCGCCGAGTCGCGCCGCCTGCAGGAGAGCGGCGTCGCAACCCCTGTGGATGCCAATGCTCTGGCCCGACAGGCCGAGCTCGAGGCCCAGACCGCCGAGGCGACCACTGAGCCCGCGCCCGAGACAACCATCCGACAGCCCCGGTTCCGTCCCTCGATCCCGCTGGACAGCAGCTTCCAATAGCGCCGGCCCTTGGCTGGCGCGGCGGCGCCCTGCGCCCTATGTCTGGGCAAAACCATCCATACCGGAGACCTCATGGCGCACAGACCTCTGCTGCTGGCCTCGCTTTTGGCCCCCTGCCTCGCCGTGTCGCCGATCGCGACGGCCCTTGCAGCCCCTGCTGTCGCAAGCTTCACCCTCGAGAACGGCCTGCGCGGTGTCGTGATCACCGACAATCGCGCGCCGGTCGTGACCCATATGGTCTGGTACCCCGTCGGATCCGCCGATGAGCCCCAGGGCAAATCCGGTATCGCCCATTTCCTCGAGCATTTGATGTTCAAGGGCACAGACGAGATCCCCGAGGGCGCCTTCTCGAAGATCATCGCCGAGAATGGCGGGCGCGACAACGCCTTCACCAGCTATGACTACACCGGCTATTTCCAGCGGATCGCTTCGGACCGGCTCGAGCTGGTGATGCGCATGGAGGCCGACCGCATGCGCGATTTGGCCTTCACCGAGGCCGTGGCCGAGACCGAGCGCGAGGTGATCCTGGAGGAGCGCAACCAGCGCACCGAGAACAGCCCGCAAGCGCTTTTCTCTGAGCAGATGAACGCCGCGCTCTTCCAGAACCACCGCTATGGCATCCCGATCATCGGCTGGCGCCACGAGATGGAGGGGCTGACCCGGGCCGATGCGCTGGCCTTCTATGAGCGCTACTACGCCCCCGACAACGCTGTGCTGGTGGTGGCGGGCGATGTGGAGCCGGCGGAGGTCGAGCGCCTGGCGCGGCTGCATTACGGCCCGCTCGAGCCGTCGGGCCGCCCGCCCGAAAGCCGCCCGAAAGAGCCGCCGCACCGTGCCGCCAGGCGCATGACCATGCAGGACCCGCGCGTCCGCCAGCCCTATGTGATGCGCCAGTACCTGGTGCCAAGCCGCGGCAGCGACGATCCCTCAAAGGCCGCGTCCCTGGTGATCCTGGCGCAGATCCTCGGCTCGGGCATCACCTCGCGCTTCTCTGAGCAGCTTGAGCTTGGGCAGAAGATCGCCATCGACACCGGCGCCTGGTACAGCGCGACCGCCCGCGATGCGACGGATTTCACGATCTATGCCGTGCCCGCTGCCGGCATCGGCTTGGCGGATGTCGAGGCCGGCCTCGATGCGGTGCTGGCGACCATGGCCGAGACGGGCCCGACCGAGGCAGAGCTTGCCCGCATCAAGCGCAAGATCCGCGCGAGCTATATCTATGCCGAGGACAGCCAGGCGACCTTGGCGCGCCGCTATGGCGGGGCGCTCTCGGCGGGGCTCAGCCTCGAAGAGATCGCGGCTTGGCCCGAGGTGCTCGAGGCTGTGACCGTCCAGGATGTGCGCGCCGTTGCTCAGACCTATCTGGTCCCGGCGCGCTCGGTGACGGGCTGGTTGACCGGCGACAGCGAGGAGCAGGGTTGATGGGCGTGCGCATTATTTTGACGGCGGTGTTGGTCGCGCTCACCGTCGTCTCGGCCCGGGCGGTCGAGGTCCAGCAGGCCACCTCTCCCGCCGGGACCGCGTTTTGGCTGGTCGAGGAGCCCTCGATCCCCATCGTCTCCATCCAGATGTCCTTCAAGGGCGGCGCGCGGCTCGACCCGCCGGACCGGCCGGGCCTGTCGCGCCTGACCGTTGGGCTGCTCGACGACGGCGCCGGCGATCTCGACGCTGTGGCCTTCTCGAAGGAGCGCGACCGCATCGCCGCGCGCTACGGCTTCGGCGTCGATCACGACAGCCTCACGGTCAGCGCCACGATGCTCAAGGACGAGGCGCAGGCGAGTGCGGCCCTGCTCGGAACCGTGCTGGCCGAGCCGCGCTTTGACCCGGAGGCGATCGAACGGATGCGGGCGCAGATGCTCTCGGGGCTGGCCTCGGACGAAACCGATCCCGGCACCATTGCCGGGCGCACCTGGTATGCCCGCGCCTTCCCCGAGCATCCCTATGGGCGCACCACCGCCGGCACGCCGGATGCGGTACGGGCCATCACGCGCGCCGAGATCGTCGCAACCCATGCCCGCCTGTTGGCGCGTGCCCGGGCCAGCGTCGCGGTCGTCGGCGCCGTCACTGTCGACGAAGCCGGCCAACTGATCGACACCATCCTGGCCGGCATGCCCGAGGGTGGTCCCGCCGCACCGATTGCCGCCGAGCCCGCGCCGCCTCCGTCCGGCATCGAGGTTGTGCCCTTGTCCGTGCCGCAATCGGTGGCGGTCTGGGGGCAGACCGGGCTCCGGCGTGACGACCCCGACTTCTTTGCGGCCTTTGTCATGAACCACATTCTGGGCGGCGGCGGCTTTTCCTCGCGCCTGATGACCGAAGTGCGGGAGAAACGAGGGCTTGCCTATTCGGTCTATGCCTATCTGTCCGAGCTGGACGGGGCCGTGCTCTATATCGGCCGGGTGCAGACCGCCAATGACCGCATCGCCGAGAGCCTCGACGTGGTCCGCGCCGAGTGGCGCCGCATGGCCGAGGAGGGCGTCAGCCAGGACGAACTCGACAAGGCCAAGCGTTATCTGACTGGCGCCTTTCCGCTGCGCTTTGACAGCAATGCCAAGATCGCAGGCTTCTTAGTCTTTGCCCAGGAGGCGGGGCTGGGGGCCGACTATATCGACCGGCGCAACGGTCTGATCGAGGCGGTGAGCGTCGAGGACATCCGCCGGGTCGCGGCGCGGCTGCTCGCCCCCGACGCGCTGTCGATCGTCGTGGTCGGCGAGCCGGCGGGGCTCTGAGCCCATGCAGACTGTCCGCCGTGTGGCCGAGTTGCGCGCTCAAGTGCGCGCTTGGCGAGCGGCGGGCGAGCGGGTGGCGCTGACGCCGACCATGGGGGCGCTCCACGCGGGGCATCTCGCCTTGCTCACGACCGCAGGTGGGGCGGCCTCGCGCCTCGTTGCCACCATCTTCGTCAACCCGACGCAGTTTGGTGAGGGCGAGGATTTCGGCGACTATCCCCGGGACGAGGCCCGCGATCTTGCCATGCTGGCCGAGGGGGGCTGCGATCTGGTCTTTGCCCCCAGCGTCGAGGCGATGTATCCGCCCGGCTTTGCGACCGAGGTCCATGTGCGCGGCCTGACGGACGTGCTGTGCGGCGCCGCGCGCCCCGGCCATTTCGACGGGGTCGCCCAGGTGGTGACCAAGCTCTTGAACCAGGCCGGGGCCGATGTGGCCGTGTTTGGCGAGAAAGACTGGCAGCAGCTGATCGTGATCCGGCGGCTTGCGCGGGATCTGGACATCGCGACCGAGATTCTGGGTGCACCGACCGAGCGCGAGCCGGACGGGCTGGCCCGCTCGAGCCGCAACATCTACCTGACCGAGGCAGAGCGGGCGGCGGCGCCCGCGCTATACCAGGCGCTGATGGCCGCCGCGCGGGAGATCGCCACAGGGGCCGAGGCGCGCAGCGTCTGCCAGCGCCATGCCGCGGCGGTCGAGGCGGCCGGCTTCGCCGCACCCGAGTATCTAGAATGCCGCACGGCCGATGCGCTCGCACCCGTAGAGCGTTGGGCGCCAGAGCGGCCAGCCCGCGTCTTTGGCGCCGCCCGGCTCGGCCGCGCCCGGCTGATCGACAATGTCCCCGTCATCTCTGAGGAGACCGCATGAGCGTTCCCAAATGGCTCGACCTGCCCCCCGTCTGGCTGGTGATCTTCATGGGCTTTGCCTGGTTCATGGCTTCGGTCTGGGCGCCGCTCGGCGATTGGCTGCGGCTGCCGGGCCTTTTGCTGATCGGCGCGTCGGTTGGCTTGGCCATTTGGTCCGCCATCGCCTTTCGCCGGGCGGGCACAACGATCGTGCCGCATCAAGAGCCCTCGGCACTGGTCACCGCGGGGCCCTATCAGTACTCACGCAACCCGATCTATCTGGCGGATCTCGGGATTTTGGCGGGCTGGTGCCTCAGCCTCGGCACCGTGGCGGGGCTGGTGCTGTTGGCGCCCTTCTGGATGGTGCTCGAGCAGCGGTTCATCCGGCCCGAAGAGGCGCGCCTCACGGCGGCACTGGGTGAGCCCTACAAGGCCTATTGCCGCGCTGTGCGCCGCTGGGTCTGACCCGCCGGCGCCTCATCAACAGAGAGAGGACATCCATGCAAGCGGTTTGGTATGAGCGGCAAGGGCCCGCGGATGAGGTTCTGGAGCACGGCGCGATGCCCACGCCCGATCCCGCGCCTGGCGAGGTGCTCGTGGGACTTCGTGCCTCGGGCATCAACCCGTCGGATGTGAAACTGCGCGCGGGCTCGCGGCCCATGGGCTTTCCGCGGATCGTGCCCCATTCTGACGGGGCGGGTGAGATCGTTGCCGTGGGCGAGGGGGTCGATCTCGCTCGGATCGGCCGCCGGGTATGGATCTGGAACGGGCAGTGGCAGCGGGCGTTGGGCACGGCGGCGGATCACATCGCCTTGCCATCGGCCCAGGCGGTGGATCTGCCAGAGCCCGTGAGCTTTGCCGAGGGGGCTTGCCTCGGGATCCCCGCCGTCACGGCCGTCCATGCGGTCTTTGCCGATGGATCGGTGGCGGGCCAGCGCGTGCTGGTGACCGGCGGGGCCGGATCGGTCGCGCGCTATGCCATCGAGATGGCGGCCAGCGACGGGGCCGAGGTGATCGCCACGATCAGCGGGCCTGAGAAGGCGGCGATTGCGCGCGAGGCGGGGGCGGCGCATACGCTCGACCGGCGTGATCCCGACCTGGCCGAGCAAGTGCTGGCATTGACCGGCGGGCATGGGGTCGAGCGGATCGTCGAGTGCGAGTTCGGCGCCAATGTCGGCGTCAGCGAGAAGGTCATCGCGATTGGCGGGGTGATCGCAGCCTATGGTTCGGCGCAAGTGCCCGAGCCAGTGATGCCCTTTCTGCGGCTGATGTTCCGCCATACGACGCTGCGCATGCCGCTGATCTATCTCCTGAGCGAGACGGAGCGGGCGGCGGTGAATGCCCGCCTGACCGGCCTGCTGGAGGCGGGGGTGCTGTCGCACCGGATCGCGGCCGAGATGCCGCTCGCCTCTGCGGCCGAGGCCCATCGCCTGATCGAGAGCGGCGGCCGGGCCGGTGCGGTGCTGTTGCGGATGGACTGAGGGCGCGGCTCAGCGCCCCTCGACCCGCCACGCGGCCAGGAACAGCACGCCGGTCGCCAAGGCTGCCAGCCAGGCCGGCAGCATCGGGGTCAGCGTGATGCCGGTGATCTTAAAGGCCTCCCGCCGCTCGAGCCCCAGCCAGCTGCGCCCATGGGCGCGCCGGCCCTCGGCGATGGCCCGGACCTGCGGGATCCCGTCGCTGAGCCAGCCGGTGCGCCCGCCGCTCGCCTCGGCCAACTGGGCCAAGATCGTCTCGGTCGCCAGCGGTGCCTCGTATTCCTTGGGGGCCGGCGGACCGACGGCGGCCACGGCCGTCACAGCGCCCTCGCGGAACCGCCACAGGCCCTCTTCGGCGTCCTCGATGACCGCGCGGAAACGGCCGGGGCCGGCCGGGGCCAGCGGGATCTCGCGCTCCTCGTCAGCGCCGGGCGGGCGGGCCAGGACCGCATCGGGACCCTCTTCGGCCAGCGTCCGGCGCTCGACGATCACCCGGGTGCCCTCGACCATGGCGAACAGCGCCTCCTCCTCGAGCTCGGGTTCGCGCATCAGCCAATGGGCCGTGCGCCGCAGCAGATCCGCTTGGGGGCCGCCGCCCTCATAGCCGCGGCTCCACAGCCAGGCATGATCCGAGGCGAGCAGCGCCACGCGGCCCTTCTCGACCCGGTCGAGGATCAGGAGCGGATTGCCGTCGACCCCGTCCAGCACCACATGGCCCGAACGCTCGACCACCAGGATCTGGCGCAGCCAGCGCCCCCAATCGGGCGTGCCGCCACCGACGGTCAGGCCCGAGGTCACCGGATGGCGCACGCCAAGCTCGGTGATCCGGGGCAGGAAGGGCTGCTCCAGCACCTCAAGCGTCGGCGAGGCGGGCAGCACCCCGGCCAGCGGCGTGCGCGCCAAGCTCTCGGCACCGGCAAAGGCCGGGCCCGAGGCCAGCATCACCGCGCCGCCCTTGCGTACATATTCGGCGATGTTGGCCAGATAGGCGGGCTGCAGCACCCGCCGATAACGATAGCGGTCAAAGATGATCAGGTCGAAGCCGTCGATCTTCTCGAGGAACAGCTCGCGGGTGGGAAACGCGATCAGCGAGAGCTCCGAGACCGGGGTCCCGTCCTGCTTCGCCGGTGGGCGAAGGATGGTGAAATGGATGAGGTCCACCGCCGGGTCCGATTTCAGAAGATCGCGCCAGGTGCGCCCGCCGGGATGGGGCTCACCCGAGACCAAGAGCACCCGCAGCCGGTCGCGCACACCGTTTACCTCGGCCACCACGCGGTTGTTGCGCTCGGTCAACTCGCCCTCGAGCAGCGGGACGCGGATGTCGACCACGGTCGGCCCGCCATGGGTGATCTCGACGGGCACTTCGGTCTCGGCGTTCAGATCCAGCAGGATCGGCTCAGCCGGGCCGCCATCGATCGAGAGCAGCGCCGGCACCTGACGCCCAAGCGGCACCGGCGAGGACCCGAGCGCCCGCGCGGTCACGGCAAAGCGCACGAGCCCGCCGACAATGCCAAAGCCCGGCGCCGTGTCGAGCTCGAGCGCCAGGTCGAAGCCGTCCTCGCGCCCCGCGATCAGCGCATGCACCGGCGCGGGGAAGGCGCTGAGCCGATCGGGATCATGGATCTGGCCGTCGGTCAGTAGAATGGCGCCGGCGATCTGCTCGGGCGCCGTGCGGGCCTGGGCCTCATCGAGCGCAGTCAGCAGCCGCGTGCCGTTGTTCGAGCCATCGTCTTCGCCGACCTCCACCACCTCGAGCCGGAGCGGCGCCTCTGCGGTGCCGAGCCCGCGGATCGCATCGGTCAACGCCGTCTCGGCGGCGGTGATCTCGGCGGCCCGGTCCTCGAGCCCCGTGCTCTCCGAGCGGTCCACCACCAGATAGGCGACGTTCTCCAGCCCCTCGCGCGTCTCCTCGCGCAGCTGTGGTCCCGCGAGCGAGAGCAGCAGCAGGGCCAGCCCCGCCGCCCGCAGCCACCAGCCTGCGAGCCCGCGCCAGGCGGCAAAGCCGACCAACCCCGTCGCGGCAATCGCAAGCGCTGCGATGGCGAACCAGGGCACGAGCGGCGCAAAGCTGACGGTCACGGCCATCGGGATCTCCTCTCGGCGCTCACTGCCCCAGGCGCCGCAGCACTTCAGGCGCGTGGACCTGGTCGGATTTGTAGTTTCCGGTCAGGGCATAGAGCACAAGGTTGACGCCAAAGCGCAGGGCCATCTCGCGCTGGCGGTCTCCGGCTCGGCCAATCGGGAACATGAAGTTGCCGCGGGTGTCCATGGCCCAGGCGGCGGCCCAATCGGCCGAGCCGACGATGACCGGCGAGACGTTGTCGTCGATGCGGTCGAACTGCGGGATGTCGGCCTGGCTCTCGACCGGATCGCGGGCGGGGGCGGCCTCGGCCCAGACGCGGCCCCCACGCCAGCGCCCGGGGAAGCGGTCGAGCAGGTAGAAGGCCCGGCTCAGCACATGGTCCTGGTCGACGGGGGCGAGCGGCGGCAGGTTCAGCGCCCGGGCGATGGCGCGCATCTGCGCCGCCGAGGCTGCGCCGAAGCCCGAGGCGCCGTTCTGCGTGTCGATCAGCAGCATGCCTCCGCCGTCGATATAGTCCGACAGGTTCGACAGCGCCGTCGGGCTCGGAACCGTGTCGTTGGTGAGGGGCCAGTAGAGCACTGCGAAGAAGCCGAGCTCATCGGTCTCGGGATCGACGCCCACCGGAGGCCCGGGCTCGACCGCTGTGCGCTGGGTCAGCGTGAATCCGAGGCCGAACAGCGCGCGGGCCGAGATCCGGTCGATCCGCTGATCCCCGGTGCGAACAAAGCCGAGCGTGGTCTCGGCGGTCGCCTCGACGGCCGCGCGATCGGTGGGGGAGACGGCCTGGGCCCGCGCCTCGCCCGGCGCCATCGCCGCGGCCAGCAACAGCACGCCCACGGCCGTGCCGCGCGCTGTATGGCGCCCGAGGCCGCCCGACAAGCGCCCCGTGACCCAAAGCGTGCCGATCACATCGGCCAGCGCCAGCAGAAGCGCCAGGGTCAGGAAGGCGGCGGCGAAGCGTACAGGCTCGGTGCCGCCCAAGGTCTCGACCACGGTGCCGGAGGGCGGCGGCGGCGACGCAGCCAGCGCGTCATCCTCGCGGAACAGGCTGATGACCAATTCCGTCGGCTCGCCGGCACGGCGCTCGCCCCGGTCGGCCCGGGCATAGAGACCGGGCGGAATGCCGGGCCCTGCGCGCAGATCGGCCAACAGCTCGCCTGCGACGGTGTCCGAGGCGCCGCTCGGCTGAGCGGGCACGCCGCGCGGCCCGATGGTCAAATCGGCGCGCCACAGCGTGTCGGCCAGCGCGCCGTCCTCGGGGGCTGCGGGCGCATGGCCCGGGGCCAAGGCCAGCAACCGCCCCAGCATCTCGACAAACAGCCCAGAGATCGGCAGTGAGGACCACTCGGCATCCGCCGTTACGTGGAACAGCACCACATGGCCGCTGCCGAGCGTCTTGGCCGTGACCAGCGGCGTGCCGTCGTCGAGGCTGGCCCAAACCCGGCGTGCGAGCTCTGGCGAGGGTTCGGCCAGAACCTGGGTGCGCACTTCGACCTCGGCCTTGGCCTCGAGCCGGCGGAACACGCCTTCGGGGTCGAAGGGCCCAAAGCGCCGCGGTGTCGTCCAGGCCAGAGCGCCGCCTAGGACGCGCCCGCCCCGGCGGAGGCGCACGGGCAGCAGGGCATCCTCCTCCGCCACCACGGCGCCGGTGCCCATCCGGTCGCTGATCGAGGCCGCAAGCCGCGGGCCGGCAAAGCGGATCAGCAGCCCGCCCTCCTCCTCGATCCAGGTGGTCAGCCGCGCCCGGTCCGCCTCGCCAATCGCGCCGTAATCGGCCAGGACCAGGGCGGCGGGCTCGGCATCGAGCATCTCCGTCAACGTGCCCTCGCGCACATCGGCAAAGGGCAGCAGGGCTTTGCGCAAATAGTGGCTGGCCGAGGTCAGCGAGACCACCGCCGCATCGCGGCCCGGATCGACCACGCCGACGGGCACGCGGCGGATGGCACCAGTGGCCAGCGCCGCACCGCCTGCACTCGGCCTCTCAGTGACGATGACACGGGTGACCTCGCGCAGGATTTCGGGTGGCAGGTCGAAAACGGCGTCCGCGGCACCGGCCTCGGCCTCAAAGACCGCGTCCGCCACGGCGATCCGGCGCTCGGCCCCGGTGGGTGCCTCGGCGATCGCGGCAACGCCCACGGTCTCCGGCTCTCCGGGCACCCGGCGCACGCCGACGGCCAGCCGGCCTTCGTCAAGCCGCGGCGGCACCACAGCATGTACCGAATCGGCCGGACCGATGAGGCGCAGGGGGCCGGCCGCTGCCAAGGCCTCGGCCAGCCTGCTGGTCTCCCCATCGTGGTCCAAGCCGTCATGGAACCAGATCGTCTGGCCTGGCACCGGGATCTCGCCATCCGCGAGCGCTGTGGCCAGGCGGGTCCGGTCGGGGGCCCAGCTCGCGGGCTCGAGACCGGCGAGCGCCGGGCGCACCGCCTCGGACGAGGCCACCGGCGGCAACGGCCCGCCCAGCGCCAAATCCCCGAGCGGCCAGAACATCACCGGGCGGTCGGCCTCGCGCGCCTCGTCGATGGCGCTGACGGCGGCGGCGCGGCGCGCCTCCCAATCGGGCGCCGAGGCCCAGCCCTGGTCCATCACCAACAGCAGCGGCCCGTCGCGCCCGTCGATCACCCGCGAGGCCGGGTTCAGCACCGGCTGCGCAAACCCGATGAACGCGGCGGCCAGCGCTGTGATCCTCAGCAGCAACAGCCAGAGCGGGGTCTTGTCCGCCTCGCGCTCGCGGTCCTCGAGACCGAGCAGCAGGCGCACCGCGGCAAAGGCCTGGCGCCGCGGCGTCGGTGGGATGGCGCGCAGCAGCCACCACAGGATCGGCAGCGCCACCAGCCCTGCCAGCACCCACGGGTTGAGAAACGCAATGGAACCGAGACCGAGCATCAAGCGCCTCCGAGCGCACGGTAGAGAGCGAGCAGCGCGCGGCGCGGGCTCTCATCTGTGCTGTGGGTGATGAACTGCCAGCCGCGCCCGGCCCGGGCGAGCTGTTCGCGCCGGGCGGCGAGGCGGCGGATATAGGCCTGTCGTAGGCTCGAGGCCTGTTCCGCGTCATAGCGGACCGTGCGGGTCATGCTCTCGAACCGGGTGCGCCCAGCAAAGGGGAACTCCTCTTCGGCCGGGTCGAGGATCTGGAGGATCACGCCGCCGATGCCCCGGCCCGAGGCGCTCGCAAAGGCGGGGAAGATCGTCTCCTCGGGTCCGAGGAAGTCCGACAGATAGACGACGCGGGAGACCCGGGGCAGGTGGATCTGCGGCACAGGTGCGTGGTCGAGCCGGGTCTCGGGCGCCGTCGTCAGGATCGAGGCCATGCGCAGCAGCTGGGTCTGTCCGGTAGCGGGCGGTTCCGCTTCGGTCCCGAGCAGACCAAAGCGTTCGTCGCCCCGCGCCAGCAGCACGCCGAGGGCGAGCGACAACAGCGCGGCGCGCTCGGCCTTGCTGCGGGGCGCGGCGGCTTGGAACTCCATCGCGGCCGAGCGGTCGGCCCAGATGAGCACCGTCTCGGCGGCCTCCCACTCCATCTGGCGGATGAACAGCCGGTCCGAGCGGCCCGAGCGGCGCCAGTCGATCTGGGCCAGCGTGTCCCCGGGATGGGCGGGGCGATATTGCCAGAACGTCTCGCCCGGGCCGGGGCGGCGGCGGCCATGGACGCCGGGCATCAGCGAGCGGGCCAGTTGCTCGGCCTCGACCAACAAAGGCGGCAGCGAGCCCGAGATCTTCTCGGCATCGCGGCGCAGCCAGGCGGCGCGGTCCCCAGGGCGGTTCGCAGCGCTCATCGTATGGCCTCGCGACAGGTCTGGGGCTCCTGGCGGGTCGCGGTGGCGACCGCCATCAGGCCGACCACCCGGTCTTGCGCAATCTGCGCCTGTAGGCCGGCGCAGCCCTCGGCGCTCTCCCAGTACCACAGGCAGGTGCCGACGCGCGCAGTCTCGCCGATGCACTCCTGGGCCGGCGGCGTGCTGGCGAGGCGTCGGGCGGCGGCGTTCAGCCCCGTCTCGATGTCTGTGAAGGCGGGCGCGCCGGGGCCGAGCACCCCGATCGTGCAGATATCGGCGGTCACGGCACCGCGGCGGACATCGTGATCGACCATTGCGACATAGACGCGGTCGGCCGAGGCAAAGGTCTGTGTGCCGCTGGCGAGCACCGGTCCGGGCCGCAAGCCACCCGCCTCGAGCGCCGCAGGGCTCTGTTGGAAATCTGGCAGCGCGGCCAGACAGGCCGCACCAAAGAGGCCGAGCAGACCGGCCTCGCCCGGTGCCGGGGCAGGGGCCACCGCCGCCGCAGCGGCGAGCGCCAGGGATGCCGCGAGGCTCATGGCGTGCGGCTCCTCTCGGTGCGCGCCGGGCAAAGCCCATCGGTCCGGAGAGCCGCAGGCCGGGATAATCCGCCGGTCCGCGGCACAGCCGTCAGCCTCACGCGGCGGCCTCGAGGGTCTGGGCGGCCAGGATCTCCTCGACGACCGAACGGATGGTCACGCCCTCGGCCCGCGCGCCGAAGGTCAGCGCCATGCGGTGCTCCATCGTGGCGGTCGCCAACGCGGTCACGTCCTCAATCGATGGAGCGAGGCGCCCCTCGATAAGCGCGCGCGCGCGGACGGCGAGCATCAGCGACTGGGCAGCGCGGGGGCCTGGGCCAAAGGCGAGCTTCTCGGCCGCGGCGGGAGAGGCCTCGGGCCCGACGGGGCGCGCGGCGCGCACGATGGTCAGGATCGCCTCGACCACCCGTTCGCCGACCGGCATCTCGCGCACCAAGCGCTGCAGCGCCAGCAGCCCCTCGGCATCGAAAACCGGGGCGGCCTGGGCCTCCTCGGCGCCGGTGGTGGCCAGCAGGATGTCGCGCTCCTCGTCGCGGGTCGGATAGTCCACATCGATCTGCAGCAGGAAGCGGTCGAGCTGCGCCTCGGGCAGCGGATAGGTGCCCTCCTGCTCGATCGGGTTCTGGGTGGCGAGCACGTGGAAGGGCCGCCCGAGCGCCCGGCTCTCGCCGGCGACGGTCACGATCTTTTCCTGCATCGCCTGGAGCAGCGCCGACTGGGTCCGGGGCGAGGCGCGGTTGATCTCATCGGCCATCAGCAGGCGCGTGAAGATCGGCCCCTGGATGAATTTGAACGCCCGGCTGCCATCGGCGCCGGTCTCCAGCACCTCGGAGCCCAGGATATCGGCGGGCATCAGATCGGGGGTGAACTGGATCCGCGCATTGTCGAGGCCGAGGACCGTGCCCAGCGTCTCGACCAGCCGCGTCTTGGCCAGCCCCGGCACGCCCACCAGCAGCGCATGGCCCCCCGAGAGGATCGTGATCAGCGACAGATCGACCACCTGCTCTTGCCCGACGATGCGCTTGGCGATCTCGGTCTTGGCCGAGGCCAGCTGCCGGCTCGCCTCTTCTATGCGGGCGACGGGATCGACGGCGTCGGTTTCAGATGGCATCAGGGCGCTCTCCGGGCTTTCGGTGACTGTCTCGCTCCTACTAAGGTATGCGTGTCACGGCAAAGACAACAGGGGGTTGGGATGGTTCGCGCTCAGAAACCCGTGAACGGGAGCAGCAACGGCCATGGCCACGGGCCCGAGGCTGACCCCGGGCGCGCTGACGACCTCGCCCGCGCCGTCAAGCAGGCGGCCAAGGCCGGCAAGGGCCCGCCGCCCGTTCACTTGTGGAACCCACCCTATTGCGGCGATTTGGACATCCGGATCGGGCGCAACGGGCTGTGGTGGTATCTCGGCACCCCGATCGGGCGGGTCGAGCTGGTGAAGCTGTTCGCCTCGGTGCTCAAGCTCGAAGAGGGGCGGTATTATCTGGTCACCCCGGTCGAGAAGATCGGGATCACGGTCGAGGATGCGCCCTTTGTCGCCGTCGATTTCCGGGTCGAGGCGGAGGGGCCGGACCAGCGGATCGTGTTCACCACCAATGTGGAGGACGAGACCGAGGCGGGGCCCGAGAACCCGATCCGCGTCGTGCGCGATCCCGAGACCGGAGAGCCGTCGCCTTACGTACATGTACGCCGCGGGCTCGAGGCGCTGATTGACCGCAAGAGCTACTACCGCCTCGTCGAGATCGGTGAGCACGACGCGGTGGACGAGGTCGCCTGGTTCGGCCTGCGCTCGGGCGGCGTGTTCTTCCCGATTATCCCGTCGGCCGAACTCGAAGGCTAGCTCTCGACCACCGTCATCTGCGCGAGGCCGGGGCGGTCTTCGGCGCCCATATGCAACGCCCAGCGGCTGAGGCGCTCGCCCTTCACCTCGACCAGCCGCCCGTCGCCGATGCCGCCGCCATGGCTGAGCAGATAGCCCACGGCGCCGAACAGGATGCGGATCGGCTCGATCTTCTCGACGACGGGGAAGGGCGGCACCTCGATCTCATAGCCCAGGAAGTCGTGCGCGCCGACGGTCTGCACGCCAATTACCATCTGCTCGCCCGGCCGGTCGGTGCCAAAGAAGACATAGCCGAGCCAGAGATCGACCGGCCAGAGATGGTCGGTCAGCTCACTCGCCGCGCGCCGCAGCCGGCCGGGAGAGGCCATCGCCTTGGTCCCCACCCAATGCACGCCCGCGGTGGGCGTCGCTGCGGCCACCGCTGCGGACAGCCGGGTCAGCGCGATCGCCTGCGCGCGCACCATGCCGTGGGCCCGCTCGCGCAAGGCGCCGACGATGGTCACGGTGCCTGTGTGGCGCGCCATGGCATCGCCCGCCTCGGGCCAGAACAGATTGCCGGCGACCGCCTCGGTGTACTCGGCCTCCGGCAGCCGGTCGGCGGTCGCATAGACGATAAAGGGTTGGCCGTCGAACTCCACGAACAGCGCGCTCTCGCCCGGAGGCGTGCGGCGGCGCTCGATCTGCAGGCTGGATCGCGGGGCCACCTGCGCGACACCGCGCCGCAGCGCGAACAGGTCGAGCGTGACCGGCGTCTCGAGCGCGAGCATGCAGGCCAGACCGAGATCGTGCATCCGCCACCTCTGTGCTTGCCGAGCGCTGGGGTCGAGCGCCCGTAAGGTCCGGTCTACCGGCCCGAGCTCCGCGCGGCAAGCATCTGGAAGACAAGACGATGACGCCCTTTTCTGTTGAATTGCGCCGCGCCGTCTTTCAGTCTCGGGCTCGGCTGTCGGAGGGGACACCATGCCGATCGATCCGATTCTGTCGCTCGAGGATCTCTCGATCTGCTTCGGCGTACCCGGGGTTGCGCGCGCGGTGGTCGACGGGGTCTCGTTCTCGCTGGCGCCGGGCGAGACGCTGGCCCTGGTGGGCGAGAGCGGGTCGGGCAAGACCCTGACGGCCAAGGCAGCGCTTGGGCTGCTGCCGCGCGGGGCCGCGATCACCAAGGGCTGCGCGCTGTTCACCGGCCCCGACGGCGCCACGGTGGATCTGCTTTCGCTGCACGGTCCGGCCATGCGCAAGCTGCGCGGCACCACGATCTCGATGATCTTTCAAGAGCCCATGAGCGCGCTCTCGCCGCTGCACACCGTCGGGCGGCAGGTGGGCGAGGTGTTGCGCGTCCACGGCCAGGGCGGGAATGAGCGCGCCCGTGTGCTCGAGATCCTGGACGAGGTCGGCTTTCCCAACCCCGAGCGCGCGGCCAACTCCTATCCCTTCGAGCTCTCGGGTGGCCTCCGCCAGCGGGCGGTGATCGCCATGGCGATGATCGGACGCCCGTCGCTGGTGATCGCCGACGAGCCGACCACCGCGCTCGATGTGACGACCCAGGCGACGGTGCTCGAGCTCATCCGCGGGCTCACCCGCAGCCACAACCTGGCCGTGATCCTGATCACCCATGACTTGGGCGTGGTGGCTAATATGGCCGACACGGTGGTCGTGATGAACCGCGGGCGGGTGGTCGAGGCCGGCGCCTGCGAACGGGTTCTGGCCGCCCCTGGCCACGCCTATACCCGCGGGCTGGTGGCCGCGGCGCCGCGCGCGCCCGAGGTTCTCTCGGCCTGTGCAGAGCCCGAGGCGGAGCGCTGCATCCTCTCGGTCTCGGATCTCTCCAAAACCTATCGCGAGCGGGGGCGCGGCACGGTCCAAGCCCTGGCGGGGTTCGAAGCCGATCTCGAGCGCGGCCAGACCCTGGCGGTCGTCGGCGAATCCGGGTCCGGCAAATCCACCGTCGCCCGGCTGGTGCTGCGGGCCGAGACGCCGGATCCGGGCGCGCGCATGGTTTTCCGCCCGCGCGAGGGCGGCGAGGCGGACATCGCCCAGATGACGGGCGAGACGCTGAAGCGCTATCGCCGCTCGGCCCAGATGGTGTTCCAGGATCCTTATGCCGCGCTCAGCCCGCGCATGTCGGTGCAGGATATCCTGACCGAGCCGCTGCGCATCCACGGGGTCGGAAGCGCCGCCGAGCAGCGCGACCGCGCCGCCTATCTGATGGAGCGCGTCGGCCTCTCGGCCGTGCATCTCGCGCGGTTTCCGTATGCGTTCTCTGGTGGTCAGCGCCAGCGCATCGCCATCGCGCGGGCGCTCGCGCTCGAGCCCGAGCTGTTGATCTGTGACGAGCCGACCTCGGCGCTCGATGTCTCGGTGCAGGCCGAGGTGCTCGAGATGCTCGAAGGGCTGCAGGCGGATCTCGGGCTCTCGATCCTGTTCATCTCGCACGATCTCGCCGTGGTCTCGCGCCTGGCGAACCGGATCCTGGTGATGCGCCGCGGCCGGGTGGTCGAGGAGGGCGACTGCAAGGCGGTCTTTGGCGCCCCCCGCCACCCTTATACCCGCGCGCTGATCGCCGCCTCGCCCGAGCCGGACACCCAGCGCCGGCTCGACCTGAAGCTCGTTGCCGCAGGGGCGGGTGAGCCCGAAGACTGGCCGTCCCCCTTCGGCTACAAAGAGGGGGCGGCCCCGGGCCTGGTCGAGGTCGCGCCCGGCCACCGCGTGAGATCTGCCGCATGAGACTGTTGCCCTGGCTTGCCCTGCTGTGCCTGCCCACCCTGCCGCTGGCCGAGCCGGTCGCCATGATCGAGACGCCCGCGCTGCTCGACCGGGTCGAGGCGGGCACCCTGCCGCCGGTTGCCGAGCGTGTGCCCGCTACACCGCTGATCGCGGATCTCAAAGCCCGCGACCGGCGCCCGGGTGTCCATGGCGGCATGCTGCGTATGTTCGTCACGCGCGCCAAAGATGTGCGCTACATGGCCGCCTACGGCTATGCGCGTCTGGTCGGCTATGACGAGAGCTACCGCCTCCGCCCCGATATCCTGCGCGATGTGACGACCTCCGAGGACGGCCGCGCGGTCACGCTGCATCTGCGCCCGGGCCATCGCTGGTCCGACGGGCATCCCTTCACCACCGAGGATCTGCGCTATTGGTGGGAGGATGTGGCGAACCATCCGGACCTCTCGCCCAAGGGCCCGCCCATCGAGATGCTGGTCGACGGCCGCCCGCCAAAGGTCGATGTGATCGACCCCGTCACCATCCGCTACACTTGGCATGCCCCGAACCCGCGCTTTCTGCCCGCCCTGGCGCGCGCCCGGCCGGTCTATATCTACCGCCCCGCCCATTACATGAAGCTCTGCCATGCGGCCTATGCGGATCCGCAGGCGCTGGCGGCCCTGGTCGAGAAGAAGAACGCGCGGGACTGGGCGCAGCTCCACAACCGCATCGACAATCTTTATAAGTTCGACAATCCCGAGCTGCCGGTGCTCCAGCCCTGGCGCAACACCTCGCCGAAGAACGGCCAGCGCTATGTGCTCAAGCGCAATCCATTTTTCCACCGCATCGATGCAGAGGGGCGCCAGCTCCCCTACATCGACAGCGTCGAGCTCGAGATCGCGGCGGCCGGGCTGATCCCGCTCAAAGCCTCACTGGGCGAGGCCGGGCTGCAGGCGCGCTCGCTCAGCTTCACGGATGCGCCGGTGCTGAAGAAGAAACAGGCCGAGGGCTCGTTCAACACCCGCCTCTGGCGCTCGGGCTCGGCCTCCGAGGTGGCGCTCTATCCGAACCTCACTTATCGCGACCATGCCTGGAAGGCGCTGTTCCAGGATGCCCGCTTCCGGCGCGCGCTGTCGCTCGGGATCAGCCGCAAGGCCATCAACAAGGTGCTGTATTTCGGGCTGGCGGCCGAGCGGGCTGTGGCGGCCCTTGAGGAGAGCCCGTTCTTCGACGCCGAGGAGGCGGTCGCCTGGGCCCGCTTCGACATCGACACGGCCAATGCGCTGCTGGACGAGATCGGCCTGACGGACCGCAACGCCGCCGGGGTTCGCCTGCTGCCCGATGGGCGGCCCATGGAGATCTATGTCGAGACGGCGGGTGAGCGTCAGCAGGTGGCCGACACGCTCGAGCTGATCGGCGCGACCTGGGAGCGGCTCGGCATTCGCCTGCTGCTGCGCCCGCTCGACCGGGACATCCTGCGTGACCGGGCTTATTCCGGGCGCTCGATGATGGTTGCCTGGTACGGCTGGAACAACGGCATCCCCACACCGGAGGCCGAGCCGCGTGAGCTGGCTCCCGTGGATCAGGCCAATTTCTCCTGGCCTGCCTGGGGGCAGCACTACCAGACCAAAGGCGCGGCCGGCGAGGCGCCGAAGATGCCCGAGGCCAAGCAGCTCATGCGCCTCTACAAGGCCTGGCTGACCGCCGCCGATGACGATGCCCGCGCCGATGCCTGGAGCAGGATGCTGGCGCTCCATGCGGACCAGGTCTTTGTCATCGGGACGGTCGCGCGGGCGCCGATCCCGGTGGTGGCGGCGCGGGCGCTGCGCAATCTGCCGCCCGAGGCGATCTATGCCTGGGACCCCGGCGCCCAGATGGGCATCCACCGCATGGACGAGCTGTGGTTCGAGGGTGGCGATCCGACCAGCGGGGCCGGGGCCACCCAATGATCGGCTTTCTCGCCCGCAAGCTCGCCACCATGGCGGTGACGCTGGTGGCGATCTCGGCGCTGGTGTTCGTGATCATCAACCTGCCGCCTGGCAATGTGCTCTCCAACCGCATCGCCGAGATGCAGTCGACCGGCGAGGCGGCGGGCGTGCAGCGTGCCGAGGAGATGATCGCCGAGTACTCGCTGGATAAGCCGATCCTGCAGCAATACCTGATCTGGATCGGCGCGATCCCGGGGCCGAACGGGTTTGCCGGGCTGTTGCAGGGGGAGTTCGGCTGGTCCTTCGAGCTTGATCGCCCGGTCATCGATGTGGTGGGCGAGACGGCGACGCTGACGGCCATTGTGAACCTCGCTTCGCTGATCTTCGTCTATGTGGTCGCCTTGCCGCTCGGCACCATCGCTGCGGTGCGCGCGAACACCTGGGTCGATTATCTCGCCTCGCTGATCGGCTACATCGGCCTCGCTACACCCAACTTCCTACTGGCGCTGATCCTGCTGGCCTATGGCGCGCGCTATTTCGACATCCCTGTCGGCGGCCTGATGGCCCGCGAATACGAAGGCGAGCCCATGAGCTGGGGCAAGCTCCTCTCGATCCTCACCCATCTGATCGTGCCGACCATCGTCATCGGCACCTCGGCGGCGGCGGCGGTGATGCGCCGTCTGCGGGCCAATCTGATGGACGAGCTGCACAAACCCTATGTGGAGACCGCGCGGGCCAAGGGCGTGCCGCCGGCCATGGCGACCATCCGCTATCCGCTCCGCATGGCGCTGAACCCCTTTGTCGCCGATATCGGCAATCTCGCGCCACAGCTGGTCAGCGGCTCGGTCATGGTCTCGGTGGTCATGAGCCTGCCGACGCTTGGCCCTGTGCTGCTCCAGGCGCTGAAGGCCCAGGACATCTTCATGTCGGGCTTCATCCTGCTGTTCGTCTCGGTGCTGACCCTGGTCGGCATGCTGATCTCGGACATCCTGCTGGCGGTGCTCGATCCGCGCATCCGCCTCTCGGGACGGCGCAAGGGAGGCTGAGATGGCCGAGCATTACGTCGACCCCGCGCCCTACGACCCCGAGGTGCAGCGCCAGGGCCTGGACCGTGTGGATCTCGACGCGCCCACCTGGCTGCTGGTCTGGCGGCGGTTCCGGCGCCACCGGCTCGGCGTCTTCTGCCTGCTGTTCCTGGTGGTCGGCTATGCCTGCCTGCCCTTTGTCGAGATCTTCGCGCCCTACCTGCCGAACAGCTTTGACGAGAACAACATCTACGCCCCGCCCCAGGGGCTCTATCTGTTCCATGAGGGCGCCTATCGCGGGCTGCACACCTATCCGACGGCCACGGTCTATGACATCGCGACGGGGCTGGTGAAGGAGGTCACCGACTACACCCGCCCAATGGACGTGCCCGTGCTGAGCATCTGCGGCGAGCCTTACCGCCTGTTCGGCTTTATCGAGGGGCGGTTCCGCCTGATCTGTCCGCCGGCCGAGGGCGAGCTCTACATGCTCGGCTCGGACCGGCTGGGGCGCGATATGCTCAGCCGCATGATCTACGGCGCCCGGCTCTCGATGACCATCGGGCTGATCGGCGTTGCGGTCAGCTTTGCCATCGGCATGGTGCTGGGCGGGGCCGCGGGCTATTTCGGCGGCTGGGTCGATGCGGCGGTGCAGCGGCTGATCGAGATCTTCCGCTCGCTCCCCGAGCTGCCGATCTGGCTCGCGCTCTCGGCGGCGGTGCCGATCAACTGGGGGCCGATCACGGTCTTCTTCATCATCTCGATCATCCTCGGGCTGCTCGACTGGCCGGGGCTCGCGCGTGCGGTGCGATCGAAATTCCTGGCCTTGCGCGAGGAGGACTATGTGCAGGCGGCCGAGCTGATGGGCGCCTCGCCCGGGCGTGTGATCTCGGCGCATATGATGCCCAACTTCATGAGCCATCTGATCGCCTCGGCCACGCTCGCCATCCCGTCGATGATCCTGGGCGAGACGGCGCTGTCCTTCCTCGGTCTCGGCTTGCGCCCGCCGGCGGTCAGTTGGGGGATGATGCTGAACGACGCGCTCAACCTGACGGCGGTCGAGATCTATCCCTGGCTGCTCTGGCCCATGGTGCCGGTGATCCTGGCGGTGCTGGCGTTCTCGTTTGTCGGAGACGCCCTGCGGGACGCGCTCGATCCCTATTCCTGAGGCCTAATCCCAGGGCCGGGCTTCGGATAGCACCCAGGTCCGGAATGCCGTCTCGGCGGGGCCGAGCTGCCGGTGCGCTGGGTAGACCAGGTGATAGCCCGCCTCGCCGTCGAGGCTGAGCTCCGGCAAACAGGGCACCAGCCCATGCAGCGCCACCAGATGGTCGCTGGCTGGTGCCCTGGCGATGGCAATCCCGCTGCCGGCCGCCGCCATGGCCAGCGCCGTCACCGTGGTGTCGGTGAAGCTGAACTCGGGCCGGTGGGGCAGGGCCTCGGGCTCGGGCAACAGGCGTGACCAGTTCGAGCGGTGGGTCGAGACCTCGATTAGGCGGTGGCGCGCCAGGTCCGCAGGCGTCGAGATCTGGGCCACGATGGCGGGCAGGGCGACCGGGAACAAGCGCTCGCCGAACAGGGCATCGCCGGCCTCGCCGGGGCCTGGGCCGCGCCCGAAGGTGATCATCAGATCGCTCGGGCGGCGGAAATCCTCGTCCGCATTCCCCGTCAGCAGCGTGAGCTGGACCGAGGGGTGCGCCGCCTGGAAGCCCCGCAGCCGCGACCCGAGCCACGAGGCTGCCAACATCAACGAGGCGCGCACCGCCAGCGGCCTGGCATCGGTCCGCCCAAACAGGCTCGACGCAGTGGTCTCGAGCGACAGAAGCGCATTGGTGACCGAGGGCAGGAAGGCCCGCCCCGCCTCGGTCAGCTCGACGCTGTGGGCCGAGCGGGTGAACAGCGGGCGCCCCAGATAGCCCTCGAGCGCGCGGATCTGCTGGCTGACCGCGGGGGGAGACATGTGCAGTTGCTCGGCGGCGCGGGCAAAGCTCTCGGCCCGGGCGGCGGCCTCAAAGACCCGCAGCCAGTTGAGCGAGGGTATGCGCGACAGGATCATGGGCCGAGCATAAGCCAGGCTTTTTCTTGGCCGCAACAGACGCGTCTGGTACGGGCCCGCCAAGCGGCGCAGGGTGGGGCCACAAATCCAGGGAGCCGCCGACATGACCCACGCCCTCACCGATGCCGAGATCGCCCGCTATCGCCGCAACGGGTTTCTGTGCCCGATCCCTGTGCTCGACCCGGCCGAGGTCGCCGTGAGCCGCGCCGCGCTCGAGGGCGCCGAGAGCCGCCTCGACGGCACCTTGCCCCGGCCGATCCACGAATATTTGCGCTCGGGCGCCGGCATCGCCGCCGAGACGCCGCTGGAGGTGGCGCGCGACCCGCGGGTGCTCGACCGGGTCGAGAGCCTGCTCGGCCCCGACCTGCTGATCTGGAGCTGCGAGTACTTCATCAAGGAGCCGCGCACCGACAAGATCGTCAGCTGGCACCAGGACCTGACCTATTGGGGCATGGACGGCACCGATCACGAGGTGACCGCTTGGGTCGCGCTCTCGCCGGCGACACCCGCTTCGGGCTGCATGCGCTTTGTCCCCGGCAGCCACACTCAGGCGATCGTGCCGCATGAGGACAAATTCGCCGAGGACAACCTGCTCTCGCGCGGCCAAGAGATCGCGGTCGAGGTCGACGAGGCCGAGTCGGTGCCGGCCGCGCTCCGGCCCGGAGAGATGTCGCTCCACCACGGTCGGCTGTTCCACGCCTCGGGGCCGAACGGCACCGATGACCGGCGCATCGGCCTGGTGATCCGTTATATCCGTCCCGACACGCCGACGGTCCGGGCGGGCAGCGACTATGCCATGCTGGCCCGCGGGGCCGACCGCACGCGCAACCGCATCAACCTGATGCCGCCGCCCGGAGACTTCACCCCGGCCCGCCTGGCGCTGTGGGAAGAAGTCGCCGCCGCCCAGGCCTCGGTGCTTGCCGAGGGGCTCGAGACCGAGGATGATCTCTACAAATCAACGCCGGAGGTCAGCCATGCCTGAGGATCTGGACAAGGATCTGGACCAGACCGTCGCCTTCACCCAGATGAAGGACGGGACGTTCGAGGACTATGCGCTGCTCGAGCGCATGGAGAAGCCGTTTCTGGCCGGCACCGGAGAGCGTCTGCTTAAGGAGCTTGCCGCCCAGGCGGACGAGGCGCTGCCCGGCTATCAGATCACGCGGCTCGAGCATGGGCTGCAATCGGCCACGCGCGCGCGGCGGGACGGGGCCGATCTCGACTGGGTGGTGGCGGCCCTGCTGCACGATATCGGCGACCGGCTGGCGCCCCAGAACCACGACAAGATGGCGGCCGAGATCCTGCGCCCCTTCATGCGCGAGGAGGTCACCTGGGTGGTCGAGCACCACGGCATCTTCCAGATGTATTACTACGCCCACCACTATGGCTGGGACCGTGAGCTGCGCGAGCGCTATCGCGACAGCCCGCACTACCAGGCCTGTGTGGATTTCTGCGAGCGCTGGGATCAGGCGAGCTTCGACCCCGCCTATCCCATGGATCCGCTCGAAAGCTTCGAGGCGGATGTTCGTGCCGTCTTCGCGCGCAAGGCCTATGACCCTGCGGTGATGCAGGCGGGCGTCAGTCTGGGACTGCCGCCGGCGGCCTGAGGCGCCGGCGGTCTGTGGGTCAGGCGAACTCCCAGAAGCCGGGCTCGGATTCGACCAGGGTGCCGAGCCAGGGGGCCGAGGCGATGTTCTCGCCGCTCTCGGAGAAGGCGATCAGCAGATCGGCCCGGTCGACCTCTGGCGCGGCCAGGGTCGCGATCCAGAAGGCCCGCCCGCCCTCATCCGGCGCCCGGTCGAGCACGTTCTCGAACAGCGCATCCACCAGCTCTTCGTCGCTGAGGCTGTCGATGGCGCCGAAGCTCTGGGTGAACTCGAAGCTCTCGAGAAAGGCCTGGGCGATCTCTTCCTGGCTTGCGCCGGCCTCGCGCCGGTCGATCCAGAAGTTCAGGCCCGCAAGGTCGATGTTGCCGTCGCGGTCGAGCCCGGCCTCATAGAGCAGCGCCACCGCCTCGGCGCCCGGCGTGTCGAGCGCCCCGCTGCTGGCCGTCAGCACCATGCTGTCCGCCACGACGGGCGCGAGCAGGGCCGATTCGAGATAGCTCCGATCCCCGGTCACCGCAAAATCGATCACGGCCGAGGTGAAGTTGTAGGTGCCGGGCACCAGACCCTCGGCGGTGGCGGCCGCTTCGGCCGTGGCGCGCGCGTCCGGGTCGAGATCGTCCAGGGTGACAAAGGCGCTCGGCTGCGCGGCGTCGAACAGCGTGTCGGGCCCGGCGCCGTCCTCATACGAGAACAGCGACACGATCGGCTCGGTACGGGTCATCTCCAGCCCATCCGCCCCGGCGCCGCCCGTGAAGATCGGCTGGCCTGGGCCGACGCCACCGCCGGTCCCCGTGCCGGTGCCGTCTCCGCCTTCGCCCGGAGGCGGCGGCGCCACGGGCAGCACGAAGGGCGGCTGCTCGGGGCCAGCCTCGGTCACCCGCCAGTCGGCACGGTAGCCGCCATAAAGCCCCTCGAAGGTCAGCGGGCGGTCCAGCGCCTCGCCATTGGCCAGCGCGATGTCGTTGGCCGGGTCGCCGTCGGCGTTCCCCAGCAGGCCTTCAAAGCCGCCCGTGCGGTCTGCGGCCAGCTCCATCCGGACATCGACCCGGTCATCGGTGATCGTCACGACCAGCCGCTCGTCGCCGTCATTGGCCTCGTTATCCGCGCCAGGATAGACAACCGTAAAGACGTTGCCCTGGCGCCCGACGATGCCCTCGCCGACGCGCACGCCGGTGAAATCCTCGAGATCCAGGAACGACGCGCCGATCTGCAGCGGCTGGTCCGCGCGCGCATCGATGACGATGTTGAAATCGCCGAGCCGTGTCGCAACCGCGGTCGTGGTCGAGAGATCGTCCGCCACCTCCTCAAAGCGCGCCTGCACCTCGATGCTGCCCGCGGTCTCGGTGGCCAGGAGGTACTCTCCCGTCGCCTGGAAGTCGTAGCCGATGCCGTCGAAGGTCACGAGGTGCGGGTCGCCGAACACCGCGCCGACGATCGGGTTCTCGGGACCCGTCGGCAGATCGCTGACCAGCACGTTGCCGCCGCGCACCGAGAAGAACCAGCGCCCGTCCTGGCCCGTGTTGCCGGGCGTGTCCTCGAGCGCGAGGATCTGCGCTTGGATGCCGGACTGCGGCAGCTCAAAGAACTCGGCCGGATCGCCGGTGCCCGCTGTCCAGCCCGCACGCGCCACGACGCCGCCCAGGCCGTCGACGCCGCCGCTCGCCTCACCCGTGGTCCAGTTGATGTCCTCATAGCGGAACTCGATGTCGAAATCGCCGCCGCCGCGATCGGTGAGAATCAGCTGGAACGCGTTGGTGAGGTCGTCGCGCGTGTTGAAGTAGCCGACATCGTCCCAGGTGACGACCAGCCGGTCCCCCTCGGTGTCGAGCGCGTACCAGACCAGGTTGCTGCCCGTCGAGTTGCCGTTGTCGCCCAGCATCCCGTTGCCGCCGACGCCGACCCCGGGGCCAAAGCCGCCGCTCGGCACGGCCCGCGTGTCCACATCGCCGAAAAAGGGCGAGATCTCTGGGTTGCCGCTGTTCGAGGTGATGGCGTTTGGCGTGAAGGTCGCGCGCGGCGCGTTGAAGGTGACGCTGCCATTGTTGTTGACGAAGAGCGCGCCATAGCGGGTGCCGAAGAAATCGATCCCCAGTTCGAAGACCGAGGAGATGTCGATCGCGTTGGTCGAGCCGTCGTCATTGCGCTCGAGAAAGTTTTCACCGAACCCGCTCGGCCCACCCAGGCCGGAAACCAGTGCAACCATTCTGTCGTCTCCCCTCTTCGCCGGCGTGGCCCCGGGCGGCAAGCAGCGGCCCCGGGCGGCGCGATCCTAACATGGATCGCAGCAAAGTTTTGCCAGAAATCTGAACAGCTTTCGGCGGTATCTTTATGAACACGGAGTGCGGCCATTGCGCAACCCTTGCGTGCATCTGGCGCGCCTAACGGCTGATTTACCCTCGGATGGCACACTGTCTCTCAGGCGAGCCCAGTTTGTGGGGATGGGTGACGCCTTGCCTACATCTTGACGATCGCACAAGCTTTGGTACCGTGACCCGTGCCCATAGGAAGGTCGTGATGTTCAAACCCGCCGCAATAGGAGAATCGAGTGAGGCCCGGCCCTTGGGATCGCTCACGCTCGTCGATGGGAGCGGGCTGGCCTATGCCTGCGCGGTGCATGCCATGCGGACGATGCCCGAGGCTCGAGAGGCCGTCTATGCCTATGTGCGGCTCGAGGGGACGCATCCTGTCGCACTCTATGTGGGCTATGCGGAGGTATTGGCGACCGGTCTGGCCATGTGCCCCTTCCGCGCCCAGGCGGCGGCGCTCGGTGCGGGATATCTGCTGGTCCACGTGCCGGACCCCGACGACCTGGTCCCGGCAGCCGAGGCGGCGCTGCGCCTGCGCCGCTCGCTCCGCCCGCTGTTGAACGCCCAGCCGGCGCGTGGCGCGGCGATCACGCACGGCACGGGGCTGCAGCAAGTGGCCGGCGGCTGAGGCGCTCAGACCAGCCACCAGACGACGAACGCGGCAAGCCCAACCCAGACGATGACCACACAGACGGTGCCGATGCGCCCGCCGGGCAGGCGTATGGGATGCGCGCGCGCCTGCGCCCGCAGGTCCGCGAGAACCGGGGCCGGGATCAGTCGCAAGATCAGCCAGATCCCCGCGGGCACCAGCAGCAGATCGTCGAGCAGGCCGATCACGGGGATGGCGTCCGGGATCAGGTCGATCGGGCTCACCGCATAGAGCACCACGGCGGCGGCCAGCGCTTTGGCCGCCCAACTCACGCGGCGGTCCCGGGCTGCCAGCCACAGGACCGCGAGGTCGGTCAGCAACCGGCGCATCCAGGCACTCAGGCGCGCCCAGAGCTGCGTCAGCGCGCGAGGCACGGATCGCCCCTGGGCACGCAGAGCCACGCGATCCACAGCAGCCGTGCCCAAGCGCTGGGGCCTCGGCCATTGGGTCGGAGGCGGGCGTCCCATCCGCGGCTCTTCTGTCGCGCCAGGTCGGGGAGAGGTGGCCGTGCGGCCAGTGCCCGGTGGGTGGCGTCTGCCGTGACGCGCACCTGATCGGCCCAGGGCAAGCGATCAGAGCCCGGAACCGAGACGTTGATGCCGATCTGATCCTCGCAGAGGCCGCCGCGGGGGAGATGGAATTGGATCTCTCCGTCGGGTTGGATCATGCCAAGCGCGCGGCCGGCCTCAATCACCTCCGGCAGGTCTGGGCGCCGCCAGGCCTGCCAATCGGGCGGGTCGATCGCCTTGCCGAACAACAGCTCCGGCAGCGCGCGCAAGGGACAGCTCTGTCCCACGCCTCAGACGAGGCGGCTCTGGGCCAGCGTAGCGCGCACGAAATCTCGGAACAGCGGATGGGGCGCGAGCGGTTTGGACTTCAGCTCCGGGTGGAACTGCACGCCGATGAACCAGGGGTGCTCAGGGATCTCAACGATCTCGGGCAGCTTGCCATCGGGGGACATGGCCGAAAACTTCAGCCCCGCCGCCTCGAGCTGGGCGCGGTACTTGACCGAGACCTCATAGCGGTGGCGGTGGCGCTCGCTGATCCGCGTGTCGCCATAGATGCCCTCGACCCGGCTGCCGCTGTCGAGTTGGGCGTCATAAGCGCCAAGCCGCATGGTCCCGCCCTTGTCATCTGTGACCGTGCGCTGGATCGTTCGGTTGCCCTCGAGCCATTCCTTGAGGTGATAGATCACCGGTTCGAAGCGCCGCTTGGATCCGCCTGCCACCGCCTCCAGATCGAACTCCTCCGAGCCCGCCGTGGCGATGCCGGCCAGGTTGCGTGCGGCCTCGATCACCGCCATCTGCATGCCGAGGCAGATGCCGAAATAGGGCACGCCGCGTTCCCGTGCGAACTGGGCCGCCCGGATCTTGCCCTCGGTCCCGCGCTCGCCAAAGCCGCCCGGCACCAGGATGCCGTGATAGCCCTCGAGATGCGGGGCCGGGTCCTCGCGCTCGAAGACTTCCGAATCAAGCCATTCCGTTTCGACCCGCACCCGATTGGCGATGCCGCCATGGGTCAGCGCCTCGGCGATCGATTTATAAGCATCCTCGAGCTGGGTGTATTTGCCGACGATCGCGATGCGCACCGCGCCGTCGGGCTTGCGGATCGCCTCGAGCACCCCTTCCCAGTCCTCGAGATTGGGCTTGGGCGCGGGGTGGATCTGGAAGGCGTCGAGCACCGCCTGGTCGAGCCCCACCTTGTGATAGGCCAGCGGCGCCTCATAGATCGAGGCGAGATCCCGCGCCGGCACCACCGCATTGGGGCGCACATTGCAAAAGAGCGCGATCTTATCGATCTCCTTTTGCGGGATCTCGTGCTCGGTGCGGCAGACCAGCACCTCCGGCGTGATCCCGATGGCGCGCAGTTCCTTGACCGAGTGCTGGGTCGGCTTGGTCTTAAGCTCGCGGCTGGCGGCGATGTAAGGCAAGAGCGTCAGGTGCACAAAGATGCACTGCCCGCGCGGCGCCTCCTGGCCAAACTGGCGGATCGCCTCGAAAAACGGCAGGCCCTCGATGTCGCCGACCGTGCCGCCGATCTCGCACAGCATAAAGTCCACATCGTCCTGGCCGATCGCCAGCCAGTCCTTGATCTCATCCGTGACGTGCGGGATCACCTGGATCGTCTTGCCGAGATAGTCTCCGCGGCGCTCCTTCTCCAGCACATTGGAATAGATCCGGCCCGAGGACACGCTATCGGTGCGCCGGGCCGCGACGCCCGTGAACCGCTCGTAATGGCCGAGGTCCAGATCCGTCTCGGCCCCGTCATCTGTGACAAAGACCTCGCCGTGCTCGAACGGGCTCATGGTGCCCGGATCGACGTTCAGATAGGGGTCGAGCTTGCGCAACCGAACCGTAAAGCCGCGCGCCTGCAACAACGCGCCCAGCGCCGCCGCCGCCAGCCCCTTGCCCAAGCTCGAGACGACGCCACCCGTGATAAACACATACCGTGCCATGGATCCCCGCAGATTTTGGGGCCGAGATCGTCCCGACTACCGTATCTAGCACCACGGGGTTTGAGCGTTACAGCATTTTGGGGGAGACCGCAAGGCGTGGAGCGCCCTGGTAGTGGGTCACTTTGAAATTCCGCGCCGTTGACACGTAGCTAGCAACCCAGCGCGGGCGGTGCCATACTCCTTTGTATGACAGAAAAGCCCAAAAGACCTAGAGACGCCAACCAGCTTGCCAAGTTCATCGTGGACGTGGCGACGGGTGAAGCGGACGACACGCAACCCGAGAAAGCCGAGGGTCAGCGCAAGGGCGGGCTCAAGGGCGGTAAGGCGAGGGCCGAGGCCCTTAGCCCCGATGAACGCAGCGCCATTGCCAAGAAGGCGGCTAAGGCGCGCTGGGGTTAATTCCGCGTGTGGGCGAAACCGAGATACCGCCCTCTTCGTCATCACCATAAATGAGATCGAAGATTTGAGCTGCGGTTTGCAGCCATCGCTTGCGTTCTTGCAGCGTCCAGGCATCCTCCGGCTGGGGTAGCCGCTTGAACAAGCCGATGATCATCGGGTCGTGATCAAAACCGTCGCCTCCACCGCCGCCTTTCCCTCCGCCACCTGTCCCCGCTCCATTTTCTTCACCGCGCTCGGGCTTCGATCCAGAGGGCTGAATGCCGGGTTTGACCAAGCGGTTGTTTCCGTGATCGTGAAACCCTGCATACTGTGCAGACTTGTCGAATGCGGCCCGAGCGCGTCCTTTCTGCTTCTCAGCGACACCAAACGAAGCAATCTGCCTTTCAAGCGCTGCCGCTGGGGGGATTACCCCACCTTTATAGTGATCAACGAGGGCCCGATACAGCGGAACGCTTAGGAAGGCTTCAACTCTGGCTTCCTTGTTTCGCAGGTCATCGACATATTTTTTGCCGAGATCCGTGAGAACGTGGTCATCAGAGACCCCAGGCTCAATAAGGCCGAAAATCCTTGCTGACGCGATGCGAACGCGCATCGTGCTGCTTTTTGGGCTCATTTTCAGCCATGCAGCAAGGTGGGCATCGGAGCAAGCGTCTGTTCCTGCATTGCGCTGTATCGCATGGGCAAGTACCCCAGCGTCCTCTAGGGAATTATAGGGAAAAGCAATAGTCGAGCGCTGGCGGACGTCCTGGTTGCCAGCGTCCGCCGGACCCTTCTCGCCGTCTGCGTTCTGCGCCTGCGCTTCGCTGGCTGCATTATGAGCGGTTTGTTCATCCATCATAACGGCAACCTCCATCCATGCGAGAGGACTCAACACAATGGGGTATATGAGGAACGAGCGGATAGCGCAATGCAGCTGTTCACGCGCTATCCGCAAAGGGCGCGGCTAAGTGCAGTGCTGGCATAAAACGTGGATAGCGTCATAGATATCGTCACGAGATGACGCGGAGATTCTGATGTTTGATGTGAACGCCGACCCGGAGACATCCGCCCAACGGCAAATGGCCTGAGCGGAACATGTCAGACCGCGCTAACAATCTGACCTTCCATATAGGCGGTGACCTCGCGGGGCGTTGGAACCCTGCAGATCGCCTAGGTAACAAGAACAATCTGACATTTCTGGCGCCCCACTGCGAGTGCAACCCTGTCACATAGGAGTCAGGACATGAAGGACATTTGGGCAACTGCCTACACCCGCGTTCGCTTCGGTCGCACTGAACTTGTCTGCGCACACTGGCGCAGCCACCCGGGCTGATCTGTAGCGAACTGAATGTGACCCGCTGATCAAACGCAGGCGGGGCTTCCGATCAATCCAACTTGGGCGGCGGGAAACCGTCGCCTCTTTAATTTTAAAATGACCGATATGCTTGATTTAGCATGTTGGTCACTTACATCATGGTTATGAGAAAGTTGGACAGCAAAACCCGCGCCCTGATCATCCGGCTTCTTGTCGAAGGCAGCAGCATCCGTGCTACCGCTCGCATCGCGGACGTGTCCAAGAACACGGTCAACAAGCTGCTGATCGATGCGGGGAAGGCTTGCGAGAAGTTCCACGATGAGCGCGTGCGCAACGTCAAAGCCTCGGTCATCCAGTGCGACGCAGTCTGGTCATTCACCTATGCCAAGGCCGAGAACGTTGCGACGGCCAAGGCGGAACCAGAAGGGGCTGGCGACACGTGGACGTGGACGGCGTTGGATAGCGAAACCAAGATGATCGTGTCTTACATGGTCGGTGGCCGTGACGGTGAATATGCCATCGGCTTCATGGACGATCTGCGGTCGCGTCTGGCGAACCGCGTGCAATTTACCTCGAATGGCCAAAGGGCGTATCTGGAAGCGGTCGAGGACGCCTTTGGCGGGGACGTGGACGATGCCCAACTGATCAAAATCTATGGCGGCGCTACAGGCCAGCAGGGGCATGAGAAGAAGTACAGCCCCGCCGAATGCACCGGGACCAAAAAACAGCGTGTTGAGGGCTCACCTGACCCGGCTCGGGTTTCCACCAGCCATGTCGAGCGGCAGAACCTCACGATGCGGATGCATATGCGCCGAGTCACCCGCCTGACCAATGCCTTTTCCAAGAAGGTCGAAAACCACGCACACGCCGTTGCCCTGCACTTCATGTACTGCAATTTTGTTCACGTTCACCAGACGCTTAAGGTTACGCCCGCCATGGCTGCTGGCCTGACCGACCGTCTTTGGGATATCGCTGATCTGGTCGCGCTGATAGATGCTAACGAGACCGCCCCAAAAAAGCGTGGCCCGTACAAAAAGCGCAATCAGCAAATTTCAAAGTGACACACTACCAGCGCCCTATGCTGATCCGATGAGGCACATTGCATCCCCGAGGATCGCGGTGTATCACTTCGGCATTGCGACGGGCGCGTTGCCAAAGTTTGGGCGCGCGTTTTGCAGGCACCCGTAGCTCAGCTGGATAGAGTGTCGGCCTCCGAAGCCGAAGGTCACAGGTTCGAATCCTGTCGGGTGCGCCAACAAAATCAAATAGTTAGCGTAAGTTCGGGCGATCTCTTTTACTTTTCATCTTCCACCTGTCTTTCACGGGTATGGAAGTCGCCGGGCTCTGCGGCCCCATTCCTGCAGGGCTTTCGATGCCAGTTTGCAGATACCCCCCACCCCTTGGGGCCCCACCCTCGGGGTGGTGGACACAGCCAGTTGCCTCTCTCGAAAAATTCCAAAGAATCTGTAGCTGCCTTCCGGCTAAGGGCCCGTCATCGATCACAGTCGGGAATTCTATTGCTGATCCGGCGCGCCCTTTTGGTCGTTCACTGCAAGTGCTCACGTGCCGGCTAAGCAAACGGCAAGTGTGCGGACGGAGCCGACCTTGAGGGTATGTGGCAATTCAGTGCACTATGTTTTTCTGGCAATGATGAGGAAATACTCCGGTAGGCCATGCATTGGGGCCCCCTCCCAGTCACCGACATGATCGCCGTACTCTTCGGTCTCTAAAATCTGGCAGCCAGAGCGCAGCACCGCGTTGATCATATCCGCTATCGTCCAATGATACTCGTATGAAACCAGCGCGCCTGGCGAAGGCCAGAGGATGTCCGCATAGCGCTGGTACCGGAAAGGACCGCGATCACGATAGGCCATCTCCACCGCCAGAGCCCGCGGTTACCTGCGTTCTTTGCCCAAAGCGGCGCGGCAGCTGAGGGCCTCTAGAAACCTCGCCACCCGAGTGATTTGCTGATTCAATTGCGGTGCTGGAGCAGCGCGGGAGATTGGCATGGCGAAGCAGCCGGGGTTCTTTGACTTCGACGACCGGATGCGGCGGCTGAGC
>JBCCZI010000007.1:0-67713 GCA_039187815.1 Pseudomonadota bacterium | reverse complement strand
GCCGCGCTCAACGGCCCCCGGCACGAGGCGCTCGAGCCCCTCCGCCAGGGCGTCATGGCGCGCGTCGGGGCGATCGGGGCGATCGGAAAAGCCGTGGCCGCCGGCCTCAGCCTTCGCCACGATCACGGCGCGCCGTGCAGGCCGCACGATTTCCGGAGCAAGATCAGCGGGCTCGGCATCCCATCCTCCCCAGCCCGCTTAAGGCGCGACCAGCTGGACACCCAGCCTATGCCCGCGTACCCGCAAATGAGCGCCCCAGAAACCCGGGGGCGGTACACCCTCGACATCGGGCGTCCCGTCAACCGGTGTCGTCGCCGCGGTGGCCGGGGCTGCGCAGGTTGGCGTTCAACATCGCCCGGCTTTGCATCATGGCGCGGGACTGCATCATGGCCCGGCTTTGCATCATGGCGCGGGACTGCATCATGGCGCGGGATTGCATCATCGCGCGCGACTGGATCTCTCCGCCGGCGCCGTCATCGATCAGCTCGCGCACCCGCAGATCGTCGCGCTCTTGGCCCGGAGCGAGCTTGAGCGTTGCATCCTCGCTCTCGTCGACCACGCGGAAGCTCTCAAGATCGTCAGGCACGTAATAGAGCCGCCCATCGGCGCCGCGGAGCGTGAAGCCCGCACCCTGCGGGCCAAGGTCAAAACCGGCTCCATCATCCTCATCGACACCGGCATCCTTGATCCCGAGCGCGCGGGCCATCGAGGTTTCGTCCATGTCGACGAGCATCACCGGATCGTCTTCATCGACGCTCCAGCGACGGTACTCGTCCGCGGGGAAGACTGTCGCGGCCCTCGAGCTCTCCTCGGCATCGGGATCAGCCGCCGCGTTCAGCATCAACAGCACCGGTTCGGGAAAGCGCTCGATCTTGTCCTCGGCCTCGAAGCCGAACACATAGGCAAGGCCGCCTGTGCAGATGGTCGTCTCGCCCTTTGCAAACGCCGCCTTATCGACGACAACATTCTTGTCTTCCAAATCGGGCTTGGTGTCCGCTCCGGCAATAATGTGCACCGGATCGCCCGCGACAGCCCATTTTTCAGGCAAGGAGCCTTCAAGAAACAAGGCGTCCACGGTCTTGCCAAAGAGCGTCACCTTTGTGCTGCGCCCCAGGCCCATTGTGGTCTTTTTGGCGGTCATTCTGATCTGCCCCTCGTGGAAGAACGCAAGATTACTGCGCACACCCTAGCCCAGGCGTGATGGCCCTGCCACCTCAAAGGTCATCTCAGACATCGATTTCGCGATGGGTAAAGGCGGCACGGATCAAGGACTGATTGCGCTGTCCGCTGATCGAACGGTCGACGGCGAGAAGCGTTTTGCCGACCTCTGAATAGCTAAGCCCGCGCGGCGAGAGCCTGTGCCAGGTCTGGGCAATCCTCAACCCTAGCATGTCGCGCGCTTCGGCCAGCGCTCGGCGGAAGGCCCGAGGATTTCGGCCATAAGCGTCGGTGACCGGGGTCGGATCGACCTCGCCCGCCCGTTTGGCCTGGACGGCGCTGCGGGACAGCGCGGCATGGTCGCTGGGAATGAGCGAGAGGGCCTCGAGGCGCTCTTCGAAGAACTCGACCAAGATGTCGAACATGGCGCCGGTCAGCGGTTGGCCGAGTTTGTGCACCTGTTTGCCGGTCACCTCTTCGACCGGCGTGTCGAGCGGGATCACATCCGCCATGGTGAGCGCATTGGCGGCCGAGCGGATCTGGCGCGTCTTTGAGAGCTCGCCGATGCGATTGGCCGCGTTGGCCACATAGAGATCGCCCTCGGTCTCCTTCAGCACATGGTCGAGGAAGCTGTCGAAATGCAGCGCCGCGATCATCGCCGTGATGTCCGAGGCGCTTTCGTGAAAGCCGCGATAGGCCGTGCTCATGGCCCCAGGGCCCGGCATGCCGACAATGGCAAAGACCAGCCCGTGCCCCGTCTCATGGGCGAGCACGTCAAAGTTCAGGGCAAAGGGGCGCTCGACCCCCTGATCATCTTTGCCCTCGCCCGCTTCCATGAAGCCCCAGCCGAAATGCGCATTGTTCCAGGGCACGTGCGGGATCAGCTCGAGCCGCGGATGGGTGCTGGCGAAGGCCCAGGCGATCGGGCCGCCCAGATAGGCCTCCCAGACATCCATCACACGGCGCACCGTGCCGAACATATGGGCTGCGAGAAACTCCGGCTCGTTTGGATCGATATGGTCGAAATGCCCATCGCGGCCGGGCAGGAGCGGCGGGCGGCTCCGACCGGTCCATGGCGGCAGGCGGTCCTCGCCATAAGGCTTTTTGCCGATCGGATCGCGCGTCACCATACGGTGATCAGAAGGGCCGGGGCCGAGGCTGCCGACCGGCGAGGAGACCCAGACCGTCTGCGGGTCGCGAAAACCCTCGAGCACCGGTGACTGCGGATAGAGCCGGAATTTTGTCCCCGTTTGTCGAAAGCGGCTGTCAATCGAGGGCATCATCGCAGGGTCTCCTGGGAAACGGGCCCATGGCGCTCCCACAGCAGCGTCCGCTCGAAGCGGAACGGGTGCAGCGGCGGGGGCGGGGTCTGGGCTAAATGGCAAAGCAACTGAGCGGCGTCGCGCCGTTTTTGGGGCACACGGTGGTCGGGCAGCCAGGCCTTGACGGCGCTGACCATGAGCGGGTCAGGGCCGCCCTCGAAGGCGTCAAAGATCTCAGGCCAGGTCCGATGTTTGTAAAACAGCGCCTTGGCCGTGCGCACCAGGCTGTCCCGGCCGGGGCGGTCGAGTAGGCCGGCCGCCTCGGCCGCGGCGAGGGTTGCGCGGATGTCCACCATGGCCTCGGTGGCGGCATAACCTGTCTCGGCCGGCCCATGGGCCACGGCGACCTCGTCATCGTCCTCGAACGGTTCGTCATAGGGCTCGAACCGCCCGGAACGATAGGCCTCGAAGATGCGCCCAACCCCCTCCATGCCGAACTGCGAGAGCTCGGCGGCCCGCAGCGCGCCCATGCTTGCGGCGCCGGCAACGCGGACCCCTTGGGCCAGCGCCCACAGAATCTCCTTGTGCCAGACGGCGGGCACCTGCTCGAAAAAGCCGTCGATCAGGCCGATGGTTTGGGCACCGTGCTGTGTGACGGCGGCCGCAATGTCGCCCCGCCGTGCCGGTGGCAGACAGCGGGCCTCTAGCAGGGCTTCGGCCTCTGGGCGCGCGAGTGTGGGGCCGAGGAACACGCAAACGGTCATGGCGCCTCCCCCAGCAACGCGGTCGCGCGGGCGCCGGGAACATAGTCGGAGCGCGGCCCCTCGAGCGCCGCTTCGAGCCCGGGCACCAGGATCCGCTGCACGGCGAAGGGCAGGCCCGGTCGCGAGAGATCGACGGCGATCGCCTCGGGCATCCCGAGCGCGGCGAGCCGGTCGAGCGTGGCCTCGATATCCCCGGCGAGCGTTTCGGTCTCGACGCTCTCGATCTCGTCGAAGGCGCGGGCGGGGGAAAGCGCGCCGATCAGACCGTCGGCCGCGCCCGCGCGCTCGGCCAGGGCCATTTGGGTGTAGTCCTCGTCCAAAATGTCCTCGCGGGCGCCAGCGATGAAGGTGCACCGGGCCTGGGCCGCTTCGGTTAGGGCGCGCAACAGGGCGGTCGCAGGGTCTGGATGGGCCCCGGCGCCGAGCTCGGCGGCTCCGGTTTCGCCCGACGGATCGGTGATGAGGACCAGAAAGGCGGGCACGGCCAGATCCGAGCGGATGTCCCAGATTGCAAGGCCGAGCCCCGCCGCCTCAAAGCGCTCGATCACCCAGCGGCAGGCGGCATCGCTGACGCTCGTCGGATCGAGTGCGGTCTCGGATCCCCATGCCTGCGGCGAGAGCTTCCAAAGCGTCGTGGCGTCGCGCTCGATCAGCTCCATTAGCGCGTGCAACCGCGCCTCGTCGGCGGTGTTGCCCGAGGCGAGCCCGTTGGTCGTGGCCGAGAAGGCACCGGAATGCGCAGGTTCGGGTAGGGCATAGGTCGCGTGCACCATCTCAAACGGCACCCAGCGCGGGGCATCGGTTCGTATCTCGCGCCCCTCGATCCAGAGGAAGGGCAGATCGGGGTCGGGTCCGGCGGGATCGGCGAGCGGCAAGCGCGCCAGATCCGCAACCGGGTGCGAGAAGCGGATCTCCTCGATGCTGGCCAGCAGCAAGGGGCGCAGCACGCTCTCGGCGCACCAGGTCTCATAGGCCTCCATGGCCGCCGAGACACGGGCGGCCTCCACGGTCAGCCCTTTGCCCTGAAAAACGGATAGCGATCGCGAGTTCGGGCGGGCGGCGGTGAATACCGGAACACCGACCCGGTCGAGTCCGGTAATGTTGGCGAGCCGCGAGATCCCGAAGACCGGCAACAAGGGCGCGAGGCGGGCCCAGGTCTGCGCCGGCGTGCAGGCGCGCCGCTGTCCACAGCGGGGGGGAGTGGGGGCGTCCTTCACGCTGGCTGGTCCGAGTGGGGATCGGCGGCCTGGCCCGACAGGCGAGCCCGGGCAGCGCTGACGTCCTTGCCCATCGCATCCTCTGGCAGGCGGGCGAGCACGGCCGCCAGCTCGGCTTCGGCCTCCGGCACGCCAGCGTCGATGTCACGCGCCCAATCCAGCGCTGTGATCCGGGCGCGGAGCAACAGCGCCAAGGCCTTCTGGTTCTCGGCGACCCGGATGGCCTCGGCCAAGCGGGCGGCGATGGCCGCATGGTCCGAAGGCGTGCCCGCGATCAGCGAGAGCGCCTCCTCGCGGGCGATCTCGGCGCCCCAATAGCTCACCCCCTGCTGGGCGATCACGGCACGCCCCTCGTCGAGCGCGGTCAGCGAAGCTTCGGGATGGCCCAGCGCCCGCAACCCGGCCGCGCGTACCGAGGCATAGACCGGGAAATCCTCGGGCGTCCCGATCTCGCGCATCACCGCAAACCCGGCATCGACCATCTTCAGCCCCGCTTCGAGATCCCCTTCCTCGAGCGCCGCACAGCCGAGAAAGATCTGCCCCTTGGCGCGGTAGTCCTCTAGGTCGTTCGCCCGGCCAAGCTCGAGCAGTCGGTGGGCAATGGCCTGGGTCGATGCGGGATCCCGGCGGTAATGGTGGAGCATCACGGCGATGTCGAGAGCGTGCAGAAGGCTGCCCAAATGCCCGAGTTCTTCGGCATGGGTGATGGCCGCGTCGACATCGATCGCGGTGGCGTCGCCATGCCCTTGCAGCCAGCGCACCAGCGCAATCTCACCCAGCGCACAGACCTTGCAGTCATGACCACCATAGCGGATCTGCTGGTCGTCGAACCAATGGTTGTCATAGAGTTCGAGCCCTTCGAGAGCGCTCTCTAGCGACTGGGCCAGATCTCCCATCTGAAAAGCATTGGCCCAGACGCAGTGATTGGCCTGTAGCTTGAAGGCCACGCCCTCCATGCGATCCGAGGTCTCGAGCAGGCGCTCTGCCCGCTTGGCCATGGTAGCAAAGCTGTCCGAGACCCGCCACCACCCCCAATAGGCCGGGAAATGCCACTCACTCTCGGGCGTTGCATCCGCCTCGGCGATCGCCGACTCATAAGCCGACCGGGTTTGCGGCGCGCCTGGCCCCCGTGCCGAGAGCAGGGCGTCCGCTTGGAGGACCATGGCGCGCAGCAAGCTGAGCGCCCCACGGTTTTGGGGCTCGATGCGCGCGATCAGATCCCGGGCCTTGCCGAAATGGGCCGCCGCCTCGAGGCTCGCCGATCCGCGATTGGCCGAAAGCCCGGCGTCGAGATAGCCCTCGGCCGCCTCGTGCAGCCGGTCGCAGCCTTCGAGGTGGAAGGCCAGCGTCTCGGGGCGCGTCTCGGCCAGCCGGTCCGGCTCGCTCTGCAGCCAATCGAGATAGCGCGCATGCCAGCGATGCCGCGCGGTGCGCACCAAGCTCTCATAGGCGGCCTTTTGGAACAGCGCGTGCCGGAAGGACAAGCGACCCTGCCGGCCTGGCGTGACGATCCCCGCTCGGCTGAGCGCCGTGATCGCCGCGTCGGTCGGCGCGCTCTCGGCACCGCTGACCGAGATCAGCGCGGGGCGCGAGAACTGCCGGCCGAGCACGGCGCTGATCTGGGCAAAGATCTTGGCATCGCCCAAGCGGTCGAGCCGCGCCGTGATCAGATCCAGCAGCGAGTCCGGTGTCGGCATACGGGCCGCCAGGTCCGAGAGACGGAAGACGCCCCGCTCGAGACTGACCACCCCGGTGTCGATCAGGGATTTGGTGAGCTCCTCGAGATAGAGCGGCAAGCCGCCGGTGATATCGGCGATGCGCTGGGCAAGCGCCGGCTCGACTGGCCCGCCGGCTGCTCTCTCGATCACGCCATTGGCGCTCTCGCGCGGCAGGCCCTGCAGGGTGAGACCGAGATCGGGCTGGCGGCTCCAGGCATTGGTCGTAACCGGACGGGTGAGGGCCAGGAGGAAGACCCCCGAGGCCTCTTGCCGTAGCCGGTCAAGCATCTCCAGGGTCGAGGGATCGACCCAATGCGCATCCTCGACAATGATCGCCACGGGCCGGGGCATGCGCGTGATCAGGGCTTGGCAGGCGGCGAACACGGCATGGCGCCCCTCACGCCCCGCGGCGCGGCGGCGGTTGAGCACGCCGCTCAGAGCGTCGGCATGGGCGGCCCCACCATCGCCGAACCAGGCGGCGATCCGGCTCTCCACCCGCTCTGGCGCGTCGGGCGCGGCGCTGTGCAGCCAGCGCATGAGGGTTGATCGCAAACAGGCAAAAGGCGTGTTGCGGTCGGCGATGGCCCCGGCGATCTCGATGATCTGGGCGCGCGGGATCGCGTTGGTTGACAGAAAGGCGGCGGCAAGGGCGGTTTTGCCCAAACCTGGTTCCGCTTCGATCTGGACGCGGCGTGCCCGACTGTCGGGACTTGTCGCGGCCCATTGCGCGGCGAGGGCGGCGAGCTCCGCCTCACGCCCCACCAGGGGTGCGGCCCGGCCGGGCAAGACAGCGGTCCTCGGCGCCTGGCCCAGCAGGCTGAAGACCTCGACCGGCTCGGCGATGCCCTTCATGCTCCGATAGCCAAGCGACTCCAGGCGAAACAGGCCCTCGACGAGCGCCTTGGTCTGGGCGCTGACCGCGACGCCGTTGATCGGGGCGAATTGTTCGAGCCGCGAAGCGAGATTGGGCACAACACCGGTCACCGCATGGGGGTTGCGCGTCTCGCCAGCGCCCATTTCACTCACTAGGACCCGGCCCGTGTGCAGCGCGACCCGGCAGGCAAAGCGGATGCCCGGTTCGGCCATCAGCCGTACACCCATCTCGCGCACCCGTGCCGTGATCGCCAGGGCCGCCTCTGCGACCCGCACCGCGTCGTTCTCCTGGGCGTAGGGATAGCCGAAATAGGCCATGACGCCATCGCCGAGATAGCTTGCGACCATCCCGCCGCGCCGCTCGATCTCTTCGGCACAGACTACGTGGTACTCGCGCAATAGGCTTTGGAGGTCTTCGGACTCGATCTCGGTCGAGAGGCGCGTCCACTCGACCAGGTCGCAAAACATGACGGTCAGATGTCGGTGCTCGCCCGCTTGCCGCGCATCCACCGTGGGGGCTTCGAGACGAGCGCCGCAAGAGGGGCAGAACCGCGCGCCCACCGGCACCAGTTCTCCGCAGGAGAAGCAGGCATCCTCACCCGTCTTCACGGCCGTCCCCCTGTTTTGCCGCCGCACGGGTCTGACCCAGGTCGCGCCATCAGCGGCAGGACGACCCCGGCCCGAGACGCATGCCCTCCGACCGCCCGATCCGTCTTCGGCACTGTCGGATGCGCCTCAACCCCCGGGTAGCACAGGCCTGCGAGAGGGCATATCCCTTTCAATAGGCGCGGCCGGCTCTGACCCTGGGCTCAGACGGTTTCGGGCGAGACCGCCTCGGCTGCGGCTACCAGCCGGCTGACCGCGTCGTCCCAAGGTCCGATGCGGGCCATCGCGCCAAAGACATCCTTGCGCCGCATGGCGGCCGTCATCTGCTCCCGCGCCATGGCTGCCGCCGCGAACAACGGCTTGAGCTCGGGGGTGTGGACCAGCGGAGCCAGCGGCTTGACGCGTCCGTCGATCTCATCGATCCGCTGGCGCAGGTCCCCGAGCGTGTCCGATCCCTTCTTGGCGCGGGCCTGTCCCCTCTGGACCAGCCGATCAAGGACAGAGAGGGCGGCAAACGCCTCTGAGAAGCTGCGGCTCGCCGCCGGGTCGCCCGGATCGCCCAAGGCATGCCGCGCGGCCTCGCCGGCCCCCGCCACGTCTTCGCTATAGGTCACACGCTCGGGGCCGTCGAAGGCCTCGGCCAACCGGTGCGCGGCGCTCTCCATCAGCGCGGTCTTCTCGATCAGCGTGCGCGCAAGCGCGGCTTGGGCCTCGGCGCCCTTGGGCACGGGCTCGGTCTTTGGCCCCCCGGCCGCAATATCGCGCGCCAGCAGATCGAGGAGCTCGAGCGCTGCTTCCATCTGCCCCTTGGCCGCCCGCGCCTCGGCCTCGCCATAGAGGAGCCGCAAACCCTTGGCACCCGGCTTGCCCGCCTTGATGTACTCTGCCATCAACGGGAAGATCTTTTTCTTCTGGCGCTCATATTTGGCCGCTGGGTCCTCAGGCGGAGGCTCAAAGCCTTTGAGCAGCGCCTGCAGCATGCTCGCCGCCTTGATCGCACCGCCAAAGTCTCCGGTATCGGCCGCCTGCCGGGCCATGCCCCAGACAGCCTTGGTCTTCTTGAAGACGCCATGCTTCATTTCGATGGCCCGCTCCACCCGCGGTGCGAGCGTGCCGCGCAGTTCGAGCCAGCGCCTCTCCTCGGGATTGGCCTGGCGGGGCTGCGGCTTGGGCTTCTCCGGCGGTGCCTGTCCCATGGGCGCGTCTTGGGCGGGCGCCTCCGGGGCCGGGGGATCCACCGGTTCAGGCGCCTCCTCGACATCGTCCTCCAGGATCTCGGTCACCGTCGCCAAGGGCACATCGCCTTCCGACTCGTCCGATAGCTCGATCTGCTCATCGCCCCGCAGGACCACGATGTTGTTGAAGGTCGAAATGCCGAGCGATTGGAACAGCAGCCGCGCCCGACGCGCGAGGCTCGGCACCACCTTGCCCTCGACATTCAAAACCAGCGTGTTGGCGCCAAAGCGCTCCTCGGAGATCAACGAGCCAGCCGCCGCGATGCCAAAGCTCGTCTGCTTGGCGTTGCTGTCACTCTTGATCATGGTGGCCAGCGAGCGCGCGGCCTTCTGCTTATGAAACAGAAAACGCTGGTCGTTGGGCTCATTCGACACCAGGGCAAAGCCGAAATTGTGCGGCATGCGCTTGAGCCGCGGCAGGTAACGCTTCAGATAGGCCTTGTGCGCATCCGGGCTCACCAAGGGCGCATCATCCCCGTCGCCGTCATAGCCGTCATATTCTTCGCGCTTGTCCTGGATCGCCTTCGGCAGAACCTTTTTCAGCACCTCACCGGTGGTGGTAAACCCCTGGGAGACCTTCTTGTCCCCCGCGGATTTGGCAAGCGACGGACATTTCACCTGCAGCTCGCGGCCGGCCTTCTCCACATCGCCCAACATAGCTTTGGCTTTGTTGAGAGATGCGAGATCTGAGCTCGACAGCTGCTCGTCCCCGGCCTCGAGGTTCAAGCCGTTATCGGCCGACGAGAACACCTTTAGGGCGCGCACAAATTTGTCTGCCTCGCCATAGACCTCCGGCAGGGATTCTTTTTTGAACCACATGTCGTCGAGCTTGAAATTCTTGACCATTTTCTTCATGGCGTTCCCCGTTTAATCCTGCGCACCGCTGCGGAAAAGGCCCGCAGGCTGAGCGTACCTCAGCGTGGGCGGCATTTCTATGGCAAGGCTCAGGCGGAGGGGCGATGGACCGGCCAGCCGATGTTGCGTTGATGATCCACAGCCTGGGTGGCGGCGGGTCCGAGCGGGTGTGCCTGTTGCTGGCCGAGGCCTTTCGCGACCGGGGTTTGTCCGTCGAGCTTCTGCTCTGTCGCGCAGAAGGTCCCCGGATGGCGGATGTCCCAGATGGCGTGAACGTGGTCGATTTCGCCGCGAGCGGCTCGTTTGCCTGGGGCCGCCGGCTCGCTGCCCGGTGGCGCCGCACGCCACCGCGCGCCGCCCTTGTGTTTGCCGAGCCCGCGGGCATGGTGGCGCTTCTTGCGCGGCGTCTCGCGGGGGCGCGGACCCGGGTCGTGGTCAGCAGCCGCAATGCATTCTCGGCCCATGTCGCGAGGATCTACAGCCCAGCCAAGGGCGCGGTAATGCGCCGGGCCGCTCGGCTGCTGCTTCCAGGCGCCGACGCGCTGTGCAGTGTCTCCGACGGTGTGTCGCGCGATCTGTCCGCGGCGCTTGGCCTGCCGAGAGACCGCGTCCGGACCATCTACAACCCCGTCATCACCGCGGATCTGGGCGCCCGGATGGCGGAGCCAGCGCCGCATCCCTGGCTCGAGCGCCCGCGGCAGGGATCGCCCATCATCGTGACGGCAGGACGTCTGACCGAGCAAAAGGATCACGCGATGCTTCTCCGCGCCTTTGCCCAGGTGCTGACGGCGCGCCCCGCCCGGTTGGTGATCTTTGGCGACGGCGAGTTGCGGTCCGCGCTCGAGGCGCTGGCCACCGATCTCGGCATTGCGGCTTCTCTGGCCATGCCGGGGTTCACTGGCCGGCCCCATGCCGCCTTTGCGCGCGCGGATCTATTCGTCCTTTCCTCGGCCTGGGAGGGGTTGCCGAACGCCTTGATCGAGGCGATGGCCTGTGGAGCGCCGGTGGTCTCGACCGATTGCCCATCGGGGCCAGACGAGATCCTCGAGAGCGGCGCGCTCGGTCCGCTTGTGCCCATCGGCGATGCCGGGGCCTTGTGCCGCGCGATCCTGGATCGGCTGGCCGGACCGGTCGACACCGCGGCGCTTCGCACCCGCGCCCAGGCCTTTGCAATCGAGACCAGCCGGGATGCCTATTTGGACATCCTCGGTCTGACCGCCCCGGTGGAAACCTAGAGTCCGAGATGCGCGCGATAGAGCGACACAACCCGGCTGGCGCTATAGTCTTCGGCCCGCGCAATCAGCCGCTCGGCCGGAACCGGGGTGGCCAGCGTCTCGCGCATTGCCAAACGGAGCGCGCCAACATCGTCCACCGGAACCAGGCGCCCAAGCGCCCCGTCCTGCAGGATCTCGGCCGGTCCCGTCGGGCAGTCGGTGGCGACCACGGGACAGCCGGCGGCCATGGCCTCGATCAGCACGGTCGGCAAGCCCTCGTGCCGCGACGACAAGACGAACAGCGATGCGCGCGCCAGCAGGGCATGGGGGTTCTTGGCAAAGCCCGGCAGATCCACCGCATCGCCAAGGCCGAGATCCGCCACCATCGCCGCGAGCGCCGGCCGCTCCGGTCCCTCGCCCAAGATCACCAGCCTAGCGCGGCTGTCCTGGGCCAAGGGCGCGAAGGCGTCGATCAAGGCTGGAAAGTTCTTCTGCTCATGCAGCCGTCCGATCCCGACGATCAGGGGCCGCTCGGCATCTTGGGCCCAGGGATGCTCGGTCGCCTCGGCTCGAGCCGCCGCCTCGCGACCGGTCAAGACGACATTGGGCAAGACGGTGATATGACCGCACGACAGCCCGGACAGTTCGGCCAAGTCATCGGCCATGGCCTCGGTCAACGTGATCACACTGGCTGCACGGCCATAGCTCGCCCGAATGGCCGAGCGCATCAGCACCCGGTCCCGCCAATGCTCCGAGGTCCGCAGCCCGATCGTCGCGTGGTTGTGCACGCCCACATGCACCTGCGCCGGGCTGCCGGCGATCTGGTTCGCCCAAATCGCCGCCACGTTGATGTAGTCGAGCGCGCTCAGCAGCACCGGCGGGCGCAACTCGCGAAAATACCGGACAAGCTTGGGAAAGCCCGCCGAAACCCGTCGGATGCCGAGGTCGCGCACCCGTACCTCTGGCGCGACCTCCGAACGGAAGGGGCCATGCGAGGCCAGCACCGCCAGTTCCACATCTACGCCATCGGCCGCCAGCGCATTGGCCAGATTGATCGTGACGCGCTCGGCTCCGCCGCCCTCGAAGGAGGGCGCAATCAGGCTGCAGTGTGGGCGTTTGGCAGGCACGGCCTCTCCCGGTTTGGTGGTCTCACCGGACCGTGCCGGCTTGGCCAGATCCGAGCAAGGGGTGGTTTGCCCCGGAGCCCCTCCCTACGATGGCCGTGGATATGAGAGTGTGAACGAGAAGACCGACAGATGGTGGGAAGCGTTGTTGCGCTCGCTGGGGATGCCGCTCGGTGGCTCGCGGGCCGAGGCAGCGGGCGTGGCCTTGGTGAAGGTCTCCCATGCGGTGGTTGCCTTCGGCATCTCGATCCTGCTGGCGCGGGTGCTGGGGGTCGATGCCTTTGGCCGATATTCCTTTGCGTTGACCGTTTGCATCCTGTTGGCGCTGGTCGCGCAGATCGGCTTGCCGCCCCTGCTGCTGCGCCAGACGGCTCGGGCCAAGGCGGCCGGCGAGGCGCCGCCCCGCCGCTTGCTGCGCTGGGGCCTCATGGTGGGCATGGGACTTGGTCTATCGATCGTCGCGGCGATGCTCTTGGCCATCTCCATCACTGGCCTGCTTGATCCGGCTCGGGACGATGTGATGGCATGGGCGGTGCTACTCGTGCCCTTGACGGCGGGGCAGTCGATCCTGGCTGCGGTGATTGCGGGATCGGGCAGCGCCGCACGCGGGCATGCGCTCGAGAGCGTGCTGCAGGTCAGCCTCACGGCGCTTGGCTTCGGACTGGTCTTGGCGGTCCTTGGCACGGCTCGGTTCGGTGTGGAACTGGCCATGGCGATCAATATCTCGGCCACGGCCCTGGGCTTTGCTGTGGCGCTGTGGGTCGTGCATCGCCGCGGTCTCTTGGCGCGAGGGGCGCCTGGCGATCAGGGCGCCCCGGGTCCTCGCCAATGGCTTGCGGCCGCCATACCGCTCGGCGCGCTTGGCGGCGTCCAGATCATCAACGCAAATGTCGATATGGTGATGCTCGGGCTCTTGGCCTCGGATCGCGAGACGGGGATCTACCGCGTGGTTGGGCAGATGATCTTGGCGTTGGGGCTCTTGCCGAACGCGGTGCTGCTGGCCGTGCGCCCGCGCTATGCGGGTCTGTGGCAGCAGGACGACCGGTTGGCGCTTCAGCGGCTTGTACGCCGCAGCACGGCGGCCTCGACCGGGCTCGCTCTGGTCCTTGGGGTCGGTCTGATCCTGGTTGCCGAGCCGCTGCTGGCCTTGGTCTTTGGCGCGCCCTTTACCGAGGGAGCAGGCCCGCTCAGCGTTCTCGTGGCTGGCGTGGTGATGGCCAATGCGATCGGGCCGACCCTGACGCTGGCGGGTATGACTGGGAACGAGCGTGTGGCCCTGCGGATCGTGGCCATCGCGCTCACGGGCAATATCGTGCTCAATGCACTGCTGATCCCGAGTTTTGGGATGATGGGGGCGGCGGCCTCCAGTGTTGCGTCGCTGGTGTTCGCTCGGCTCTGGCTGCGCCATGTGCTGAGGGTGCGGCTCGGCATCGAAGCGGCGCTTCTGCCGCCAATCCGCTGAGGCTTAGGGCTCGGCGATTGGCAGGATCACCTCGTTGCGGCGCAAGAACCCGGGCGTGAAAGGATCGTTGTAGTAGGCATAAGCCGCGGGTCCCGTCACGTTGACGTCGGTCGCAACGAGCCATGCGCGCAACTCCCGCTCCCTGGCGGCAAGATCCGCATCGCTCGGGTGCCCGGGGAAGCGGATCGCCGCGGCCGCATGCGCGGGCACCTCGGTCAGCCTTAGATCGGCGCGCGCAGGCGCAGGGGCCTCGGCCGGGCTAAGGCCGGCCGGCAGGATGAAGCCCACGGTCCAGGTGCCCAGTGCACCCGCCGCTTGCCTCACGGGGGCTGTCATCGCGATCTTCGGCCCCTCGCGCTCGCGGGCAAAGATGTAGCCCGCAAGCGGCCCGAAGCCCGCGCTGAGCGCTTGGCGCCTGGGCCCGGAGCGATCGATCTCGGCGCGCACCAGGGCCGGGTAGGCGCGGAGCTCCATCCGTCCCTCGGCGCGCAACACACGGTAGGCCGGCGTCTCGACGTTTTGCACGACAAAGACCCAGACGGCCGTGAGACCCACGGCAAACAACACCAGCACGGCCGAAATGATCAGCAGCGTTTTCATAGCCGGTCCCCTAGCGTCTCAGCGCCACCATCCGATGCGGCCTTGCTCAGCCGCCGGTCACCGACATGTGGCGCGCGACCTGCCCATCGACCTGCTGACGCGAATAGTCAAAGTCATGGCCCTTGGGTTTGCGCCCGATGGCCTCCCGGATCGCTTCGCGGATCTCGGTATCGGAGGCGCCCGACCGCATCACCGCGCGCAGATCGGCGTCGTCGTCCTGTCCGAGGCACATATAGAGCTGCCCCGTGCAGGTGAGCCGCACACGGTTGCAGCTTTCGCAAAAGTTATGCGTGAGCGGCGTGATGAAACCAATGCGCTGCCCGGTCTGCTCCACGCGGAAATAGCGAGCCGGGCCGCCGGTGCGCTCCGCCGTCTCGCTCAGCGTCCAACGGCTGGACAGATCCCGGCGCAGATCCTCCAGTGAATAGTACTGGTCCAGCCGGTCCTCGCCGCCGAGATCCCCCATCGGCATCACCTCTATGAAGGTGAGGTCGAGGCCCCAGTCGCGGCACCAAGAGACCAGGCGGTGGATCTCGGTGTCGTTTGTACCCTTCAGCGCGACCACGTTGATCTTGATCTTGAGGCCGGCAGCCTGTGCCGCTTCGATGCCCTCCAGCACCTGGGCCAGACGTCCCCAACGCGTGATCGACTGGAATTTGGCCTCATCGAGGGTGTCGAGGGAAACGTTCACGCGCCGCACGCCGATCGCGGCCAGATCGCTGGCAAAGCGTTTCAGCTGGCTGCCGTTCGTTGTCAGCGTCAGTTCCTCGAGCGCGCCGCTGTCGAGATGGCGTCCCATGGCCTCGAAGAAGGTCATGATGCCCTTGCGCACCAGCGGCTCGCCGCCCGTCACCCGCAGCTTGCGCACACCCAGCGCCACGAACTGCGAGCAGAGCCTGTCGAGCTCCTCGAGACTCAACAGATCGCGCTTAGGCAGGAACGTCATGTGTTCCGCCATGCAATACACACAGCGAAAATCGCAGCGATCGGTCACGGACACCCGAAGATAGGTGATGGCCCGGGCAAAGGGATCGATCAGCGGCGGCGTCGATGCGGTGGTCATGCGGCCTCCAAGCTCAGACCTCGAAGCTATTCCCGCACGGGCCGGCGTTCAAGATTGCTGTGGTCGCGGGGATTTCCGCGGCCTGCACGTTTTGGTCATCCAGGTCTCCAGAGGCTTTGACAGCCGATGCCGCTTGGGTTCCTCTCGCGCTCGAGCAGAGCGGAGGCTGACACCATGATTCTCTACGGACGGGACCTGTCGCCCTATGCGCGGCGCATCGACATCTGGTGCGCACTGCAGGGCCGGACGCTCGAGCGGCGCAAGATCGCGCCGGCGGGCGAGACCTGGGACGAGGTGCGCGCCCATAACCCGGTCGGTCGCGTTCCGGTGTTGGTGCTCGACGATGGCACCGAGCTGATCGAGACCTGGGCGATTTGCGACTGGCTCGAGGAGACAGCCGCGGCGGAGCGCCGGCTGATCCCGGCCGAGGGCACGGCGCGGCGCGATTGCCTGCAGCGGCTGGCGTTGGCCCATTCGGTGACCGAGAAGACCGTCGCCATGGTCTATGAGAAGAACCGCCGCCCGGAGCAGTACCAGTTCCCCGATTGGCAAGAGCGATTGGTGACCCAGGTGCGCGGCGGCCTCGCGGCCATGGAGGCCTATGCCCCGGCCGAGGGCTTTTTCGGTGGCGCGCAGCCCGATGGATCGGATGTGGCCTTTGTCTGTGCCTATCAGATGGTCGAGACCACGAATGCCTGGATGATCGATCCGCCGGCCCCGCGCCTCTCGGCCTTGGCCGAGCGTCTGATGGCCGCCGTGCCGCTCGCCGCCGAAACGGTGCCGGTGATTTAGGCGCGCGCCAGGGCTCGACAGTCCCGCGTTGATCGGGTAGGCAGCGCGCCTTCGGATATGGACAAGAGGCGGCTTGCGATGCGTGGCATCCTTCTCGGCGTGGCGGCGATGGCGGTGGTGGTCACCGCCTCGAACATCCTGGTGCAGCACCCTTTCAACGATTGGCTGACCTGGGGCGCCTTCACCTATCCGCTCGCCTTTTTGGTGACCGATCTCGCCAACCGCTGGCTGGGGCGCGCCGGAGCCCAGCGCGTCGTCCTGGCGGGCTTTGCCCTGGCGGTCGTGCTGTCGATCGTGCTGGCAACGCCGCGGATCGCCATCGCCTCGGGCACGGCCTTTCTGGTGGCGCAGATGTTGGACGTGGCGATCTTTCATCGCCTGCGGGCGGGCAGCTGGTGGCGGGCGCCGCTGGTGTCCTCGCTGATCGGCTCGGCGCTCGACACCGCCCTGTTCTTCACGCTCGCCTTTGCTCCGGCCTTTGCACTGCTTGGCCCGAACGAGCCTTGGGCGCTCGAGGCCGTGCCGATGCTGGGCGCTGGCCCGGCGGCGCCGTTGTGGGTCAGCCTGGCCGTCGGCGATTTCGGCGTGAAGCTGGCGTTGGCCCTCCTGGCGCTCTTGCCCTTCGGAGCGGCCGTGGCGCTCGGCCCGCGGGCCGCCCGAGCCTGACGCGGGTGGGGCCGCCATGCTGCGATGCGGCCCCCATATCGAGATCGCCGATTGGGAGATCACCGAGAGCTTCCAGCGCGCGCGCGGTCCGGGCGGTCAAAACGTCAACAAGGTTGAAACTGGCGTCACCCTGCGCTTCGAAGCTGAGCGCTCGCCCAATCTGCTCCCCGCGGTCAAGGCACGGCTGAAACGCTTGGCGGGGCGCCGCTGGACGCGCGACGGCGCTGTGGTGATCCAGGTGGACAGCCACCGCAGCCAAGCGATGAACCGCGAGGAGGCACGCACCCGTCTCGCCGAGTTGATCGCGCGGGCGGCCGAGCGCCCCAAGCCCCGGATCCCGACGCGGCCCAGCAAGGGCTCGGTGCGTCGGCGCCTGGACGCCAAAACGCAGCGGGGTGCCGTGAAGCGCTTGCGGGGCCGACCGGAGGACCCCTGATCAGCGTCAACTAATGTTGACAGTCGTCGGCGTTCTCCGCACCCTGGGACCCGTGGAGGACAGCATGCAGGTCACCAGCCTCTCAGTCTTTCGGTTCGATGGGATTGCCGCACGGCTTTGGGCCTTCTCCCAAATGGGGATCGCGCGGGCGGCCTTGGCGCGTGAGCCGGATATCGGTTTTTGGAAACTGTTCGGCACCGGGGAGGGCGAGAGCTTTCGCCCACGCCCGAATTTCGGGGTCTACGCGATCCTGGCCACCTGGCCATCCGAGACGGCGGCCCGGGCCGGTTTGGCCCAAGGGGCGGTGTTCCGGCGGTATCGCGCCTGGGCTGCGGAGACGTTCACGGTCTATCTTGCCACCGTCAGCGTGCGGGGCGCCTGGGATGGGCGTCCGCCCTTTGAGCGCGCTCCGGAGGTTGATCTGCACGCACCGTTTGCCATCCTGACCCGAGCCTCTATCCGTCCCATGAAGGCGCGTGCCTTTTGGCGCGGCGCACCGGATATCGATGCCCGCACCGCCGAAGAACCCGCGATCCTGTTCAAGCGGGGCATGGGCGAGGTCCCGTTCCTCCGCCAAGTCACCTTCTCGATCTGGTCCGATCTCGACGCGATGAAGGCCTTTGCCTATCGCCACCCCTATCACCGCGATGCCGCCCGCCATGCGCGCGAGCGCGAGTGGTTCTCGGAGGAGTTGTTCGCCCGCTTTCGTGTCCTCGGGGCCGAGGGCTGTTGGGGCGGGGTCGATCCCCTTTCGGCCTGCCCACCGGTGCCGTTGTCCATCCAGCGGGGAGTTTCGCGACAGCCGACGCTTCCGCTTGCCGCGGAAAGCTGACACTGCTACTGTCAGTTTATGCTGACAGTCACGCGAGCGCCGTTCGACGCAGGAAAGCTCAGCCGAACGCCCGCGCCCGGGCTCGGCGAGCGCCGGCCCCATGCCATTGTGATCGGGGCGGGGTTCGGCGGCCTGGCAGCCGCGATTCGCCTCGGCGCCCGCGGATACCGGGTCAGCGTGCTCGAGAAGCTCGCCACCCCGGGCGGGCGCGGGACGGCCTTCCGCCAAGACGGGTTCGTTTTTGATGCCGGCCCGACCATCGTGACCGTGCCGCAGCTGTTCGAGGAGCTTTTTGCCCTCTGCGGCACCCGCATGGCCGACCATCTGGAGCTGCGCCCGCTCGAGCCCTTCTACCGCATCCGCTTCGATGACGGAGAGGTCTTCACTGCATGCTCGGACCGGGATGCCATGCGCGCCGAGGTGCAGCGCATCAGCCCGCGCGATCTGCGCGGCTATGAGCGCTTTATGCAGAGCGCCGAGACCAAGTACCGGATCGGGTTCGAAGGGATGGGGATGATCCCCTTCAACCGCATGCAAGACATGGTGCCGTGGCTGTGGGATCTGGCCCGGCTGCGCGCCGATCGCTCGGTCTATGCCGAGGCTTGCGCCAAGATCCGCCATCCGCATCTGCGTGCGGCGCTATCCTTCCATCCGCTCTTCATCGGTGGTGATCCGCTGCGCGTGACGTCGATGTACTGCCTGGTCAGCTATCTCGAGGCGGCCTTTGGCGTGCACTATGCCATGGGTGGCACCAATGCCCTGGCCCGCGCCCTGGCCGGGCTGGTCGAGGGGCAGGGGAGTGCCATCCACTACGGCGTCGAGGTGGACGAGATCCTGGTCCGCGATGGGCGGGCCCGCGGCATCCGCACCACCGGCGGGACCGAGCGCACCGCAGATGTGGTCGTCTCGGGCGGCGATGCGGCCTGGACCTATGGCCATCTGCTGCGCCGCCATACCCGCAAGCGCTGGTCCGACACGGCGTTGAAGAAACAGCACTATTCGATGAGCCTCTTCGTCTGGTATTTCGGCACCAGCCGGCAATGGCCCGAGGTGGCGCATCATACGATCCTGATGGGCCCGCGCTATGGCGAGCTGATCAAGGACATCTTCCGACGCGGGCGCCTGGCGGACGACCCGTCGATCTATCTGCATCGCCCGACCGCGACTGATCCCTCGGTGGCCCCACCGGGCAAGGATGCCTTCTATGCGCTGGTCCCCGTGCCCCATCTCGGCTTTGGCCACGATTGGGAGGCCGAGCGCGACCGCCACCGTGCCTTGGTGCTCAAGCGGCTCGAAGAGACCGTCCTGCCGGGCCTTGGCGAGCACATTGTCTCAGAGCGGATCATGACACCGCTCGATTTCCGCGATCGCTACCGCTCTCCGCACGGTGCGGGCTTCGCGCTCGAGCCGCGGCTGCTGCAGAGCGCCTGGTTCCGCCCGCACAATCGATCCGAGGAGGTCGATGGCCTCTATCTGGTCGGCGCCGGCACCCATCCCGGGGCCGGGCTGCCCGGGGTCGTCACTTCCGCCCGCTTGCTCGATCAATTGGTGCCGCATGCCTCAGCGCTGGTCTGACGACGCCCTCGCCGATTTCGCGGCCTGTGCCGAGGCGATCCGCCACGGGTCCCATTCGTTTCACCAGGCCGGGCGGTTTCTGCCAGCGCGGCTGCGGCGCCCTGCCCATGCCATTTACGCCTTCTGCCGCTTGGCCGATGATGCGGTGGATGAGGCCGAAACAGGCCTGACCGATGCTGTCCAGCGGCTGCGCTGGCGGCTTGATCGCGCCTATGGCGGCGATCCGCTCAACGTGCCGGCGGACCGTGCCTTTGCCCGCACCATCGAGGTCTTTGACCTACCCCGCACCTTGCCCGAGGCCCTGATCGAAGGGCTTGCTTGGGATGCCGAGGGGCGCCGCTATGCGACCTTGTCCGCCCTCACCGACTATGCCGCCCGGGTGGCTGGGGCGGTTGGCGGCATGATGGCGGTTCTGCTCGGTGAGCGGTCGGCGGACATGCTCGCGCGCGCCTGCGATCTGGGCGTGGCCATGCAGCTGACGAACATTGCGCGGGATGTCGGCGAAGATGCGGGCCGTGGGCGGGTCTATCTGCCGCTCGATTGGTTGACCAAGGCCGAGATCGATCCGGATCAGCTGGTCGCGTCCCCCGAGCCGTCCTCGGAGCTGGCCGGAGTTTTGCGCAGGCTGCTCGCCCATGCCGCAATGCTTTATGAGCGTTCCGAGGCTGGGATCGCCCGCCTGCCGCGGGATTGCCGGCCCGCGATTTTCGCGGCCCGCTACCTCTATGCCGAGATCGGCGCCGAGGTGGTGCGGAACCGCTATGACAGCGTGACCCGACGCGCCGTGGTGCCCAAGGCGCGCAAGCGGCTGATCGTGGCCCGGGCGCTCGGCGCCGCGGCTTTGCCGCTGCCGCGGGCCTGGGCCCTGCCAAAGCCTGCGCTCGAGGAGACCCGCTATCTCGTCGATGCGGCAGCACATGCCGAGCGGGCTCCCAAAAGCTGGGCCGACCGAACCGAGGGCTTCATCGCGATCCTGGCCGAACTCAAGGAGCGGGACCGGCTGGACCGTACCGCGCCGCCGACCTAGCTTCCTGAGAAAGGCTCAGGCGGAGGCTGATATGCCCGACTTCTCTCTCTCCCTCTTCGTGTTCATCGCGGCGTGTTTCGCTGCGGCCATGACGGGCGCCTTTTTCGGTCCGGGCAAGTGGTATGAGGCCTTGGAGAAGCCCGGTTGGGTGCCGCCGAACTGGGCGTTCCCTTTGGTGTGGACCGTGCTCTACGGCATGATCGCGGCAGCGGGATGGATCATCTGGTCGGTTGCCGAGCCTGGGCAGGCGACGGTGCCCCTCGCGTTCTGGGCGCTGCAACTCGCCTTCAATGCGCTGTGGTCGCCGGTCTTCTTCGGCCTCAAGCGCATGGATTTGGCCATGATCGTGGTCTCGGCTATGTGGCTCGCCATTGCGGCCACAATCCTAGTGTTCTGGCCGATCAGCACAGTCGCGGCGGCATTGATGGTGCCCTATCTCGTCTGGGTCAGCATTGCCGCTGCCCTCAATCGTGCCGTCTGGCGGCTCAATCCGGACGCGCACAAACTGGCGGCCTAACGGCTGTGCAGATCCACCAACTGGATCCCTTCATCTCGGGCGAGACGCTGGTCTTGCTCGAGATGCTGTTGGTGTTTGGCGGTTTGATCTGGTTCGCGCGGAGCCAGATCCGTGCCTGCCGGCGTGATCCCTCGGCCGAGCCGAAGCCGAGCAGTTTGGCATCCGATGCGTCGGAGCGGCGGGATCGCTCTGACTGACAGGGCTCACCCGCCCCACCAGGTGGCGCGCGGCATGCGCCAGGGCAACAGCGCCTTGACCCAGCGCGAACCGAACCGATCGAGATCGAGCGCCTCGTGGACGGTCTCGGCACGCTGTCCGTCCAGATGCGTCTCCAGCATGGAGCGGGAATAGAACGGGGCGTCCTCGAGGCTTTGCAACACGCGGGCGGACGTCTCGGAGCGGGTCTTGCGCCGCACGCGCCAGAGGGTGCCAGGCAACGGCGCCTCGGGCGGCGGCGGGCCGAGCTCGAGCACCGAACCATCGGGATCGACGCCAAGGTTCAGGCCCAAATGCGTCCCGTCCCGACGATCGGCCTCATAGAAGATGCGGGCGCGCTCGCTGAGCCGCGACCGAGACCAGTTCCAGTGAACGAAATCGGCCTCAAGCGGCCGGGCGCCGAAATTCGCATCGAGATATCCATGACCCTCCCATGAGAGCCGCGGGCTGTCGAGATCCACGCGCACATGGGCCAACGGCGCATAAGGGCGCCAACGGTGATGTCCGGTGCTGTCGAGAACGGCCTCAAAGCGGGTGAGGGCTTCGGGCTCGATTCTGACCGTGCCACGGACCGGCGCCAGATGGGGCACTGCGATCTCGTCGATCTCCACCGTCATGCCGCGGCCGTCCCAGGTGACGCGGCTCGGGCCCACCTGGAACTCGCCAAGCGCGCGGCGGCTGGTGCCCGCGCCCCGCTCGGTCATCGTCCAGCGCGATGGGCCGCCATAGAGGGCGACGTTCAGCGTGCAGTGATCTTCGGGCTTTAGGCGTCCGCGCCATGCGTAGTAGGGCGAGAAGACCGAGCCAACGAAGAGGATGATCGAGACGGCGCGTTTGCCGTCTGCCGAGATGCCGTCGAGATACCACCAGGCATAGCCGCCGGGCGTGACCGGCACGTCAAAGCGCGGTCCGCCATCAGGGCCGTCGCGGCCAGCCGGCCCGAGAGGGTCGCCATCGGCACACCGGCCCCCGGATGCACCGCGCCCCCCGCCATATAGAGACCCGGCAACCGGCTCTGGGCGCCCGGGCGCTTTAGTCCGGCCATCGCCCCGTGCGGGCTCATCCCGTAGAGCGCGCCGCCGCTCGCCGGGAACATCCGCGCATAGTCCTGCGGCGCTGTCACCGTCATCGTCTGGGGCACCAGAGCCAGCTCGGTCCCGCAGCGGCGTATCAGGCGGTGCATGTTCATGAGGCATCGGTCGATCTCCTCGTGGGGCAGGGGGCGGGTGTCGCCCGTCGCGGGCGCGTTGATGATGGCAAAGAGCGGCTCGGCACCGGCATGGGTGAGCGCGCGATCCTCGGCACAGAGGTAGGTGGTCGGCTCTGGCGGCAGGCGACCGCGCCGGAGCGCGTCGAATTCGGCCGCATAATCATCGGAGAAGAACACGGTGTGGTGCGCGAGCGGAAAGCCGGATGGCCGGCCAAGCGCCGTGAAGGTCAGCGCCGAATGCGAGCGCTTTGCGGGCGGTGTTGGGCGCGTTGCCTGGCGCGCCGCCTCGCCCAGCAAACCGGTGCCGAGCGCCGAGGGATCGCCGTTGAACACCACCGCATCGGCCAGGATCGGCTGTCCGTTCGCCAGGCGCACGCCGGTGGCCCGGCCGCCGTCCGCAATCACCTCGTCAACGGGCATGTCGTATTGGATGCGGGCCCCGCGCAACTCGGCGATGCGTGCCAAGGCCTGCGCCAGGGCGGGTATGCCGCCCTCGATCCGCCAGACGCCCGAGGCCTCGACATGCCAGATGAGCATGAGCAGCGCTGGCGAAGCAAAGGGCGATCCACCCACATAGGTGGCATAGCGGCCGAAGAGCTGGCGCAGCCGCGGGTCCCGCAGTTCTCGGGTCAGAGCGGACCAGAGGCTGTCCCAAGGGGCGAGATCCGTCAGGGCGCCCAGCGACGGCCCGACACCGCGTGCCGCATCGAGGAGCCCGGGCTTTTGCGCTTCGATGAACACGGGTGCAAGACGGGCATAGATCCGCTCGGCCCGCGTCGAGAAGGCCCGGAACCGGGCCGCTTCATCGCCGCCGGCAAAGGCAGCGATCGCCGCTTCCGAGGCGGCCGGGTCCGCAAACAGATCGAGCGTCGATCCATCCGACCAAGCATGCCGCGCAAGGATCTCGCTTTGGGTGAGCTGGACATGGTCAGAGAGCCGCTCGCCGAGCGCATCGAACAGCGCTTCGAAGACCCAGCGCATCGTCAGCACCGTCGGGCCAGCCGAGACCATCCGGTCGCCCGCTGCAACCCGCCGCGCTTTGCCGCCCGGAGAGGAGGCTGCCTCGAACAGATGAACCTCGTATCCCCTATGGGCGAGCTCGGCCGCGGCCGCCAGACCGCCGAGCCCTGCGCCTATGATCGCGACCCGCATGGTGTGTCCGCCCCTGGTTCCACCCAGCGTCCGGCGCCGTTGACAGTGCGCCCGCGCTGTGTCCACAATGATTGACAGTAGATAATACAATCTACATTGACAACCGCCGAGTGGGAGGGCGCCATGGAGACGCTGAGCAGGATTGACCGGGCGCTCGAGGCGGCGCTGACGCGGGCCGCAGGGCAGGATGCGCCGCCGAAGCTCGGCGAGGCCTTACGCCACGCTCTCTTTCCGGGAGGCGCCCGCGTGCGCCCGCAGCTCGCTCTGGCCGTGGCGCGCGCCTGCGGCGATGATCGCCCCGCCCTCTCCGATGCCGCCGCCGTGTCGATCGAGCTGATGCATTGCGCCTCGCTCGTGCATGATGACATGCCCTGCTTCGACGATGCAGACACGCGCAGGGGCAAGCCCTCGGTCCACCGGGTGTTCGGGGAGCCGCTGGCGCTCCTGGCTGGGGATGGCATGATCGTCATGGCATTCGAGGTTATGGCCCATGCCTCGGCGGCCGCGGGCGCCGAGGCGCCGCGCCGGCTCGCAGGCTTGATCGGAGCGTTGGCCAGAGCCACGGGCCTGCCGGGCGGCATTGTTGCGGGTCAGGCCTGGGAGTCTGAGCCGGAGATCCGCCTCGCGCCGTATCACCGCGCCAAGACTGGCGCGCTCTTTGTGGCGGCGACCCGCATGGGCGCGCTCGCAGCCGGCGCCGATCCCACCCCTTGGCGCGCCCTGGGCGACAAGCTCGGGGAGGCTTATCAGGTCGCCGACGATCTGCGCGATGCGCTCTGCACCGAGGCAGAGCTCGGCAAGCCGGCGGGCCAGGACGATCTGCACGACCGGCCGAACGCCGTGGCGCGGCTCGGCATCGGTGGGGCCGCGGCCCGGCTCGAGGCGCTGCTCGGAGAGGCCTCCGCCTCGATCCCGGCCTGCCGCGGCGAGGAGGAGTTGCGCATGCTGGTGCGTGTGCAGGCCAAGCGTCTGACCCCGTCGCAGGCGCTCGCCGAGGCCGGCGTCGCCTGATGGAATGCACGCCGCCCGTTCCGGCCGATCCCATTCGCCGGGGGCTGCGCGAGCGCTTTCTCGCCTGGCGCGATCGGATGATCGCGCGCCCGAGCTTTCAGGATTGGGCGGCCTCGTTTCCGCTGACCCGCGGCATTGCGCGGCGGCGTGCGTTGGATCTCTTCGATCTGACGGCGGGCTTTGTCTATTCCCAGGTGCTCCACGCGGTGGTGGTGCTCGAGATCCCCGAGCGGCTGGCCGATGGGCCGCGCAGCATGGCCGAGATCGCAGCGGCGACCGGCTTGGCGCCCGCACCGGCCGAGCGCTTGATGGCGGCGGCAGGCTCGCTCGGCTTGGTTGCGCGGACCGGAGACCGTTGGCGGCTCGGCCAGCTCGGAGCGGCGCTGCTCGGCGCGCCCGGGGTGATCGAGATGGTGCGCCATCACGCTTTGCTCTACCGAGATCTGGCCGATCCGGTGGCGTTGCTCCGCGGCGAGACAGAGCCGGAGCTGGCTCGCTATTGGGGCTATGTCGGTGGCCATCGGACCCACGCGCTGGCGCCGGACGAAACGGCGCCCTACACGCGCCTGATGGCCGCGACCCAAGCGATGGTCTCGGCCGAGGTCATCGCCAGCTATCCGTTTCGGCGTCATCGCCATCTGATGGATCTCGGCGGCGGAGATGGGAGCTTTCTGCGCGCCGTGGCGGTGCGGGCGCCGCGGCTCAGCCTAACGCTGTTCGATTTACCGGCGGTCGCAGCCGAAGCGACGCCCCGGTTTGCCGAGGCGGGGCTCGCCGACCGTGCGCGGGCCCTGGGCGGTGACTTCTTTGCCGACCCCTTCCCCGAAGGTGCCGATCTGATATCGTTGGTGCGCGTGCTCTATGACCATAACGACGATGCCGTGCGAGCCTTGCTGGCAAAGGCGCGGACGGCCGTGGCGCCTGGTGGGCGTCTTTTGGTTGCCGAGCCCATGGCCGAAACCCCCGGCGCTCCTCGGGTCGGCGACGTTTATTTTGGCTTTTATATCATGGCGATGACCCATGGCCGGCCACGTTCTGTGGCGCGGTTGACGGCGCTGTTGGCCGAGGCGGGCTTTCGCGACATCCGCCCGCACCGCACCCGCCGGCCTTTTCTGACCGGGCTGCTCAGCGCAGCTCCTGCCTGACGCCGTGGGTTGTGGCGCTGTCGACCCCAGCACCCTTAACTTCTTTCAACTTGACAGTGCAGGGTGTCAATCTAAGCTGACAATCAAAGGCACCTGCGATGCGACCTTGCGGTATGGCACGGCCAATGGCGGGCTTAGGGAGAACGACAATGCAAGCTGATGCGGTGGTGTTCGAGGCGCCCGGGCAAGTTTCCCGATCGGCGCTCACGCTCGCCCCACCGGGGGCCGGTGACATCGTGGTCGACACGCTGTGGAGCGGCATCAGCACCGGTACGGAAAAGCTGTTCTGGAACGGGCGCATGCCGCCTTTCCCGGGCATGGGATACCCGCTGGTGCCGGGCTATGAGACCGTCGGCGAAGTGGTCGAGGCTGGCACTGATTCGGGCCTGCGCGTCGGGGACCGGGTCTTTGTTCCTGGCGCCAATTGCTTTGCCGAGGCGCGCGGCCTCTTTGGCGGTGCCGCGGAGCGCATCGTCGTGCCCGGCGCCCGCGTCCAACCGGTCGATCCAGCCCTCGGCGCCGAGGCGGCCCTGCTGGCGCTCGCAGCGACGGCCCATCACGCAGTCGTGCTGTCCGCGGACGGGCCGCCCGAGCTGATCGTCGGCCACGGGGCGCTTGGCCGCCTGATCGCGCGGGCTGCCATCGCGCTCGGGGCCGAGCCGCCAACCGTTTGGGAGATCTCGGAGGACCGGCGCGCAGGGGCGCTCAACTACACGGTCATCGATCCGCAAGACGATCCGCGCCGCGACTATGCCCGCGTCTGCGATGTCAGTGGCGATCCAGAGGCGTTGGACACCCTGATCGCACGGCTGAAGCCGCGGGGGGAGATCACGCTGGCCGGGTTTTATCCGGATCCGGTGCGCTTCACCTTCCCGCCCGCCTTTATGAAGGAGGCGCGGCTCAGCATCTCGGCGGAATGGACGCCGTCCGACCTCACAGCCATCGCCGCACTGGTGACCGAGGGCCGGTTGTCGCTCGACGGCCTCATTAGCCATCGCCGTGACGCCTCAGACCCAGCCGATGCCTATGCCCAGGCCTTCGAAGACCCAGCTTGCTTGAAGATGATCCTGACCTGGAGGGACGCCGCATGACCCCCGAAGGCGGCCACGCGCCCATTTTGACCGACGGCGGAACCGCCCGTCTGCGCGCCGAGGCGGCGATCGAGCCCGATCTGCCGGCCGCCGAGGCGACCCGCGACACACAAGTCATCGCGATCTACGGCAAGGGCGGGATCGGTAAATCGTTCACGCTCTCGAACCTGTCTTACATGATGGCGCAGCAGGGCAAGCGGGTGCTGCTGATCGGCTGTGATCCGAAGTCCGACACCACCTCGCTGCTCTTTGGCGGCAAGGCGTGTCCGACGATCATCGAGACCTCGACCAAGACGAAGCTGGCGGGCGAAGAGCTTGAGATCGGCGATGTTTGCTTCAAGCGCGACGGGGTCTTTGCCATGGAGCTTGGTGGTCCCGAGGTCGGGCGCGGATGCGGTGGACGCGGCATCATCCACGGCTTCGAACAGCTCGAGAAGCTCGGTTTTCACGAGTGGGACTTCGACTATGTGCTGCTCGACTTCCTCGGCGATGTGGTCTGCGGCGGCTTTGGCCTGCCGATCGCGCGCGACATGTGCCAGAAGGTGATCGTGGTCGGCTCGAACGACCTCCAATCCCTCTATGTCGCGAACAATGTTTGCTCGGCGGTTGAGTACTTCCGCAAGCTTGGCGGCAATGTCGGCGTCGCGGGGCTGGTCGTGAACAAAGACGACGGCACGGGTGAGGCCCATGCCTTCGCGCGCGAAGCGGGGATCCCCGTGCTCGCCTCGATCCCTGCCGATGACGATCTGCGCAAGAAATCTGCGAACTACGAGATCGTCGGCCGGCCGGATGGGGCCTGGGGCGCGCTGTTTGCCGAGCTTGGGATGAACGTCGCCGAGGCGCCGCCGCAACGGCCCAAGCCGCTCAGCCAAGATGAGCTGCTTGGCCTTTTCGACGGCAAGGATACCGGCGCCGGCTTTGTGCTCCAACCCGCCTCAGCGGCCGATATGCGCGGCGGCACCCTGGTCGAGCGCGCTTCCCTCGAAGTCATCTACGACGAGGCGTGAGGATGGAGAGCAAGCCCGCAGAGAACAGCGTCATCCTGATTGACGAGGTCCGTGCCCTTCGCAAGCGGGCGCGCGAGGCGATCAAGGCGAGTCAGAGGCTCCACCGCGAGATCGCCGAGACCCGCATGCGGGCCGAGGCCATCCAGCCCGTTGGGAACACCGGAGCCGCGGGAGGGCGCGATGGCTGACGACCTCCGTCTAGAGGCGCGCTATGACGACGCTGGCGAGGCGCCGCTGACGGTGGCCGAGCAGGCGTCGGATGTCAGCGCTGCGGAGGTCGCGGATGGTCCGAGCGCCGGAGGCTGCCATGCGGGGGCCGCAGAGATGCGCCGTGCGGCCGAGGCGGCCGGACAGTCGGAGCTGCTCGATCGCTATGCCGCCGACTACCCAAAGGGCCCCCATGACCAACCGCAGTCGATGTGTCCGGCCTTTGGCTCGCTGCGGGTGGGGTTGCGCATGCGGCGCACGGCGACCGTGCTCTCGGGCAGCGCCTGTTGCGTCTATGGCCTGACGTTCACCAGCCATTTCTATGGGGCGCGCCGCTCGGTCGGCTATGTCCCCTTCAGCTCAGAGACGCTGGTGACCGGTAAGCTGTTCGAGGACATCCGCGAGGCCGTCTACCAGATCGCAGACCCCGAGCATTATGATGCGGTGGTGGTGACAAACCTCTGCGTGCCGACCGCCTCGGGTGTGCCGCTGCGGCTCTTGCCGGACGAGATCAACGGGGTTCGGATCATCGGCATCGATGTGCCGGGCTTCGGCGTGCCGACCCATGCCGAGGCGAAGGACGTCCTCGCCGGCGCCATGTTGAACTATGCGCGGAGCGAGGCCGAGCAAGGTCCGGTCCAAGCGTCCGACCGCAACCGTGATGGGCGTCCCTCGGTGACGCTGCTCGGCGAGATGTTCCCGGCCGATCCCATGATCATCGGGCGGATGCTCGAGCCGATGGGGCTGAGCGTTGGTCCGACCGTGCCGACCCGTGAGTGGCGTGAGCTCTACGCGGCGCTCGACGGTGCCGTGGTTGCGGCGATCCACCCCTTCTACACCGCGTCGATTCGCGAGTTTCAGGCCGCCGGGCGACCGGTCATGGGCTCGGCGCCGGTCGGACGCGAGGGCACACTGGCCTGGCTCGAAGCGGTGGGCACGGCCGCTGGCGTCCCGCGGGCTCAGATCGATGGCGCCAAGAACGCCATGGGCGGCGCCATCGCCGGGGCCCTTGCGGGCGCGCCGGTTCAGGGTCGCATCACCCTTTCGGGCTATGAGGGCTCCGAGCTCATCGTCGCCCGCCTGTTGGTCGAGAGCGGCGCCGATGTCCGCTATGTGGGCACCGCTTGTCCCAAGACGCCCTGGTCTGCCGAGGACCGCGACTGGCTCGAACAGCGCGGCGTCCAGATCCGCTTCCGCGCGAGCCTTGAGGATGATCTCGCCGCGGTCGCGGAATACGACCCGGATCTGGCCATCGGAACGACGCCGGTGGTGCAGGCGGCGAAACAATCCGGGCGCCCGGCGCTCTACTTCACCAACCTGATCTCGGCGCGTCCGTTGATGGGTCCGGCCGGTGCCGGAAGCCTGGCCGAGGTCGTGAACGGCGCCATCGCCGGCAAGGCCCGTATGGATTTCATGAAGGCCTTCTTTGCGGGCGTGGGCGAGGGGGACACCGCCGGCGTCTGGGCCGACACGCCGGTCGAGCGCCCGCAGTTCCGTGATCGCTACGCCAAGAAACTCGCCAACGCGGCCAAGCGCGCGAAACGCGAGGAGATGATCTGATGCTGATCCAGGATCACGATCGCGCTGGCGGCTATTGGGGCTCGGTCTACGTGTTCACAGCCATCAAAGGGCTGCAGGTCGTGATCGACGGCCCTGTGGGGTGTGAGAACCTGCCGGTCACCTCAGTGCTGCACTACACCGATGCGCTGCCCCCGCATGAGTTGCCGATCGTGGTTACGGGGCTCGCCGAGGAGGAGCTTGGCCGTGAGGGCACCGAGGGCGCCATGAAGCGGGCGCACGGCGTGCTCGACCCGGCATTGCCGGCGGTGGTCGTGACTGGCTCGATCGCCGAGATGATCGGCGGGGGCGTCACGCCCGAGGGCACAGGGATCCTGCGCTTTCTGCCCCGCACGATCGATGAGGATCAGTGGCAGTCGGCGGATCGTGCGCTTACCTGGCTCTGGACCGAGTTCGCCTCGTCACGGGGCAAGATGCCAAAGGCGCGCGAGCGCGAAGAGGGCGCCAAGCCGCGGGTCAACATTGTCGGTCCTGCCTATGGCACGTTCAACCAGCCCTCGGATCTGGCAGAGATCCGGCGTCTGGTCGAAGGAATCGGCGCCGAGATCAACATGGTCTTCCCGCTCGGCAGCCATCTGGCCGACATCCAACGCCTGGTGGATGCGGATGTGAACATCTGCCTCTATCGCGAGTTCGGGCGCGGGCTCTGCGAAGCGCTCGAGAAGCCCTATCTGCAGGCGCCGATCGGGCTGACCTCGACAACCAAGTTCATTGAGACGTTGGGCGATATGCTCGGCCTCGACCCGCAGCCCTTCATCGAGCGCGAGAAGCACACGACGATCAAGCCGCTCTGGGATCTCTGGCGCTCGGTGACGCAGGACTTCTATGCAACCGCCAGCTTTGGCGTTGTGGCCTCCGAGACCTATGCCCGCGGCCTGCGCCATTTCCTGGAGGGTGATCTGGGGCTGCCCTGCAAGTTTGCCGTGGCACGCCGGGCAGGGGCAAAAACCGATAATGACGAAGTGCGGCGCCTGGTGCACGAGGAGACGCCGCTTGTGCTCTTCGGCTCCTATAATGAGCGCATGTATCTCGCCGAGACCGGCGCGCGGGCGGGCTACATCCCCGCCTCATTCCCGGGCGCGATCATCCGACGGGCCACGGGCACGCCGTTCATGGGCTACGCGGGCGCCACCTATCTGGTTCAAGAGGTGTGCAACGCCCTCTTTGACGCTCTGTTCCACATCCTACCGCTCGGAACGGCCCTTGATGCGGCCGAGTCGACGCCTGCGCGGCTCAAGGCCGATCTGCCCTGGGAGGCAGAGGCGGAAACCCTGCTCGCAGAGCTGATGGAGCGCGAGCCCGTGCTCACCCGAATATCGGCCGTCAAACGGCTGCGCGATGTGGCCGAGGCCCAAGCGCTCGCCGCCGCCGAGGCGCGCATCACCGCGCCGCGCCTGGCCCTGGCTGCCCAGGCGACGCGGGGGCGGGCGGCATGACACATCACACCGCGCGACACCTGGCGCACCCGAAAAAGACTTCGCAGAGGAGGACTCGATGCTTGATGTGACCCCAACGCTCGACGATACGGCCGTCGCACCGCGACGCACCGCACGGCGCAAGCCCGCCGAGTACCGGTTCTACTATGCGATCGTCTTTGCCGTGGCCCTGCCGGTGGCAGTGGTCGGTCGGCTGTTTCCGCGCCGCCTCGGCCATGCCGATGGCGCGCCGGCCGAAGGGCTCTCGATCCTGGAGGAAGCCCGCGGCCTCACCAACACTGTGGTTCCGTATCTGTTCATGGGCTGACGCCGATGAGACGGACCCACAACCCATTCGCTGTCCAGAGACGGGCGGCGGATCACTGGCAGATCCTCGGATCCGCCGGTGTCGAACGCTGGGAGGCGCTTGCCCCCCGGCATCGGCCGTAACACAAGGAGGACAAGCTTATGGCTGATGACGTTTCCTTGACGGGCCTCACCGACGATCAGGCGAAAGAGTTGCATGAGATCTACATGCGCGGCCTCGTTCTGTTCTCCGGTGTGGCGGTCGTCGCTCATTTCCTCGTGTGGCTGTGGCGCCCCTGGTTCCCGGGGCCCGACGGTTACACGGCTGTTGAGGGCGCGACCAAGCTCGCCCAAGCCGCCACGCAACTCATCGGGTGAAGGAGATGCAAGGTATGATGGACCACTTTTACAAGATCTGGCTGGTCTTTGACCCGCGCCAGGTGTTCGTGGCTCAGGCCGTGTTCCTGTTTCTGCTGGCTGCAATGATCCATTTTGTTCTGCTCTCGACCGAGCGGTTCAACTGGTTCGAAGGCAACCCAGCGGCGACGGTTCAGGTGGCCGAATAATCCATCGTCGTGCCGGGCGAAGTTCCGCTTCGCCCGGCGCTCGAACTTTGCCGCTGAGGCGAACAGGTCTGGCCGCAGAACGGCGACTGTCGAGAGGAGACAAGGATGGCTTTGCTCAGCTTTGAGAGAAAATACCGGGTCCGCGGCGGGACACTGGTCGGCGGGGACCTGTTCGACTTCTGGATTGGGCCCTTCTATGTGGGCTTCTTCGGGGTCCTCTCTTTCTTTTTCGCCTCATTGGGGACGTTCCTGATCCTTTGGGGCGCCAGCCAGGGACCAACCTGGAACCCATGGCTGATCTCCATAAACCCGCCGTCGGTGGCCTATGGCCTCGGCTTTGCGCCTTTGATGGAAGGCGGGCTCTGGCAGATCATAACGATCTGTGCCGTCGGCGCCTTCTGTTCTTGGGCGCTGCGTCAGGTCGAGATCTGCCGCAAGCTAGGGATCGGATACCATGTGCCGATCGCCTTCAGTTTCGCGATCTTTGCCTATGTCACGCTGGTGGTGATCCGACCGCTGTTGCTTGGCGCTTGGGGGCACGGTTTCCCCTATGGGATCTTCAGCCACCTCGATTGGGTGTCCAACGTCGGCTACCAGTACGGGAACTTCCACTACAATCCCGCGCATATGATCGCGATCACCTTCTTCTTCACCACCTGTCTGGCCTTGGCGCTGCACGGATCACTGATCCTGTCGTCGACCAACCCGCAGAAGGGCGAAGAGGTGAAGCAGCCGGAGCACGAGGACACGTTTTTCCGCGACTTCATCGGCTATTCGGTCGGCACCCTCGGCATTCACCGGCTGGGACTGTTGTTGGCGCTGAATGCCGGGTTCTGGAGCGCGGTCTGCATCGTGATCTCGGGACCGCTTTGGACCGATCCCTGGAGCGAATGGTGGACCTGGTATCTCGAGCTCCCGATCTGGGGCCAAAACGCGGCGCAGGAGTGAGACATGCCTGAATATACCAACATCTTCACTCAGGTGCAGGTCCGCGGGCCGCTGGAAGCTGGGGCTGGCCCCGCAGAGATCGCCGGAGAGCGCAGCTCGGGCATGAGATTTAGCTCGATCCTTGGCTGGATCGGCAATGCACAACTCGGGCCAATCCATCTCGGTTTCTTCGGCGTGATTTCGGTCATCACCGGAGCCTTGGCGATCCTTATCATCGGCTTCAACTACTTGATGCAGGTCGGTTGGAACTATGCCGAGTTCCTGCGGCAGCTGTTCTATCTTTCGCTCGATCCGCCGCCGCCTGAATACGGATTGTCGGTGCCGCCGCTCGATGAGGGCGGATGGTGGCTGATGGCGAGCTTCCTGCTCTTGGTCTCGGTCCTGTCCTGGTGGGTGCGCACCTACAAGCGGGCGCTGGCTCTCGGCATGGGCACGCATGTGGCTTGGGCCTTTGCCGCGGCGATCTGGCTGTTCCTGGTGCTGGGCCTCTTCCGGCCGATTCTGATGGGCAGCTGGTCCGAGGCGGTGCCGTACGGGGTGTTCAGCCATCTCGACTGGACCAACAACTTCTCGCTGGTCTACGGCAACCTTTTCTGGAACCCGTTCCACGCGCTCTCGATTGCTTTCCTCTATGGTTCGGCGCTGTTGTTCGCCATGCATGGTGCGACAATCCTTGCGGTCTCGCGCCTTGGCGGCGACCGGGAGATTGAGCAAATCACGGACCGTGGCACGGCGACCGAGCGGGCGGCTCTGTTCTGGCGTTGGACAATGGGCTTCAACGCCACCATGGAGGGCATTCACCGCTGGGCCTGGTGGTTCGCCGTTCTGACCGTGATAACCGGCGGGATCGGCATCCTGATCACCGGCCCGATCGTCGAGAACTGGTTTGAATGGGGCGTGGCCCACGGCATCGTGCCCGAGGATCCAGACTGGTGGCCGGTCACCCCAGATCAGCTGGAACGTCCCGAAGACTACCAATGATCCCCCGCAACTGCTGAGCAAGACCACAGCGCCCGGAGCCATAAGGCTCTGGGCGTTGGCATTCTAAGTCCGATCGCGCGACACGCCCGCAAAGCGCAGCACGAGATCGGCCAGGGCCTGCGGGTCCTCCTCATGCGCAAGATGGCCGAGATCGGGAAGCTCGACGCATTTGGCGGCCGGAAACCTCAGCGTGGCCTCGCGCGCGAGGCGGGGCGGGACAGCGCGGTCGCGCGCGCCACTGACCACGAGCACCGGAAGCGACAGGCTCGGCAGCGCCGCCCACAGCCCATCAAGTGTCCACGACGCCATCATGCCAACCGTGCCCGCGACATGCCCGGCGCTGCGCAAAAGACGCGTATAGTGGCGCATGCCCAGAGGCTCGATGCGCGAGCCCACCCCGCGGATCAAGGCCGGCACCGTGTTCGGATCGATCGCCGCCACGGCGATCAGATGTGCGGCGAGCGGGTTCCAGTGCAGCGCCCGAGCCATGGCCGGCAAAACGAGCCCCGGCAGCCCCCGAAACGGAGACAGCGCCGGATTGATCGCCACGACCTTGTCCGGAACCGATCGTCCATCAAGGGCCATCTGCAGCAACACCGCCGCCCCCGCCGAGTGCCCAATCCCAAGGAACGTCGTCAACCCGAGCGTTGACATCAGGCCTGACATCCGTCGTGCCACCGATGGCAGCGCCAATCCGGGATCGGGCGGCATGCTCGTAAAGCCATGTCCAGGCAGATCCGGAACCACCACGCGAAAGTGCTGGGCCAGCAGCGGCGCCAGTCCGCGCCAGCTGTGCGACGCGGCGCCCGCACCATGGAGCAACAGTGCGGTCGGCCCGTCCCCCATGATCTGCACATGCCATTCGAGCCCGTCGGCCCGGACAAAGCGGCTGCTGTCTCGGTGCGGCCAGTCACGCCCGTCGCGTGCCCAAACGGGCCGGGGGGCACGCAGAATCATCTCGAGGCTCACTGCGTTCGGGCCGCGACGGCTGCGGCGGAGATCACGCCGGCATCAGCACGCGGCAGTGCCAGATAGCGGGCGCCCATGGCCTCGGCCAAGGCGGCGGCCTCGGGGCGCGGCCGGGCGCCAGTGTCGATGACAAGAGCGCCGTGGCCGCGGGCCCGACAAGCCCGGGCGCTGGCCAGGGCATCATCTGATGCCGCTGTCCGCCCAGGCTGACCCGCACGGTCGATATTGGCGCGGCCATCGGTCAGCAGAACGATCTGTGTATCAGTGCCCCGGGCGGACAGCTTGGTGGCGAGGCCTGCTGCGGCCTCGAGACCGAGCGCCAGCGGCGTTCCACCGCCACCCGGCAGCGCGGCCAAGCGCCGCCGCGCCAGCGCTGGCGCTCCGGTTGGCGGGAGCAACACCTCAGCGGTGGTGCCTCGAAAGGCGACGAGCGCCACAAGGTCCCGGCGCACATAGGCCTCGGCCAGCAGCAACTCGACCGCGCCCTTTGCCTCGGCGAGCCGAGCCGCCGCGGTCGACCCCGATGCATCCACAGCAAAGACGGTGGCCGAGGCACTGTGTCTGCGGTACCGGCGGAGGCGGAGATCGGATGCCCGGAGCCGCACCGCGCGGGACGCGGCCCCGCCATGCGCTTGGCGCAGCGCCTGCCAAGGAGCGGCGGCCCGCAGCGTTGCGACCACATCGACCCGCCGCCCTGCGTTCAAAGGGCCCGGGCGCGAGGGGAGCGGGCGCCCACGGTCAAAGGCATCGCGCTCGGCACCGGCACGGCCATGCTCGCCCCGCCGGCGTTGGCCTGCGGCGGCAAGGCGTTCGAGCAGACCTGCCGGGATCGCGGCCTCTGCCGCCTCGAGCACCCGGTCGGCCAAAGGCGCGTTTGTCGGCTCACCTTGGGTCTCGGCGTCATGCTCGGGTACGGGCGGTTCGGCCGGAGGGTCCGGATCGGCCTCGGGCTCGGCCGATGGCAGGCGGGTCGCGCGCGGCGCAAACACCAAGCGCGCCGCGATCTCGGTCGCCTCGCCAGCCGTGATCCCAGGGCCGAGCAAGGCGGACAGCGCGGCCGTCGCGCGGAGGGCCAGCAGCGGCGCACGCAAGGACACGATCCCCAGCATCGCGGCCGTCTTGGTCAGCGCCTCCAGAGCCTCATCGGGCGGCGCATGGGCGGCCAATGCGTCCCTCGCGCGCAAAACGTCCTCGCAGCGATAGGGCAGCGGTACCGCCTCGCCGCGCGACACGGCGTCGAGATCGAGGCGGAATGCGAGCCGGTCGAGCAGCGCCTCTGGCGGGCGTTCCTCGGCCTCCGCGCCCTCGTCGAGCGCAACCAGGCCGAAGCGTGCCGTCGATGTCTGCGAGAGCCCGTCGCGCTCGCTGCGCACCGCCCCTGTGTCGAGTGCCGCGGCCAGCCGTGCAGCCAGGCCTTCGCCCGTGCGTTCGGCCATGGTCAGCACGAGCGTGCCACCGTCGCATTCGGCCATCAGACCGCGGGAGGCGACTGGACGACCCCGATCGAGCGTGGCGACCAGATCCAAGCCGCCAAGCAGGCGCGCATCTTCGGTCGCCGGTGGCAGACGGCGCAGCGGAGCGTCTGGGGGCAGCGCGGCGCGCAGACCCGCCAACCAGACCTCGCGCACAGGACCGTGGCGCGCGCGGAGCGCCACGCCACCCAATCCATGCGGATCGATCGCGAACAGAGCCGCCGCCAGGCCGGCATCGGCCCATGGTTGAGGGCCGCCCGCATGCGCCTCGGTCACCCCAGGACCTCGGAGATGGCGCGCTCGAGCCGGGCCGCCGAGCCGGTCTCGTCCAGTGGATCCCGACGCATGCGGTGGCCAAGTGCCATGGGGGCAACCGATCGCAGATCGGCCTCGGTGGCTTCGGGCCGGCCGTCGAGCGCCGCAGCGGCTCGGGCGGCGCGCATCACGGTCAGCTCGCCGCGAAGCCCGTCGGTGCCAAGGGCGACGCAGAGCCCAGCGGCGGTTTCGAGAAAGGCATCCGGCACCGCCGTCACATCGAGAGCCGCACGGGCGGCCAGAATGCCGGCGCGCAGGTCGGCCTCGGCCTCGGCCCAGCGGGCCTGAAAGGCGGCGGGATCGCGCTCGAAGGCGTCGCGCCGGCGCACGACCTCGATGCGATCCGCAACGGTGGTGGGCGTCGTCACCTCGACGGACAGTCCGAAGCGGTCGAGCAGCTGGGGCCGCAGTTCGCCCTCCTCAGGGTTGCCGCTGCCGACGATGACAAAGCGGGCCGGGTGGCGGATCGAGAGCCCCTCGCGCTCCACCACGTTCTCTCCAGAGGCGGCGACGTCGAGCAACAGATCGACCAGATGATCTTCAAGCAGGTTCACCTCGTCGATGTATAGGAAGCCGCGATGGGCGGAGGCCAGCAGCCCCGGCTCAAAAGCCTTCTCCCCCTGCGTGAGGGCGCGCTCGATATCGAGCGCTCCGATCACCCGATCCTCGGTGGCCCCGAGCGGCAGATCGACCACAGGCGTGGGCACCTGAGCGGTCTCGGGTTCGGGTGCGGCGCAGGCCGCACAGAGATCCGCGCCCTCCCCGAGCTGGCTGTTATACGGACAGCCCGCGACCACCTCGATCTCCGGCAAAAGTGCGGCCAGCGCGCGCACGGCCGTCGACTTTCCCGTCCCGCGGTCGCCAAAGGCGAGAACGCCGCCGACACTCGGATCCACCGCGGCAATGGTCAGGGCGCGTTTGATCTCTGCCTGACCGACGATCGCGGTGAAGGGGAAGGCGGGTCGCATGCTGGGGCTCCGGCTGGGGCGGGCGGACTGCCCGAGAGGCGCGGAGGCTACCAACTGGTCCATGGCTGTCAATCGGCCCCGCTCAGCTGCGCGCGAGGCCCATCAGATGCGCCAGATCCTTGAAGAAGATCCGCACATGGGCCATTGGCTTTTTGTGCACGAGCTTCTTGTTCATATAGGCCTCGAAGGTCAGGCGCTGGACGTCCTTGTCTTCGCAGATCTTGACAAAGCTCTCGCGCCGTTTGTCGTTCTTGTACCAATACTTCTGCATGATGCCGAGGACCCAGAAGACCCGGCCGTGCTCTTTGAGGAACCGCTTACGGGCGCCGCGCAGGGCCCGGACATCGCCGGTGGCCAGGCACTCCTCGCAGGCCCGGGCCGCCTCCTGCCCGCCGATCATGGCATAGTAGATCCCCTCGCCCGAGGACGGCGCGACCACGCCGGCGGCATCGCCGGCCAGCACCACGTCGCGGCCATTGTCCCAGCGCTTCAGCGGCTTGAGCGGGATCGGCGCGCCCTCGGTGCGCACGGTCTCGGCCGAGCCGAGCCCCGAGGCCACCCGCAGTTCGGCCGTCGCCCGTTTGAGGTCAAAGCCCCGATGGCCCGTGCCCATGCCCACCGAGGTCTGCGGCCCATGGGGGAACACCCAGCCATAAAAGTCGGGCGAGATCCGGCCGTCATAGATCACATCGCAGCGCGCCGGGTCCCAGTTGGCCTCGGGGCTGCGGACGATCTCGTGATAGGCGATCACGTAAGGGATCGTGTCGCCGCCCGGCACGCATTGCCGCGCGACACCCGAGCGGGCTCCGTCGGCGCCGATGACCAGACGGGTCGCGACGCGGTGCGTTTCTCCGCCCTGGCGAAACCGGACGAGGGTGAGCCCGTCATCGGTGTGCTCCACGGCCTCGAACGTGGCGGTCCGGCGCGTGGCCCCGGCATTGGCGGCCCGCTCACGCAGAAACTCATCGAAATGCTCGCGGTCGACCATGCCCACATAGCCGTTCTCGATCGGGATATCGACATGGTGGGCCGAGGGCGAGATCATCCGCGCCTTGCGAATGCGGGCGACGATCTGCGATTCGGGGATGTCGAAATCGCGGATCAGGCGGGGTGGCACCGCGCCGCCGCAAGGCTTGATCCGCCCGGCCCGGTCGAGCAACAGCACGTGGCGGCCGGCCGTCGCAAGCTCGGTCGCGGCCGTCGCCCCGGACGGGCCGCCTCCGACGATCACGACATCATAGCGCTCCATGGTCATTCTCCTGGCATAAGGGCCGGGTCCGGTCGGCCGGGCAGGGCGATCCGGGCCGCAAGGGCTGCGGCGGCGAGGAAGAGGACGGCTTCGATCAAGAAGACGACGCCGTAGGCCGAGGCCACATCCGACAAGAGGGCGCAGGCGATGTCGGCCGCGCCGGCGCCGGCCAGGATCCCGCAGCCAAAGGCGATGGCCTGGGCAGCGCCCCAAAAGCCGATGCGGGTGCCCTCGCGGCCCGGCTCTCCGCCGGCAGCCGAGGCCATCATCTGCCCGATCACCGTCGCCGCAAACAGACCGTTGCAAAGGCCCAGGCCAAAGACGATGGGCGTCAGCAGATCGCCGCGCCCGCTCATCCCGCTCCAGGCCAAGGCGGCGAGCGCCAGGGCCGAACCGGTGCATCCGGTCACGATCCAGCCCCGCATGGTGCCAAGGCGCAGGCCCGAGAGCCCAACCGCCGCGGCGATCATGCCCCAGAAGACGCCCTGGTGCTGCATCGCGGCGAGCCCGGTCGAGGCCCCGACATCAAGCCCAAAGACCAGTCCGGCGAACGGCTCAAGGATCGGATCCTGCATGTTGAAGGCGAGCATCGAGCAGAAGACGAAGATCGCGAGGCGCCGCGCCTCCTCATCCCGCCAGACAGAGCGCAGCGCCTGCAGAAACGGTGTCGGGCGCTCGGTGGTGGGCGCAAGCGGCCGCGCATGGCGCCGCTCGATCCCGCGCACGGCAAAGATGGCCAGCGCAAAGGCCGCAGCACCCACGCAAGCGCTGACGGTCAAAAGGCGCTCAAAGGAGAAGGGGTCCAGAAACTGGCCCGCCGCCCCTGCCGTCACCGCCAATCCGGCGATCATCATCAGGAAGACGATGGCGCCGGCCGCCGCACGTCGGCGCGGGGCGACGGTCACCGCCAGCAAGGTCAGCGTCAACGTTCCGGAGGCGCCGACACCGATGCCGATGGCCGTATAGGCCAGGATCGCCAGGCCGATGCCGAGGGCCAGATGGCTCTGCATCACCCAGGTGGCGCCGGCCGCGGCCACGCCGCCCAGGGCCAAAATCGCAATCCCGCCCAGGATCCAGGGCGTGCGCCGTCCTGCGATGTCCGAGCCGTACCCCCAGCGCGGGCGCAACAGCTCGACGCCGTAGTAGAGGCCCATCAGAAGGCCCGGCAGCATGGCGGCCAAGCCGAGCTCGACGACCATCACCCGGTTGAGCGTTGAATTGGTCAGCACGACCACCGCGCCGATCGCCGTTTGGACAAGCCCGAGGCGCAGTATTCCAAGCCAGCCAAGAGGCGAATGGGTCATGGGAGGATCTCCGACATCACCGTGCTGAGCGCCAGCGCCGAGGTCAGCATGCCGAGCACATAGAGCCCCGTTCCCGTGGCGTTGTACCAAGGGGCCCGCCCCTCGGGATCCGCCAGCAGGCGTGGCATCAGCGCGATCTGGGCCGCCACCAGCACCGCCACGATGCCGCCATGCCAGGGCAGCCCCCAGGCCAGCAGCAGGCCGACCACGATCATCTGCGGCAGAGCCATGGTGACACAGGCAATCTGGGCCGCCCGCGCCGGGCCAAGCTGCACGGGCAGCGAGCGCAGACCGAGCCGGGCATCCCCCTCGATCGCCTTGAAATCGTTGAGCGTCATGATCCCGTGAGCGCCGAGGCCGTAGAGGAGGGCCACCGCCAGGATCCGGGGATCGGGGGCGGCCTCGCGCATCACCGCCGCGCCGGTGATCCAGGGCAGGCTCTCATAGCAGAGACCGCAGACCAGGCAGCTCCACCAGCCGTTGCGCTTCAGCCGGAGCGGCGGCGCGCTGTAGGCGATCGCGCAGGCGATCGCGAGCAGGGCTGCGGCCAGCACCCAGGGACCGAGCACGGCCCCCATGGCAACGGCCGCCATGCCCCAGATGACGGCAATGCGGAACCCCCACGTGCCGGGAATGCGCCCGGACGGGATCGGTCGGTTCGGCTCGTTGATCGCGTCGACATGGCGGTCATGCCAGTCATTGGTCGCCTGGCTCATTGCACAGACCAGCGGTCCCGCGAGCAGGAGCCCGCCCAGCACCATCGGCCAGCGCTCCAGCACCGGTGCGCCGGACGAGACCACACCACAGCCAAATGCCCACATGGGGGCGAACCAGGTGAGCGGCTTCAGAAGCTCGAGCACCGCGGAGGGCTCGGGCAGACGTGAGGGCGGCGTGACATCATGGACGCTCATGCGTCAATTAAACATGACACATCCTGTCAGGCCAAGTGGATTCAGGGACGGCGGACAGCCTGCCGCAGATCAGACGGTGTCGTCGTCGTAAGGGCCGGTGATCCCGTAGCGACGCAGCTTCACATAGAGGCTCTGGCGGCTGAGCCCCAACAGATCGGCCGCCGAGGCCCGATTGTTGTTGGTCATGCGCAGCGCCGACTCGATGCAGAGCCGCTCGATCACGTCGACGGTGTCGCGCACGAGATCTTTGAGCGGCACGCGGCCGATCAGATCCGTCAGCTGCTCGGCTGAGCGCGGCAGCCCTGCGGTGTCGAACCCTGTCTCGGGCGGACGGAACGCCGTGTTGCGGAAGACAAAGCCGAACCCGCGCCGGCCATGATCGGCAATGGCAACGCAGGACACTTCGATATCGGTGATCAGCCCGTGCATCCCCGAGAGGCTCGAGGAATAGAACCGCAGCCGCCCGCTCTCCCGCGTGTTGGAGAGAATCAGCGGCAGATCGATCCCTTGGCGTGAGAAGAACCGGTCGATCGTCTCGCCGCGCAGTTGGGTCTCGACGGCGACCTGGGCCAGATCCAGGAAGCTGTCATTGGCCCATTCGATCCGGCCGTCGCCATCGGTCAGGACGATCGCCTCGGATGCGCGGCGGAACAGGCCAACGATCTGGCGCTCGCTCTGGGAGGCTGTCAGCCTGCTCTGGCCCGGCGGCGTGAGGCGGATGAGGTATTGGCGAGCATTGTCGACCCGGAAGAGGGACAGGAACACCGAGATCTCACGGTCATCTTTGCCAAAGGCGGCGGTGATCGTCTCGGGGCGCCCGCTGGCGCGCACGGTCGTGAGGGCGGTGTCCAGCGCAGCGCTGCTGTCCTCAGAGAAGCCGAACGGGAACTTGCGCCGCAGCAGATCGTCGGTCGGGCGGCCGAGCAGGTCCGCGGCTGCATCATTCGCCTCGAGAATGCGCAGCGTCTGGCCGTCGACGATCAGAAAGGCCTCGGTCGCGCTTTGGAACAGCAGGCGGTACCGCGTCTCCATCTGCAGGAGCCGCGCATAGTCCCGCTCCAGCGATTGCTGGACGCTGACCAACCGGCGTTGCAGAGCCGCCATCGCCCGCAGATCGCGCCCGAGCAGCAGAACCGAGCCCCCCTCATCGGCGCGCACCGCGCAATAGCGCACGGGAAAATCGCCTTCGTCGAGGGTGATGGGGTGGTTGATCTCGCGCCAGCGCGCGATGTCGCCGCGGCGCGCCGTCTCCAACATCTCTCGGATCTTGGGGCGGCTCTCGGTGGTGACGATGTCCTCGACTGAGCGGCCGACCCAGTCGGAGAAGGTCGTCCCCTCGATCCCCTCGATCCCGGCTGCGAAGTCTTGGATCCTGTCCTGAGCGTCGATCACCAAAGCAATATCGGAGGCCGTCGCAATGATCGCACCGAGGGTTTCGGCGTCATTGCTCGGCAGGTGGTTCTCGGGCTTCGAGAACTGGATCGTTTTTTGGCTGGACAGCATCGCGCCCTAGTGCCCCCCCGACCGGCCGCTTTGGCAATGACCTCCGTCGCGTCGCGGCGTCATCGGGATGTACTCCGGCACAAGCGTTCGGCAAGAGCGATGGCTCCGGCCGGATCGGGGGCGGTCCCATCGGCGCCCGCCTGCTCGGCGACGCCAGGGTTGCGGTCGATGGCGCCGCCGCCCACCAGAATGCGGGTGCCGGCCCGGCCCGCGTGGCGGCGCAAACGTTGGATCACGCCCGGCAGGCGATCGAGATCCCGGTCCACATAGATCGAGAGCCCGACAAGATCGAACGGGGTCTCGGCCAGTCGCTCACAGAGCGTGTCTTCGGTGGTGCTGAGCTCTGTCCATGTGCGCCAGCCCGCCCGGGCGAAGAACTTCGCCACGATCAGTGAGCCGAACACATGGGTCTCGCCCGGAAGCGGGGAAAACAGAGCGTGGCCCGCGATCGCCTCGGCGGGCGCCTCGTCCTCCGTGCCCAAATGGAACATGATCTGGTGCAGTGTGCAGAGCCCGACTGTCACGTCCACGAAGCTGATGCGGTCCTGCTCCCACATCTCGCCTAAAAGGCGCGCCGTGCCACCGAGCAGATCCATATAGACCGCCTCGAAGCCCAGCCCCTCGGCCTGCATCCGTTCGATAACACTGACCGCCGTCGTCGCATCGCCATCGATCGCCAACCCGCTCAGCGATTCGACGTCCGAGAGGCTGACCCGCCGCGCGCAGTGCGCTGCGATGGTATGGGTCAGCAGAAGTCGCGGGATCACCTCATTTTCGATGGTGCCGAGCAGCGCTCGGATATCTGTATGGCCCGCCTTGCCGGAAGCGCGGCCGGACGCCGTTCCGCGGCCCGAGGGCGGCGCAGCCTGGATGCCGAGCCGGCGCCGCGTGCGATCCTCCAACAGGCCAGACATTCCGACGGACCCTCCCGGGCAGCCCTAGGGGCGGTTCAAGGAGCGCAGCGCAGGTCGTCCGCACCCCGATTGGCGCATGATCTGGATTGATGCACGCCCAAGGGCGCGCGGGCCGTCCAAAACAGGCGCCTCGCAGGCCGATGAAAGCATTCAAAGCCTTGATTGTCAATTTCTCTTGACGTTTCAAGCGCGCGCCGCTCGGGGCATTGCAGCCGGGATCGGGTGGCGCAAACCCCTTTGGTGATAGCATTTATGGACCAATTCGCCGGCGCCAAAGGTGGCTGCAAGAATTTTTGCGGGGGAATTCCACCGGCCCGCCTGTGCGACGCTCGGGAGCGGCGTGGCTGAGTCGGCCCATCAGGACGGCGCAATAGTAAATCAAAGTTGACACTCGATCGAAGGCCGCGCTAGGCTCCTGAAGCCCAGAACAAGCGACAATCAGGGAGGTGAGATGTTCCGCTCCGGCAGCGCTCAGAGCCGGCACCGCCCGCTCTACACCAAGGCCGAGCGCGCTCGCCGCGATGCGACGGTCTGGACCACGGTTCAGGCGGTTCTGGCGCCTCTGCAGTTCCTGGTTTTTCTGGTCAGCCTCGCGCTGGTGTTGCGCTATCTCTGGACGGGCGAGGGGCTCTTTGCCGCGACCACTTCGATCGTGATCAAGACCGGTGTTCTCTATGTGATCATGATCACGGGCGCGATCTGGGAGAAGGTTGTCTTCGGGCAATACCTGCTGGCGCCGGCGTTCTTTTGGGAAGATGTCGTCAGCTTTGCAGTGATCGCGCTGCACACCGCCTATCTGGTGGCGCTGCTCACGGCGGTCGTGGGGCCTGCCGAGCAGATGGCGATCGCGCTTGCGGCCTATGCGATCTATGTCATGAACGCGGCGCAGTTTCTACTGAAGCTGAGGGCGGCGCGGCTGTCTGCGCCATCGGCTGAGGACCCGCGCGCCTCGGCGGAGGTGCCCGCATGACCCGGCCGGATGCCATCCCGTCCGCCGGCTGCTCCGCCGCGCCCGTCCTCAAGGAGCGCGGTCAGCATGAGGTGTTCTGCGGCCTGACCGGCATCATCTGGCTGCATCGCAAGATCCAAGACGCCTTCTTTTTGGTCGTGGGCAGCCGGACATGCGCCCATCTGCTGCAATCCGCGGCGGGGGTGATGATCTTTGCCGAGCCGCGCTTCGCGACCGCCATCATGGAGGAGAAGGATCTCGCGGGCATGACCGACGCCCATGCCGAACTCGATGCGGTGGTGGCGCGGTTGCTGGAGCGGCGGCCTGACATTCGGACCCTGTTCCTGGTGGGCTCCTGCCCCTCCGAGGTGATCAAGCTCGATCTCGGGCGGGCGGCAGAGCGCCTGAACGGCGAGCATGCGCCTCGGGTCCGGGTGCTGAACTATTCGGGCTCGGGCATCGAGACCACCTTCACAGAGGGCGAAGATGCCTGTCTGGCGGCTTTGGTGCCACAGTTACCGGTCGCCGAGGATCGCCGACCGAGCTTGCTTGTGGCCGGTGCCTTGCCGGATGTGGTCGAGGACCAGTTCGCCCGGCTGTTTGAGGGATTGGGGATCGAGGCCTCGTTCCTGCCCGCGCGGCGCTCGGATGAGTTGCCAAAGATCGGGCCGGGCAGCCGTGTGCTGCTGGCCCAGCCCTTCCTCAACCAGACGGCGCGGGAGCTGCGCGCGCGCGGGGCCGAGTGTTTGTCAGCACCCTTTCCCTTTGGCGCGCGCGGCACGACCGATTGGCTGCGCGCGGCGGCCGAGGCCTTTGCGGTGCCGCAGGCGCGGTTCGAGGCGGTCACGGCCCCGGGCCGCGCGAGGGCAGAACAGGCGGTGGCGGCCAGCCGGGAGCGTCTGGCCGGCAAGCGGATCTTCTTCATGCCCGACAGCCAGCTCGAGATCCCCTTGGCGCGGTTTCTGCACGAGGAATGCGCCATGGATCCGGTCGAGATCGGCGTGCCCTATCTCCATCGCGCCCATATGGCAGCCGAGCTTGCGCGTCTGCCCGACGGGGTGCGCTTGGCCGAGGGGCAGGATGTCGATCTACAATTGGCACGCGTCCGGGCGGATCGACCGGATCTGACGGTCTGTGGATTGGGTCTGGCCAATCCGCTCGAGGCGGAGGGTCTGACGACCAAATGGGCGATCGAGCTCGTGTTCTCGCCGATCCATGGCTATGAGCAAGCCGGCGATCTCGCAGCGCTCTTTGCGCGGCCACTGGTTCGGCGCGGGCGCTTGGCGGGGCTCCGGCCCGAGGCCGTGTCGGGCCGCGGGCCCGACCCCATGGCGCCAGGGGAGATGCCGCACCCAGCGGAGGGTGCGGCATGAAACTGACGGTTTGGACCTATGAAGGACCGCCTCATGTCGGGGCCATGCGGGTCGCCACGGGGATGAAGGGGCTGCACTATGTGCTTCATGCCCCGCAGGGCGACACCTATGCGGATCTGCTGTTCACCATGATCGAGCGCCGCGATGCGCGCCCGCCGGTCACCTACACCACCTTTCAGGCCCGGGATCTGGGATCGGACACGGCCGGGATCTTCAAACGGGCCTGTGCCGAGGCCTATGAGCGCTTTGCGCCGGAGGCGATGATCGTCGGCGCCTCCTGCACCGCGGAACTGATCCAGGACGACCCGGGCGGTTTGGCCTCGTCCATGGGCATGCCGATACCGGTTATCCCTCTGGAGCTGCCGTCCTATCAAAAGAAGGAGAGCTGGGGCGCGGCTGAGACCTTCTATCGGATTTGCCGTGCCTTGGCGGGACCGGTTGACCGCCTGCCGGGGCCGAGTTGCAATATCTTGGGGCCGACCGCGCTTGGGTTCCGTCATCGGGACGATGTGGACGAGATCACGGGCCTCCTTGGCCGCCTGGGCATTCGGGTGAACGTGACGGCCCCGCTCGGCGCGCGTCCATCGGATATCGCTCGGCTTGGCGCTGCGGACTTTAATGTGGTGCTCTATCCGGAGACCGCCGATACCGCTGCCCGGTGGTTGGAGCGCGCGCATGGCCAACCCAGAACGCGCACAATCCCGATCGGGACCGGTGCCACCCGGCAGTTCATCGAGGAGGTGGCAGCTTTGGCCGGGGTCGATCCTGCGCCGGCACTTGGGGCCGACGGGCAGAGGCAACCCTGGTGGTCGGCTTCGGTCGACTCGACCTATCTGACCGGCAAGCGGGTGTTCGTTTTCGGGGACGTCACACACGCGCTTGCGGCCGCGCGGGTTGCGCGGGATGAGTTCGGCTTCGACGTGGTCGGCCTGGGCAGCTATGACCGGGTCTTTGCCCGCGACATGCGCGCAGCGGCCCGGGAGTTCGGTCTCGAGGCGCTGATCTCCGACGACTATCTCGAGGTCGAGGCCGCGATCGCCGAGACGGCGCCAGAGTTGATCCTCGGCACCCAGATGGAGCGCCATATCGGCAAGCGCCTCGGCGTGCCCTGTGCTGTGATCTCGGCGCCGGTGCATGTGCAGGACTTTCCCGCGCGCTACTCGCCTCAGATGGGCTTCGAAGGGGCCAATGTGCTCTTCGACACCTGGGTTCATCCGCTTGTGATGGGCTTGGAGGAACATCTCCTTGCCATGTTCCGGGAGGATTTCGAATTCCACGACGGCGCCGGGCCCAGCCATCTCCATGGCGCGGCTCCAGTGCCGCAAGCGCCCGGTCCGGCGCAGCCGGCCGCGGCCGAGGGGGGCTCGATGCCCGCCGAGGCCGTCTCGGTCCAAGACGCGCCGGTTCAGGCTGACGCGTTCGCATCCGACGCTCCCCAAGCCCCCATCTGGGCACCCGAGGCCGAGCGCGAACTCCGCAAGATCCCCTTCTTCGTGCGCGGCAAAGCGCGGCGCAACACCGAACGCTTTGCCGCCGAGCGCGGCATTGCCTCCATCACTGTCGAGACGCTCTATGATGCCAAAGCGCATTTTGCCCGCTGATACCGGCGAGGGCGCGCCCGTTCGGGTCGTCATCGTCACGCTGGACCGGCATCTCGCCGGCCCGGCCTCGCGGGCCGAGCGCGCTTTGCGTCGCGACATCCCCGGCCTCTCGCTCGAAATCCATGCGGCGACCGATTGGGCCGAGGATCCCTCCGCGCTCGAGGCTGCCCAATCCGCCATCGGCCGGGCCGATATCGTCCTGGCGGCCATGCTGTTCCTCGAGGATCAGATCAAGGCGATCCTGCCAGCACTCGAGGAGCGGGCCCCCAAGTGCGACGCGATCGTCGGCGTGATCTCGGCCCCCGAGGTCACGCGCATCACGCGCCTCGGCGATTTGCGCATGGACCGCCCAGCCACCGGGATCCGCAAGCTGCTCAAACGCCTTCGCGGCAAGCCTAAGGGGGGGGAGAGCGCAAGCTCGGGCGCCGGCCAGATGAAGATGCTCCGCCGGCTGCCAAAGCTGCTGCGCTACATCCCGGGCAAGGCGCAGGATCTGCGCGCCTACTTCCTGACCATGCAGTATTGGCTCTCGGGCTCGGACGAAAACATCGAGAGCTTGGTGCGCTTTTTGATCGACCGCTACGCGGCCGGCCCGCGCGCTTGCTACCGGGGCCAGCTCGCGCCCGCCGCTCCGGTCGACTATCCGGACACGGGCGTCTATCACCCGGCTTTGCCGGGGCGGTTCTCGGAGGCCGCTGGCGATCTGCCCCTGCCCGATGCTCCGCGGCAGGGGCGCATCGGCCTTCTGATGATGCGCTCCTATCTGCTCGCTGGCGACACGGCGCATTACGATGCGGTGATCCACGCGCTGGAGGCCCGCGGGCTCGAGGTGGTGCCAGCCTTTGCCTCTGGTCTCGATGCCCGCCCCGCGATCGACGCCTACTTCCAGAATGCCGGGCGGGCGACCGTCGATGCGGTTCTCTCGCTGACCGGGTTCTCGCTGGTCGGCGGCCCGGCCTACAATGATGCATCGGCCGCGCGTGAGACGCTCGAGGCGCTCGATGTGCCCTATCTCGCAGCCCATGCGCTCGAGTTTCAGTCGATCGAGACCTGGGCCCGGTCCACCAATGGGCTCTCGCCGGTCGAGGCCACCATGATGGTCGCCATCCCCGAGATCGACGGCGCGACCGGGCCGATGGTCTTTGGCGGGCGCAGCGGTGAGGCCCGCGCCGGCCATTCCGGCAATGGTGCCATGCTCCCGTGTGAGGATCGTGTCGCCCGGCTGGCCGACCGGCTCATGCGGATCGTCCGCCTGCGCCGCAGCGAACGGGCCGAGCGTCGGCTCGCGGTTGTGCTCTACGGCTTTCCGCCCAATGCGGGGGCGATCGGCACCGCAGCCTATCTCTCGGTCTTCCGCTCGCTCCACAATCTGCTGCACGCGCTCAAGGCCGAGGGCTATGACGTCGAGCCGCCGGCCAGCGTCGATGCCTTGCGCGACGCGGTTCTCGGCGGGAATGCGGCCGAGCACGGGCAGGAGGCCAATGTGGCCGCGCGCGTGTCGGCCGAGACCATGGTGCGCGAGACGCCCTGGCTCGCCGAGATCGAGGCGCAATGGGGTCCGGCGCCCGGCCGCCAGCAGGCAAACGGACGCGAGGCCTATGTGCTCGGCGCGCGGTTCGGCCAGGTGTTTGTCGGGGTGCAGCCCGCCTTTGGCTATGAGGGCGATCCCATGCGGCTGCTGTTCGAGCGCAGCTTTGCACCGACCCATGCCTTCTCGGCGTTCTACCGCTGGATCGCCACGGATTTCGATGCCCATGCGGTCCTGCATTTCGGCACCCATGGGGCGCTCGAGTTCATGCCCGGCAAACAGGTCGGGCTGGGGGCTGAATGCTGGCCCGACCGGCTGATCGGAGATCTGCCCAACATCTACCTCTATGCGGCGAACAATCCGTCGGAAGGGACGTTGGCCAAACGGCGGGCGGCGGCGACAACGGTCACACATCTGACCCCACCGTTGGCGCAGGCCGGGCTCTATCGCGGGCTCGCGGATCTCAAGGCGTCGATCGAGCGCTGGCGCGGAGCCGCGCCGCATGCGGTGCAGGAACGCGCGGCCTTGGCCGAGTTGATCCAGGCGCAAGCGGCCAATGTGGATCTGGCCGAGGCCGAGCCGAGCTGGACGGATCCGGATCGCGCTGTGCCGGCGCTGTGGGCCAAGGTGGCGGAGCTGGAGGAGACGCTGATCCCACACGGTCTACACGTGATCGGACGGATCCCGCCGGTTGAGGAGCGGGCGGACACGCTCGCCGCCATGGCAGGCGCCATGGCCGAAGCCGAGGGCCGCCCCACCCCCGATGCCGAGACGATCCAACGGCTCGCGGCCGGACGCCGCGGCGAGACGGCGGATCCGGAGCAAGATCCGTTCCTTGAGCGCTTGGCCAAAGCGGCGCGCCTGCTTGCCCAAGATGCTGAGACGCCCGCGTTGCTGCACGCCTTGGATGGTGGATTTGTGGCGCCGGTGGCCGGAGGCGACTTGATCCGCAGCCCCGACATCCTGCCGACGGGGCGCAATCTCCATGGGTTCGATCCCTTCCGGATGCCCTCTGCCTATGCGCTGCGGGACGGCTCGGCACAGGCGGAGCTGGTGCTCGAGCGCCACCGGGCGGACACGGGCACGCTGCCCCGTTCGATCGCTTTGGTGCTTTGGGGCACGGACAACCTCAAGAGCGAGGGCGGGCCCATCGGCCAGGCGCTTGCGCTGATGGGGGCCAGGCCGCGGTTCGATGGCTATGGCCGGTTGGCGGGTGCCGAGCTGATCCCGCTCGAGACCCTGGGCCGGCCCCGGATCGATGTGGTGATGACGCTCTCCGGCATCTTCCGCGATCTGTTGCCGCTGCAGACCAAACTGCTAGCCGAGGCCGCCTGGCTCGCGGCGAGCGCGGACGAGCCCTTGGAGCAGAACCATGTGCGCGCCAATGCGCTGGCGCATCAGGCCAAGCACGCCTGCGACATGGACACCGCAGCGCTGCGGGTGTTCTCCAATGCCGAGGGCGCCTATGGCTCGAACGTCAATCACCTGATCGATGCCGGCAGTTGGGGCGCAGAGGATGAACTGGCCGACAGCTATCAGCGGCGGAAATGCTTTGCTTATGGCCGCGATGGCAAATCGGCGGCGCAGGGCGAGTTGCTGGGCTCGATCCTCGGGCGCGTGGATCTGGCCTATCAGAACCTCGAGAGCGTGGAGCTCGGTGTCACCACGGTCGATCACTATTTCGACACGCTGGGCGGGATCAGCCGCGCCGTGACGCGGGCGCGCGGCGAGGCGGCCCCGGTCTATATCGGCGACCAGACCCGCGGCGGCGCCAAGGTGCGCAGCCTCGCCGAACAGGTGGCGCTCGAGACACGCACCCGCGCGCTCAACCCCAAATGGTTCGAGGGGATGCTGTCCCACGGCCATGAGGGCGTGCGCCAGATCGAGGCGCAGGTGACCAACACCGTCGGCTGGTCGGCCACCACCGGTGCCGTGGACCCCTGGGTCTATCAGCGTCTGTCCGAGACCTTTGTGCTCGACGAGGAGATGCGCCGGCGGCTGGGACAGTTGAACCCTGCCGCCTCGGCCCGCATGGCCAACCGTCTGCTCGAGGCGCATGAGCGCCAGTACTGGACACCCGACGCCGACACGCTCGCCGCCCTCGAGGCGGCGGGAGAGGAACTCGAAGACAGGCTCGAGGGGATCGACCCCGTCGCCGCCACCGCCTGAGGAGAGGACATGGCCCCGCTCGAAACACCGCCGAGCCTGCCCCGCCGCCGCCCGCGCAAGGACGGGGAGGGCAGCGTACAGGTCCACCAAGACCCCTCGATGAAGATCGAGGGCGCCAAGGTCTTTGCCGTCTACGGCAAGGGCGGGATTGGCAAGTCGACGACCTCGTCGAACCTGTCCGTGGCTTTCTCCAAGCTCGGCAAACGGGTGCTGCAGATCGGCTGCGACCCCAAGCATGACAGCACCTTCACGCTGACCAAATGCCTCGTGCCGACGGTGATCGACAGCTTGGCGGAGGTGGATTTCCACTCCGAAGAGCTGCGGCCCGAAGATTTCGTCTACGAAGGCTACAACGGTGTGATGTGCGTCGAGGCGGGCGGTCCTCCGGCGGGCACCGGCTGCGGCGGTTATGTGGTCGGCCAGACCGTGCGCCTGCTGAAGGAGCATCACATGCTCGAGGACACCGATGTGGTGATCTTCGACGTGCTCGGCGACGTGGTTTGCGGCGGGTTTGCCGCCCCGCTCCAGCATGCCGAGCGGGCGCTGATCGTGACCGCAAACGATTTTGACTCGATCTATGCCATGAACCGGATCGTTGCGGCGGTTCAGGCGAAGTCGGCGAACTATGCCGTGCGCCTCGCGGGCTGTGTCGCCAATCGCAGCCGCGAGACCAACGAGGTCGACCGCTATTGCGACACGGTGGGCTTTCGGCGCCTGGCGCATTTGCCGGATCTCGACGCGCTTCGCCGCTCGCGGCTCAAAAAATGCACGCTGTTCGAGATGGAGCAGTCCGACGAGGTGGTGGCGGTCCAGAAAGAATATGTGCGTCTGGCCGAGACGCTTTGGGCCGGGACCGAGCCCATGGCGCCCGCCCCGCTGCCCGACCGCGAAATCTTTGAGCTGTTGGGGTTTGACTGATGGCTGAGACCACCTCCTACACCCAGCAGCGCGAACGTTTGCGCGACTATTTCGACCGCACCGCGTCCGAGACCTGGGCGCGCCTCACCTCGGATGCGCCCGTGTCGCGGATCCGTGAGACGGTGCGGGCTGGGCGGACGGAGATGCGGGAGGCGCTGCTCTCCTGGCTGCCCCAGGATCTCGCGGGGCGCCGCGTGCTCGATGCCGGGTGCGGGACCGGGGCGTTGGCGCTCGAGGCGGCCCGGCGCGGGGCGGAGGTCGTTGCGGTGGACGTGGCGGGCTCGTTGCTCAGCGTGGCCGCCGAGCGCACGCCGCCCGAGCTCCGAGACCGGATCGACTGGCGCACCGGAGACATGCTCGATGGCACGCTCGGGGCGTTCGACCATGTGGTCGCGATGGACAGCCTGATCCACTACGGCCCGCGGGACATTGTCGGCGCGCTTGGCCGTCTGGCGCGTGTGACCCGAGGCTCGATCGTCTTCACCTTTGCGCCGCGCACACCGTTGCTGGCCGCGATGCACACCGCTGGAAAGCTGTTTCCGCGGTCGGATCGCTCACCGGCGATCCAGCCGATTGCGGAGCGTCGCTTGCATGAGGCGCTGCGCTCTTCTGAAGCGCTCGACGGGTGGGTTCCAGCCCGCACCGGGCGGGTCTCTCGCGGCTTCTACATCTCTCACGGCTTGGAGCTTGTCCGCCCATGACCGAGCCTTCTCCCCGGACACAATTCTGGAACACCGCCGGGCGGGCGCTGGTGCCGTTTGCCGATGTGGCGAGCGAGGACCTGCCGCTCGCGCGGCTCTTGCGGCTCTCGCTGTTCCAGGTGTCCGTGGGCATGGCGATGGTGCTGCTGACCGGCACGCTCAACCGGGTGATGATCGTTGAGCTCGGCGTCTCTGCCTGGCTGGTGGCGCTGATGGCAGCGCTGCCGATGCTGGTGGCGCCCTTCCGCGCGCTGCTGGGCTTTCGCTCGGACACCCATCGCTCGGCGATCGGCTGGAAGCGCACGCCTTATATCTGGTTCGGCTCGCTGACCCAGTTCGGCGGTTTGGCGATCATGCCCTTTGCGCTAATCGTTCTGTCGGGGGATCAGACGACGGGGCCGAGTTGGGCGGGGCCGGCCGGGGCCGCCCTGGCCTTCCTCTTGGTGGGCGCCGGCGTGCACATGACCCAGACGGCTGGGCTGGCGCTGGCCACCGACTTGGCGCCCGAGGACAAACGCCCCCGGGTCGTGGCCTTGCTCTATGTGATGCTGTTGGTCGGCATGGGCGTCTCGGCCGGGCTCTTTGGCTGGTTGCTGAGCGATTTCAGCCAGCTGCGGCTGATCCAAGTGATCCAGGCCTCGGCGCTGATCACGCTTGGGTTGAACCTCGTGGCGCTTTGGCGCCAAGAGCATGTGAAGCCGATGACGCGGTCCGAGCGTTCGGCCCCGCGGCCTCCTTTCCACGAGGCTTGGGCCGATCTGATGGCGGGCGGGCGCGCGGGCCGATTGCTGGCTGCTGTGGTGCTCGGCACGCTGGCCTTCTCCATGCAAGATATCCTGCTCGAGCCCTATGGCGGGCAGATCCTGCTCCTGTCGGTTGGCGATACCACGGCGCTGACGGCGCTGTGGGCGTTTGGCTCGTTGGTGGGCTTTGCAGCTGCGGCCCGCGCGCTGTCGCGCGGCTGGGATGCCTGCGGCTTGGCGGCCATTGGCTGTGTCATCGGGGTCGGTGCGTTCTCGGCGGTGATCTTTGCCGACCCGCTGGGGTCGCCCTTGTTGTTCCGCACGGGTGCGGGGCTGATCGGGCTTGGCGGCGGCTTGTTCGCGGTCGGCACGCTCACGGCAGCCATGAAGCTCGGTGAGGGTGGGCGATCGGGCCTCGCGCTCGGCGCATGGGGCGCCGCCCAGGCGACCGCTGCGGGGCTTGGCCTCTTTGCCGGCGGCGCGCTCCGCGATGCCGTCTCGGCCGTGGCGGAGACCGGGGCGCTTGGCACTGCCATGATGGACCCCGCCGTCGGCTATTCGGTCGTCTACCACCTCGAGATCTTTTTGCTCTTTGCCACGCTGGCCGCCATTGGCCCGCTGGTTCGCCGCGGCACCGGCCGCACGCCAGGGAGGTCAGAGCGCTTTGGCCTCTCGGAGTTCCCTGCATGACACGCGAATGGGAGACCCTGTCATGACCTCAACAATCGTTGGCAATATCGACTTTGCGCAGGTGGCCCTCTACCTGTTCTGGTTGTTCTTCTTCGGGTTGATCATCTGGATCCAGCGCGAGAACATGCGCGAGGGCTATCCGCTCGAATCCGAGGTGACGGGCAAGGATGCGGGCGATCGGCCCTATGGCATGCCCTCGCCCACGACCTACAAGCTGCCCCATGGCAAGGGTGAGGTGACCAAGCCCGATCCGAACGACCGCGAGACGCGCCAGTTCGCCATGCGCAAGGTGGCGGCCTTCTCCGGCGCGCCGTGGGAGCCCACGGGCGATCCGTTGGCCGATGGCATCGGGCCGGCGGCCTATTGCCTGCGCCATGACGAGCCGGATCTGACGGTTGAGGGCCACGCCAAAATCGTGCCGATGCGGGTCGCGCCCGAGTTCGCCTTTGCCTCAAAGGGCGGCAACATCATCGGCCATGCGGTCATCGGCGCCGATGGTGAGCAGGGTGGCACGGTCAGCGATCTCTGGGTCGACAAATCCGAGCAGCTCATCCGGTATCTGGAGATCGGACTCGAGGACGGCACGTCGCGCCTCATCCCCTTCACGCTCTGCGTCGTCAGCTGGTGGAGCGACAGCGTCAAGGTGCACGCGCTGAAATCGCATCAGTTCTCGGGCGTGCCGGTGACCAAAAACCCCGAGCTGATCACCATGCTCGAAGAGGACAAGATCTCGGCTTACTGGTGTGGCGGCAAACTCTATGCCGACAAATGGCGGGTGGAGAGCCAGCTGTGATCCAGCTTCGCGGCAATGAGGACATCGAGGTGGAGCCGGTGCGCGGCCTGCCCGAACGTCCGCCCGAAGGGGAGCGCATTCTTTGGCAGGGCGCGCCCGCCTGGCGCTCGCTGGCCTGGCGGGCCTTCGGGGTGCGCCTGGTCGTGCTCTACTTTGCCGTCCTCGGCCTCTGGCGGGGGATTGATGGGGTGGTCACGGACCAGGCCCCGGCCGAGATCGTGGCCGGTCTGGCCATGCTCCTGGTGATGGGTCTCGCTGCGGCCGGCGTTCTGACGCTGATGGCCTGGTCGGCCGCGCGCGCGACGATCTACACCATCACCACGCGCCGGGTCGCCATGCGGATCGGGGTCGCGCTGACGGTGACGCTCAACCTGCCGTATCGGTGGATCGGCTCGGCGGCGCTGCGCTGCCACCGGGACGGGTCGGGCGATCTTCCCCTGACGCTGACCGGCAGCACGCGGCTCGCCTATCTTATGCTCTGGCCGCATGTACGGCCCTGGCGTTTCGGGCGGGCCGAGCCGGCATTGCGGGCGGTGCCCGATGCCGGACGGGTCGCTGAGATCCTGGCACATGCGCTCCGGGATGCCGAGGTGAACCGAGCCGCGCCCTCATCCGATGCACCGCCGGTCGACGCGCAACCGATGCGGGCCGATCCTGGCCTGGTCGCCGCCGAGTGAGCTGAAGGAGAGAGCCCGTGCCCCGCACCGAACCCGAACGCATCCCCCGTCCGCTGTTGTTGGGCGCCGGAGGGCTGGTGCTCACGACGCTGATAGGCGTCACGATCCTGCGCCTGGCCGGGGTCGAGCCCGTGGGCCAGCCGCCCGCAATCGCCGAGGCGACGGCGCGTTATGCCCTCGCGCTCGAGCCGATCGAGGGCGGCGGCACTCGGGTCTATGATCCCGAGAGTGGGGCGGTGACCAGCGAACTGGCGCACGGCAAGGACGGGTTCGTGCGCGGCATCGTTCGAGCGCTGAGCTATCGCCGCGGCTTGGCGGGCGTACCCAAGGACGCGCCGGTCGAGCTGCTGGTCTTTGACGCCGGCAAGCTGGCGCTGATCGATCCGCTCACCGGCTGGCGGGCGGACCTCCGCGGCTTCGGGTCCGACAACCTTGCAACATTCGCCCTGTTGATGTCCGATATACGTGACAGACAGGAGGATGCGCTATGATTGACAGATGGATGAGCCGAACGCGTTTCACCACGCCGTGTACCGTCGAAATCAGCCACACCTTTGAGAGTTTGCACGCGCACGTGATTCTCGATGGCGATGTCAAGATCCAGCCAGGTGATGAGGTCGTGGTCCACGGCCAGGAGATCGCGGTCCCATACGGTGAGACCGCGACCATCCGCCGCGACGCCACCGTGACCCGGGCCACCTTGCTCGAACGCCTCTGGACCCGAGCGACCGGCGACCTGGAATTCATGGAACTCTGCGAGTTCAGCTTTTCCGAGGAGGCCCGGCTATGAACGTCCAAGCGGATCTGGCGGCGGTGGCCCGAGAGGCCGGCGTCAACGAGACCACGGCGATGGCGCAGCAGACGACTCTGCTGGCGCCGCGCTTCTACACCACCGATTTCGATGAGATGGATCGCCTCGATGTCTCCTCGGTGCGCGAGGAATGGGACCGGCTGATCGCCGAGATGAAGGCAGACCCGAACAAGAAGCACTTCAAGAAGACCGAGGATTGGGACGAGATCGACTTCGATGCGCTCGATCCGGAGCTGCACAAGGAGCTGATCGACTTCTTGGTCAGTTCGCTGACGGCCGAGTTCTCGGGCTGCGTGCTCTACAAGGAAATGAAGAAGCGCGGCAGCAACCCGGATATCTGTGAGCTGTTCAGCTATATGTCGCGGGACGAAGCGCGCCATGCGGGCTTTATCAACGACGCGTTGAAAGAGGCCGGGATCGGCGTGAACTTGGGCTTTTTGACCCGTACCAAGAAGTACACCTACTTCAAGCCCAAGTTCATCTACTATGCGACGTATCTATCCGAGAAAATCGGGTACGCGCGTTACATCACGATCTTCCGGCATCTTGAGAAACATCCTGAGCAGCGCTTTCACCCGATCTTTAAGTGGTTCGAGGAATGGTGCAACGACGAGTTCCGCCATGGGGAGGCCTTCAGCTTGTTGATGCGGGCGAACCCGCATCTCTTGCGGGGCGGCAATGTCTTGTGGATCCGGTTCTTCCTGCTCGCCGTCTACGCGACCATGTATGTGCGCGATCATGCCCGTCCGGCCTTCCACAAGGCGCTTGGGATCTCGATCGAAGAGTATGATCGGCGGGTGCTGGCGCTGACCTCTGAGATCACGAAGCAGTGTTTCCCGATCCAGATCGATCTCGACAACCCGACCATCTGGAAGCTGTTTGACAGGCTCACGCGTGTCAGCATGGCGATGGCGGATGCGGATGAACGCGGCGGCGTGCTGAAATGGGTGCGCAAGGCGGGTCTCGCGGCGCGGGCCGGCGCGATCTTTGCAAGGCTCTACTGCCTGCCGGTCAAGCGGAGCACACTGCCCGCCTCCAGCCGGCTGGAACCCGTCTGGTAACGCATGGCCGAGATCGCGACAGCGCTCGGATTTGCCCTATTTCTCTGGTGGGCTGGCACCGGCGGCATTCTCGTCGCCGTCGGCTTGCCGCGCCGGGCGCTGGCGGGTGTGATGGCCTTGTCGCTGCCCCTGTTGTCGGGCGCGGTGATCGCTTTTGGATGGGCGGCACAGGAGACGTCGCTGGCCGGCGTTTACGTGGCTTTCTCCGCGGCGATCGCGATTTGGGGATGGCACGAATTCGCGTTTCTGACCGGCGCGATCACGGGACCCCGGCGGAGCCCTTGCCCCAGCGAGGCGGGAGGCTGGCAACGCTTTCGCTTTGCCGTAGAGGCATTGGCTTGGCATGAGCTCGCGCTTTTGCTGACGGCCGTTCTCCTCGGGGCGCTCAGCTGGAACGAGCCCAACCAGTTCGGTCTCTGGACGTTCCTAACGCTGTTCTTTGCGCGGATCAGCGCGAAGCTGAACCTCTTTCTCGGCGTGCCCAATCTCGCCGCCGAGCTGATCCCGGAGAGCTTGGACCACCTGAAGAGCTATTTCCGCGACCGCCCCATGAACCTGATGTTTCCCATCTCGATCACCGCGCTGTCCTGCGCGGTCGGCGGGTGGGGCGAGCGGGCCTATGCGGCGCAGACCATGGAGAGCACCGTTGGCTTTGCTTTGCTGGGCATGCTGACGCTCTTGGCCCTGATCGAGCACTGGCTGCTCGTTTTGCCGCTTCGTGATGCCGCACTCTGGCGCTGGATGTTGCCGAGCCGGGATGCGCGACGTAGATCGACCCTAACGACGGACCGGGTGTGACCCCAACTGGCAACACGTGGAGGACGGACCGCATGGACTACCAAGCCTTTTTCCAGGACAGCCTGGATGCGCTGCGCGAGGAAGGAAACTACCGGGTGTTTGCCAACCTGGCGCGGCATTGCGGCAGCTTCCCGCGGGCGACCCGTCGCAAGGACGACGATGGCCGCAGCGAGGTCACGGTCTGGTGCTCGAACGACTATCTCGGCATGGGCCAGCATCCGGACGTCTTGGCGGCCATGCGCACCGCGCTGGATGAGTGCGGCGCGGGTGCGGGCGGCACGCGCAACATCTCGGGCACGAACCGCTATCATGTGGAGCTTGAGCACGAGCTTGCGGATCTCCACGGCAAGGAGGCCGCGCTGCTCTTCACATCCGGCTATGTGTCGAACTGGGCGGCCCTTGGCACGCTGGCCTCGCGCTTGCCGGGCTGTGTGGTGCTGTCGGATGCCCTGAACCACGCCTCGATGATCGAGGGCATCCGGCACTCGCGCGCCGAAAAGCGGATCTGGAAGCACAACGATCTGGTGGACCTCGAGCGCCATCTCAAGGAGATCGACCCGGCCCGGCCGAAACTGATCGCCTTTGAGAGTGTCTATTCCATGGACGGAGACATCGCGCCGATCGAGGAGATCTGCGATCTGGCCGATGCTTACGGCGCCATGACCTATCTTGACGAGGTGCATGCGGTTGGCATGTACGGCCCGCGCGGCGGCGGCGTGGCCGAAGAGCGCGGCCTGATGGACCGCGTGACCGTGATCGAGGGCACGCTCGGCAAGGCCTTTGGGGTGATGGGCGGCTACATCACGGCGACCAAGGCGCTCTGCGATTTTGTTCGCAGCTTTTCGAGCGGGTTTATCTTCACCACCGCCATTCCGCCGTCGGTCGCGGCTGGCGCGCGCGCGGCGATCCGGCATCTCAAGGCTTCGGGGGTCGAGCGCCAAGGCCAACGTGATCGGGTGGCACGGCTGCGCGCGAAGCTGGACGAGATCGGCCTGCCGCATCTCGAGAACCCCTCCCACATCGTGCCCGTGATGGTGGGCGATCCGCACAAGTGCAAATGGATCTCGGATCTACTGCTCGATGAGTGGGGGATCTACGTGCAGCCCATCAACTATCCAACGGTGCCGAAGGGCACCGAACGGCTGCGCTTCACGCCAGGACCGCTGCACTCAGATGGCGATATCGACCGGCTGGCCGAGGCGCTCGAAAGTTTGTGGGCGCAGTGCAAGCTGGCGCGTCTTCCGCGCGCGGCCGAGTAAGCCCGCTGCATCTCGCCGCTGACGCCGGCGACTGGCCGGCGTCAGCGGCGCGAGATCACCAGCCGCTTGCGATAGAACAGGTGATCGCCGATTTTGGCGGTCCGCACCATTTTGCGCGCCCATCGTGGTGAGACATGCAGGGCGTGGTAGTGCGTTGCCTTGTCGGTCAGGATCCGCGGCCGCCCTTGCAGCATCACCCAGGCAACTTTGCCGACCCGGTCAAAGGCGCTCTTCGAGCGTGGCTGGTCCGAGCGACCATCGCAGCGATAGGAAAACTGGCAGCCCGCCCGGCTCTCGCCCTGGCGCACGACGCCGCAGACACTGTTGGGAAACTTGCTGCTGTCGACGCGGTTCAGAATGACTTCGGCGACGGCCATCTGGCCGATCAGGGTCTCACCGCGCGACTCGAAGTAGAGCGCCTCGGCGAGGCACTGCCAATCCGCCGTCGGCTTGCCGACCCGGACCTGTTCGATCGCAGAGAGATCGATTGCGCCTCCGTTGTCCGCGCTCAGCAACGCGGTCACGGCCTGGGCCTGGGCGCCCTCGGCCTCGGAGGCGGCGCGCATGTCCTGGTCGGCCAACGCTTCGAGCCGCGCTTGATAGGTGCTGTGGTCTCCGCCCGGCATATTCCCGGCGCGGCGCGGAAGGCCGATCACGTGCTGGAACATCTCGGTTGAGGTGAACGCGGCAAGAGCGGCCCGCTCGGTGTCGATCAGGTTGGCCAAGCCGCGCACGGCGCCCGCCGCGAGGAGGCTGCCCTCGCGCCCGGTATCCGCGGCCGACGGCGCTCCGATGGCGGCGATCAGCGCGCCGGCCAAACCGCAGACGCGAAGACGACGCAAAATGGTTCTGGCGCCTGGCGCCATGCAATACTCACGCATTGTGGACCCCCCGGGTCTGCACCGCCCCGACCAGAAAATACGGAGCGGTTCCGAGAGCGGTTGCCCTCGAACCAATCAGCGCTCCTTTACCCTGTCGGCAGCGGATTGAAAAGGGGAGCCCGCTATGCGTCTCGCGCGAGGCCTGTGCCGTCTAGATCCTGGAGGGCTTGCGCGACGGCCGCATCCAGCCGCAGGCGAAGCGCGGACATGGCCGCAAAGGGCTGGGACGGATCGGCGGATTGTCGCGCCAAGGCCGCGACGCCCGCGTGCCCAAATGCTTCCATTATCGCCGATTGCGCCCATGCAGCCGCTTGCGCCCGATGCCGATGCGAACGGTGTCCTGCAGGCTCCAAGCGCGCCAAAGCAGTCACGATTTCGTCGATGCCGCGCCCATCGAGCGCCGAGCAGGCGAGAACCTCCGGCGCCTTCGCCTCGCCGCTCGTGACCGAGAGGGCCCCCTTCAGATCGGCGACCGCGCGCCGTGCCAGCGCTTCGAGATCGGCCTTGGTCACGATCACGAGGTCGGGGACTTCCATCACGCCCGCCTTCATGAATTGAAGCGCATCGCCGGAGCCGGGCTGGGCACAGAGCGCGGTTGTGTCGCAGAGCCCCGCGATCGCCGTCTCGGACTGGCCGACGCCGACCGTCTCGACGAGCACCCGGTCGAACAAGGCCCGCATGAGCACCATGGCGGGCCAGGTGATGGCCGCAACCCCGCCCAGCCGATCGCGCGCGGCCATCGAGCGCAAGAAGACGCCGCCATCCTCGGGATCGGTCGTGATCCGTGTTCGGTCTCCCAACAGCGCGCCCCCGGAGGCGCGGGACGAGGGATCGACCGCGATCACTCCGACGCTGAGGCCGCGGGCCCGCCAGGCGCGGATAAGCGCATCGGCCAGGGTGGACTTGCCGACACCAGGTGGGCCTGTCAGCCCGATCGCCGGCCCGCGAGGCGCGTTGAAGGCCAGATCCAGGAGCGCGGTGACTTTTGGGTCACCGGGGCGTGTCTCCAGCTCCGACAAGGCGAGCGCTAGAGCGCGCTTGCCGCCCTTGACCACGTCGGCAAGCGGGCTCACGAGCCGTGCCGCAACCGAGCCTGCGCCGCGGCCAATCGGGCAACGGGCAGCCGGAACGGAGAGCAGGAGACATAGTCAAAGCCCGCGCGCTCGCAGAAATCGATTGAGGCCGGGTCGCCGCCATGTTCGCCGCAGAGCCCGATCGAGATGCCCGGGCGGGCGGCTCGGGCCCGGTCTATGGCGATGCGGATGATCTCGCCGACGCCCTCTTCGTCGATCCGGTGGAAGGGGTCGTGGGCAAACACGCCTTGGCTGACATAGTCGGGCATGAACCGCCCCGCATCGTCGCGGCTGAGGCCATAGAGCATCTGCGTCAGATCATTGGTGCCAAAGCTGAGGAAATCGGCCCGCGCCGCGATGTCTCCGGCGCGCAAGCAGGCCCGCGGTGTCTCGATCATCACGCCGACGGTATAGGCGACGGGCCGGCCTGCGGCGACCATCTCGGCGGCGATGGCGTCGATGCGGGCGCGGATGACCTCGAGCTCGCGCACAGCCGAGATGAGCGGCAGCATGATCTCTGGGCGCACGGGAGAGCCGGTGGCGGCCCCGGCCTCGGCGGCGGCCTCAAAGATCGCGCGGGTCTGCATCTCGTAGATCTCGGGAAAGGCGATGCCGATCCGACAGCCGCGCCGCCCCAGCATGGGGTTGAACTCGGCAAGCTCGAGCGCGCGCTGCTTGACCCGCGCGGTGGGCAGGCCGAGGAGATCGGCGATCTCGGCCATATCGGCCTCGCCGCGGGGGAGGAACTCGTGCAGCGGCGGATCGAGCAGGCGGACGACGACCGGCAGGCCGGCCATCTCACGAAAGAGCGCGGCGAAATCGGCGCGCTGCATGGGGCGCAGGCGCGCCAGGGCGGTGCGCCGGGCCTCCTCGGTCTCGGCCATGATCATCTCGCGCATGGCGGCGATGCGGCCATGCTGGAAGAACATGTGCTCGGTGCGGCAAAGCCCGATCCCGCCGACGCCAAAGCGGCGGGCCGTGGCGGCATCGGCCTCGGTGTCGGCATTGGCACGGATCTCGAGCCGCCGCCGCTCATCCACCCAATCCATCAGGCGGGCGAAGGCGCCGGTGATCTCTGGCGCTTGGGTCTCGACCGTGCCGGCGATCACGCGGCCTTCGGTGCCGTCGACGGTGACGATATCGCCCGGGCCGAACTGTCGGCCATCGGGGGCGGAGAGGCGCTCGGCCTGAGGCTCGAGCCGGAGCGCGCGGGCGCCAACCACGCAGGGTCGCCCCAAACCGCGCGCGACCAGCGCCGCATGGCTGGTCATCCCACCGCGCACGGTCAGGACGCCGGCGGCCGCATGCATGCCGCGGATATCCTCGGGCCCGGTCTCGATCAGGGCCAGGATCGCCGGCTCGCCCCGGGCCGACGCGGCCTCGGCGGCATCCGACGAGAAGACGAGCGCACCGGAGGCCGCTCCCGGAGAGGCCGCCAGCCCTGTTCCCATGATATCGGCGCGCTGGCCCGGGACCATCGAGGGATGGAGATGGTCGACCACGTGGCCGGGATCCACACGCAGCACCGCATCGCTGGGCGACAATGGCCCGGCGTCGGCGAGCTCCACCGCGATGCGCAAGGCGGCCCGGGCATTGCGGCGCATGGGGGCGAGCTCCAGCAACGAGACTGCGCCGTTTTCCACAACGAAGTCCAGCGCGTGACTGTCGCCAAAGGCGCGCTCGAGGTGCTCGGCGATCTCGGTGATCTGGGCGTGGACCGCTGGGGCGCTCTCCTCGATGGCGGGTCGGATGAGGCCAAGCGCGCGCCGCTCCTCCGCGCTGAGGACCGTGGGGGTGCGCAGGCCCATCAACGCTTCCTCTCCTTGGGCCAGCGCCAGATAGCGGCCTGACGGTTGGACAGCGCCCGTTCGCGCGCAACGCCGTGTTGCGCTGCCCGCACCGGACTGCCCCATGCCGATGCCGAGCGCCATGGATTGCACGATCAAGCTGAGCGGCGTGGTGTCTGGGATGCCGCGGGCCCGGCGGCGAAGATCGGCCCGGGGCGCCGTCCAGGCGCGCAAGCCATTGGCCAGAACGGCGGCCAGCTGTTGCCCCGGATCCGTTGGGATCGCGCCGCCGCGCTCGGCAATCAGCGCCAGGCATCGCGCGGTCAGGTCCTCAAGCGCCTCGGCCTCGAGATCGGCATCGCTCTCGGCACCGACGGCTTTCAGCAGATCATGCAGCGCGAACTCGAAGCTGTCGCTCTCGACCCCCAAGACCCCAGCGCCATAGCTCTGCACGAACCGGCGGCGAAGATCCGCTGCCCCCCGCAGACCAACCCGCTCGACCAGCGATGTCTGGATCGCGGGACCAAGGCCGATGTTCAAAACGGCCGGGACGATGGCGCCTGCCCCGGGAAGGCCCGGGCGGACGGCCAGCAGCAACGGCTGATCGGGGTCACCGAGAGCCGCTCCGGCCGTGGCTTCGAGCGGGGCGATCGCATCGGCCAAACCGGTGGGATCGCCCGCCACCCGCTCCAAGGCCGCGCCACCGAGCACAAGCGCCGGCGGCACCGGGAGCCCGAGAGCGGCGGCCTGCGAGAGCCGGGCGGCCCGCACGCCATGGATCTCCACCTCGAGCACGGGCGCCCCATGCGCAATCAGCGCCATATCCTCGATGCCGTCCCGCATCCGGCCCTCATACTGTGAGAAATGCGCCTTTCACAAGGGGTGGGCGCACCTGGGCTGGTCGCCTGCGCGCCGATGCGGTATCGGGACCCTTGGGGGCTGCACGAGAAGGGGAAGGCATGAAGGGCATCGTTCTGGCCGGCGGCTCGGGCACGCGGCTGCATCCGATCACACTCGGGGTCTCGAAGCAGCTGCTGCCCGTATATGACAAGCCGATGATCTATTACCCGCTGTCGGTGCTGATGATTGCCGGCATCCGCGATGTGCTGATCATCACGACGCCCAAGGACGCTCCGCAATTCCACGCCCTGTTGGGAGACGGGGCGCAATGGGGCCTCAATCTCACCTATGCCCAGCAGCCCAAGCCCGAGGGGCTGGCCCAGGCCTTCACCATCGGACGCAGCTTTGTCGGCGCGGACCCGGTCGCCTTGGTTCTGGGCGACAACATCTTTTTCGGCGGTGGCTTTTCCGAGCTGCTGGCCAGGACCATTACGCGGCGTCAAGGCGCCACGGTGTTCGGCTACCGCGTGCAGGATCCCGAGCGCTATGGTGTGGTGAGTTTCGATCCCGACGGGCGTGCCAAGGACATCGAGGAAAAGCCGAGCCAGCCGAAATCTGACTATGCCGTCACCGGCCTCTACTTCTATGACAATGACGTGCTCGACATTGCGGCGGCGGTGCAGCCCTCGGCGCGCGGTGAGCTCGAGATCACCGATGTCAATCGAGCCTATCTTGAGCGAGGAGATCTCTATGTCGAGCTGATGGGCCGTGGCTATGCCTGGCTTGACACGGGCACCTTCGACAGCCTGCTCCAGGCGAGCCAGTTCGTGCAGACCATCGAGGCGCGCCAGGGGCTCAAGATCGCCGCGCCCGAGGAGATCGCCTGGCGCCAGCGCTGGATCGATGACGCCGCCCTAGAGGCGGCCGGCGAGCGGCTCAAGAAATCGGGCTATGGCAGCTATCTGCTCCAGGTCCTGGGGCAAGGGCGGTGAGCCAACGGGTCCTGGCGGTCGCATCGGCAGGGGGGCACTGGGTGCAGCTGTTTCGTATGCGTCCCGCCTGGCAAGGCTGTGCGGTCACCTATGTGACGACGGATCCCGGCTATGCCGACGAGGTTGCCGCCGATGCCGACGCGCGCCAGGAGCCTGTGCCTGGCTACCGAACGGTGACCGATGCGAACCGGTGGCAAAAGCTGCGGCTGATGCGCCAAGCGGCCGAGATGGCCTGGCTGGTGCTGCGCGTGCGGCCGCACGCGATCGTGACGACCGGGGCCGCGCCGGGCTATTTTGCGCTCCGCCTCGGGCGGCTGATCGGTGCTCGCACGGTCTGGATCGACAGCATCGCCAATGCCGAGACCCTGTCCCTCTCGGGCGCCAAGGCCGGGCGTCATGCGGATCTGTGGCTGACGCAATGGCCACATCTGGCCAAGGTGGGCGGGCCCGAGCACCGGGGGGCCGTCCTGTGATCTTCCTGACCCTTGGCACGCAGCTACCATTTGACCGGCTCGTGGAGGCACTCGACGCCTGGTGCGCCAAGACCGGTCGCGGCGCAGAGGTCATCGCCCAAGTCCCAGACCCTGGGACCGGAGGGGGCAGGGGCGGCTACCGGCCCGAGCATTTCACATCGATCCCCCATCTCGCCCCGGCTGAGCACAAGGCACGGTTCGCCGAGGCAGATGTGGTCGTCTCGCATGCCGGCATGGGGACGATCATCACAGCGCTCAGCCTGGCCAAGCCGCTGATCGTGATGCCGCGCCGCGCCGATATGGGAGAGCACCGCAACGATCACCAGCTGGCGACCGCCCGCCATTTCGGCACCCGCCCGGGGGTCTTTGTCGCCGATACGGCCGTGGAATTGGCCCGGGTCTTGGACCGGCCTGCCCCCCTCAGATCCGCGGGCGGTCTCGGCGATTTTGCAGATCCCGCCCTGCTCGAGGCCGTGCGGGCGGCAATTCTGCCGAAGACCGGCTAGGCGCTCACTCGGACTGGATCTGCCAGATGACCGAGACCGAGGCGCGGATCACACTCTCGCCCCGCTCGATGGGAACCGCCACCGCTTCGGCGCGCAAGGCCGACACCGGCCCATCAAAGGGCTGGGGACGCCCCCCATCGCGCCCTTCGGTGATCGTCTGGATCGGGCCGAGTGTCACCCCGGCCGCCGCGGCGATCGTCTCCGCTGCCACCCGCGCCTTGGCCACCGCGTCGGCGCGCGCTTCGGCCATCAAGGGCGCCGGGTCCGCGATGGTGAAGCGCAGCCCGTCGATCCGGTTCGCACCCGCCTCGACCAGGGCGTCCAACACGCCGCCCAGGCTGTCGAGGGCCACAATCTCAACGGTCAGCCGGTTCGAGGCGGTAAAGCCCTCGATCCGCGGCGGGCCGCTCTTGCTCGAGCCGTAGTTTCCATAGACCGGGCGCAGAGAGAGTCCAGAGGTCTGCATCTGCCGCGGGGCCACGCCTGCCGAGCGCAAACCTTCGATCAGCGCTGCCGTTGCGGTTGAGTTTGTGCGTAGCGCCGCGCCCGCCGTGCGCGCCTGTTGCTCGACGCCGAGCGTGACAATCGCCCGGTCCGGCACCCCCGCGGCCTCGCCCGTGGCGCTCACCGTGAGCGTGCGGGGCGGCGCTTCGGCCAAGGCGCCGTCGGCCCCCAGCAGAAACGCCGCGCCGACAGCGATGGCAGCGAGCCCCCTCACAGCGCTTCCACCGTCACCTTCTCATGGGAGAAGGCGAGGTGCCCGCGGATCGCTTCGGCCGCTGGGACCGGGTCCTCGTAGGACCAGCCCGCATCGGGGATGGGTCCCGATTTGGCGACGATCGAATAGTATTGCGCCTCGCCCTTGTGCGGACAGCGGGTCCGGGTCTCGGACGGCTCGAGAAAGGCCATGCCGATATCCTCGCGGGGGATATAGATCCGCTCCGGCAAGCGCCCTTCCTTGAGCGAGAGGGCGTTGCGGCTCTCGCCAATGATCGCGCCGCCAGCGCGGACCACGACAAGCCGCGGGATCGGGGACAGGGTGAAGGCGTCGGACATGGCGTTACCTCGCTCAGCGCCGCATTGGGACGCGGTTCTAGCAAATCGTGGGGGTGTTGGAAATCAGTCGCGGCGGCGCCCCATGGCAAGCAAGGCCGCGAGGATGGCGAACCCAATGCCGAGGCCGATCAGATAGGCGCGAAACGCCCGCGCGGGGTCGATCACGGCAATGGCTTCGGTCTCGGTAAAGCGGATCTCTTGGAGCGCCAGGGCGGCTATGTCTTGGACCATGCCCTGGCCGCTCAGGGTATAGAGCGGGGTCTTCTCCAGAAGATGGGCCAAGGCGTCACGCATTGCGGCGCGTATCTCAGGACCGGCCGCATCGAGCAGCTGGGACAGCGCCTCGGCCCCGCCTGCCGCGCCGAGCCCGCGCTCGACCGCGCCGAGCAGCGCACCGGTCAAGGCGCCGACCGGGGTCTCGGGCTCGCTCTCGCCCGGCGTGAGGGTCACCGTCTCGATCACCGGATCGCTGAGATAGAAGGCGCCGTCGCGATAGATGAGGCCCCCGCTTGCGCCGGTCTCGGTGCGGGCGCTGACGCCGTAGCCCGAGATCTCGGCCTCGGCCAGCACGCGCACGGCATTTGAGGCTTGGAAGTCGAG